>JAICLU010000147.1 GCA_025925195.1 Thermoleophilia bacterium
CGGCCCGTGTCCCGAGCGTGCCCACATGTCCTTCGCCCGCGATCCGGATGCGCTGTCCGTCGTGGATGCCGGGTGGGATCGTCACCTCGAGCCGGCGTTCCTTCAGCACGCGTCCCTCACCGTGACACTCGCGACACGGCGTCTCGATCTGGCGGCCGGTGCCCCCGCAGGTCGGGCACGCGCCGGTGCGCACGAACTCGCCGAAGACGCTGCGCGAGACGTGCTGCACCTGGCCGACGCCGCCGCACGTGTCGCACGTCGTCACCGGCGTGCCGGGCTCCGAGCCGTCGCCGCCGCAGCGGTCGCAGGTCGCCGCGATCTCGAACGGCACCTCCCGCGTCGTCCCGCTGGCGGCGTCGGCGAGATCGATCTCGACGACCGCCCCGAGGTCGGCGCCGCGCCCGTGCCCGCGCCCGCCGAGCAGGTCGTCGCCGAAGAACGCGGAGAACAGGTCGGAGAGGCTGCCGAAGTCGAAATGGCCGGGCTGATAGCCGCCGCCGCGCAGTCCCGCGTGCCCGTACCGGTCGTAGAGCTGGCGCGTCTCGGCCTTCGACAGCACCTCGTACGCCTCGACGACCTCCTTGAAGCGCGCCTCGGCGTCGGGCGCGTCGGAGACGTCGGGGTGCAGCTCGCGCGCGAGCCGGCGGAACGCCTTCTTGATGTCGCTCTCGCTCGCGCCGCGGTCGATGCCGAGCAGCTCGTAGTAGTCGCGCTCGGTGGTCGACATCAGTCTTCGAACATCGATTCCGAGAAGCGCGAGAGCTCGAGCGCGGCGGAGCGAACCGCGCGCAGCGCTTTGTCGTAGTCCATACGCACGGGGCCCACGAGGCTGACGGCTCCGAGGGCCCTGTGCACCAGCCCGTAACAGGCGCCGACGAGCGCGATGTCCCGCAGAGCGGGATGCTCGAGCTCCTGGCCGACGCGCACGTAGGCCCGCTGCGATTCGCGTGGAGACCCGAGCACGTCGAGCATCGCGGCGCGCTTCTCGACGAGCTCGAAGAGGTTGCGGTAGGCCTCGAGCTCCTCGGCGCGAACCTCGCCGAGGAGGTCTGCGGCACCGCCGACGTACAGCCGCTGCTCGGCCGAGACGAGCTCGGTGAAGGCGGGACGGAGCGCGCCGAGGAAGTCGCGCTCACGCACCGACAGGCCGGGATCGTCGAAGCGGCGGCGCAGGAGCGACGTGCCGAGCTGCAGGCCCGCGACCGTCTCGTTCAGGTACTCGCCTGCCCACTGCGCGAGACCGAGGTCGACCGGATCCTCGAAATGGAAGAGCCGCTTCGTGACGCCGCCGGCCGACGTGATGACGACGACCATCACGAGCTCGGGCTGCAGCAGCAGCACCTCGATGTGCACCACCGTGGTCGCCTCGAGCGGCGGCGCCGACACGAGCGCGAGCAGCCGCGTCACCTGCGACAGCATCTCGGTCGTCGCCTGCAGCGCCGACTCGACCTCGGTGCGCTGCGTGTGCAGGTCGAGCGGGAACTCGGCGGGGTGCGACTCCGGCCGCCGCAGGAGCTCGTCGGCGTAGTAGCGGTAGCCGCTCTCGGTGGGGACGCGGCCGGCGGAGGTGTGCGGGTGCGTCAGCAGGCCGAGCGATTCGAGCTCGGCGAGGTCCGCGCGGACGGTCGAGGGCGACGCGGTGAGGCCGCCCTTCGCGACGAGCGTCCTCGACCCGACCGGCTGACCGGTGGCGACGTACTCCTCGACGACGCAGCGGAGGATCTCCTGCTGCCGCGGCTTCAGTTGCAGCTTGACGCTCATTTCCAGGCGAATTTTACGCGAGGAGCTCGGCCGTCACGGCGCC
Source organism: Thermoleophilia bacterium (assembly GCA_025925195.1). Lineage (GTDB taxonomy): Bacteria > Actinomycetota > Thermoleophilia > Gaiellales > Gaiellaceae > Palsa-739. The sequence continues at coordinate 1,805 of JAICLU010000147.1, forward strand.
GCCGAGGAAGCGGCCCCGGGCGGTGAGCGCGAGCGAGTCGTCGTCGTGTTCGGCGAGCCCGAGCTTCTCCACCCGAGCGAGACCCGCCGGGTCGAGCGCGTGCCGGAGGCCGGCGAGCGGCAACGGCTCGTCGAGGCGCAGCCCGAGCATCACGCGCTCACGCGCGCGCGTCTCGTCGTCGAGCGGCTCGAGCTCGCGGTCGTAGCGGCCGGCGAGATAGTGGGCCAGCTTCGGCGTGTTGCGCCGGCGGACGCCCGCCACGGTCGAGACGGCGCCGACGCCGATCCCGAGGTAGTCGTGGCCGAGCCAGTAGCCGAGGTTGTGCTCGCTGCGCCGGTCGCCGCGGCAGAAGTTCGCGGTCTCGTACCAGCGGTAGCCGGCCGCGGTCAGGGTCTCGACGACGCGCTCGAAGTAGTCCTCCATCGCCTCGGCCTGCCGTTCGAGCTCGGCGCCGTGCGCGATCGTGAAGCGTGTGCCCGGCTTCGCCTCGAGCTCATAGGCGCTGATGTGCTCGGGCTCGAGCGCGAGCGCCTGGGCGAGATCGTCCGCGAGGTCGGCGGGCGTCTGGCCGGGAATGCCGTAGATCAGGTCGAGCGAGAGGTTGTCGAAGCCGGCCCGCCGGAGATGCCCGAACGCCGCCCGCACGTCGTCCGGTGTCGCCTGCCGTTCGAGCGTCGCGAGCAGGTGCGCCTGGAACGTCTGCGCGCCGAGCGAGACGCGGGTCACGCCGGCGGCGCGCAACGCCCGCGCGAGCTCCGGCGTGACGGTCTCGGGGTTCGCCTCGACAGTCAGCTCGCGCGCCGGCGGCAGAGCTGCGAGCAGACGCAGCAGCTCGGGCAACGCCGTGAAGGTGGGCGTGCCGCCGCCGAGGAAGATCGTGTCGACCGGGTCGCCGCGGTGCTCCTCGTGCAGCTCGCGCAGCAGCGCGTCGACGTACGCCGCGTGCTGCTCCTCGCGTCCGGTCGCCGTGACGAAGTCGCAATAGCCGCAGCGGTGCGCGCAGAACGGCAGGTGCACGTAGAGGTGCCTCACGACTTGTTGCCCTGCCCGATGTTGAGGACGGCGAGGAATGCCTCCTGCGGCACCTCGACCGAGCCGACCTGCTTCATCCGCTTCTTGCCCTTCTTCTGCGCCTCGAGCAGCTTGCGCTTGCGCGAGATGTCGCCGCCGTAGCACTTCGCGAGCACGTCCTTGCGGCGCGCCTTCACCGTCTCGCGCGCGATCACGCGCGCCCCGATCGCGGCCTGGATCGCGACGTCGAACATCTGGCGCGGGATCTCCTCGCGCAGCTTGTCGACGAGCAGGCGTCCGCGCTCGTACGCGAAGTCGCGGTGCACGATCAGCGACAGCGCATCGACCGGCTCCTGCGCGACGAGCACGTCGACGCGCACGAGGTTGCCCGCCTTGAAGCCGGCCATGTCGTAGTCGAACGACGCGTAGCCGCGCGTCCGCGACTTCAGCTGGTCGTAGTAGTCGAGGACGATCTCGGCGAGCGGCAGCTCGTACGTCAGGTGCACGCGCTGCGGCGAGAGGTACTCCATGTGGTCGAACGTCCCGCGCCGGTCGTTGTTCAGCTCCATCACCGCGCCGACGTATTCCTTCGGGACGATGATCGACGCCTTGACATACGGCTCCTCGACCTCCTCGATCTCGCGCGGGAAGTCGGAGGGGTTGTGCACCTCGATCCACTCGCCGTTCCGATCCTGCACGCGGTACGCGACGTTCGGCGCCGTGACCAGCAGGTCGAGGTCGAACTCGCGCTCGAGTCGCTCGCGGACGATCTCCATGTGCAGCAGGCCGAGGAAGCCGCAGCGGAAGCCGAACCCGAGGGCGTTCGAGGTCTCGGGCTCGTAGAAGAGGGCGGAGTCGTTCAGCTTCAACCGCTCGAGCGCGTCCCGCAGCTCCGGATACTGGTCGGAGTCGGTCGGAAAAAGCCCTGCGAACACCATGGGCTTCACTTCCTTGTAGCCCGGCAGCGCCGCGGCCGCGCGGCGCTTCACCGTCGTGAGCGTGTCGCCGACCCGCAGGATCGAGACGTCTTTCAGGCCGGTGATGACGTAGCCGACCTCGCCGACCGAGAGCTGCTCGACCGGCGTCATCGTCGGCGAGAAGAAGCCGAGCTCCTCTGCCTCGAAGCGCGTATCGGTCGCCATCGTCGCGAGCGCGTCGCGGCGCGTGAACGTCCCGTCGACCACGCGGATGAAGGCGACCACGCCGCGGTACTGGTCGTACGACGAGTCGAAGACGAGCGCCCGCGGCGGCGCACCCGCGTCGCCGGCAGGAGGCGGCACCCGCTCGACGATCGCGTCCAGCACGTCCGCGACGTTCAGCCCCGTCTTCGCGGAGATACGGACGACGCGCGCCGGGTCGTCGCCGAGCAGGTCGGCGATCTCGATCGAGGCGCCGTCAGGGTGAGCGGCCGGAAGGTCGATCTTGTTGACGACGGGGACGATCTCGAGCCCGTTCTCGATCGCGAGATACGCGTTGGCGAGTGTCTGCGCCTCGATTCCCTGGGCGGCATCGACGACGAGCAGCGCGCCCTCGCACGCCTGCAGCGAGCGGGAGACCTCGTACGTGAAGTCGACGTGGCCGGGTGTGTCGATCAGGTTCAGCCGGTGGCCCTTCCACGAGACGCGGACGGCCTGCGCCTTGATCGTGATCCCGCGCTCCCGCTCGAGCTCCATCGAGTCGAGTATCTGCTCGCGCATCTCGCGTGCCGACACGGCGCCGGTCACCTCGAGGATCCGGTCGGCGAGCGTCGACTTGCCGTGGTCGATGTGCGCGATGATCGAGAAGTTGCGGATCTTGCTCTGGCTCATGGGCAGAGAGCGATGGTACTCGTGGTCTGCCGCGGTTCCCGGACGCGGCTCGGTGGATCAGATCGACCGGTCGAGCGGGCCGGTCAGCGCTCGCCGTCCCAGTAGTCGAGGTGCTCCGAGCGGCGGAGCATGTAGTGCGTGTCCTCGACCCAGACGCCGACCTTGTCGCTGTCCGGGTACTCGGCGATCCCCGGGGCGTTCTTCGTCGAGAGGATCGCCACGCGGACCGCGCCGTCGCCCGCGTTCCTCACATGATGCGCGCCGGCAGGCCCAGCCGGGAAGCAGACCGTGTCACCGGGCTGCAGGGTCGTCTCGCCGTCGGGTGTGCGGACGAGCGGCATCCCGTCGAGCACGATCAGCCATTCCTCGTCGGTCCATTCGAAGTGGTACGGGCAGATCGCCTGCCCGGGCGGCAGCTCGTAGATGCTCATCCCGAGCTGCGTCGCGCCGATCTTCTTGCCCACGCGCACCGCGCGGGTGAGCTCGTAGCCCGGCGGCTCGTCGCCGCTAGGCCCGGTGTCCGTCTCGCCGTCGAAGAGGTTGAAGATCTCCATGCCTGGAGGCTACGTAGACGACGATGTTCTCGTCGACGCCGTCGAGCACATCGATGTGCTCGAAGCCGGCGCCTTCGAGCAGCGGGACGAGCTCGTCGCGCGTCCACCAGCGCATCGTCAGCCTGTGCTCCTCGCGCCGGCCGTCGCTCGTCTCCGCACGGATGGTCATGTGCACGCAACGGTCCGCTCGGTCGACGGCGTCGACGCGGCTCGAACAGGCGATGGGACCGGGCGACGGCTGGTTCCAGTCACGCACCTGCCAGGCGAACGGCCGCTCCTCGTTGTCGAGCACGAGCGTGCCGCCGGGCAGGAGCGCGTCGTGCAGACGCGTGGCTGCCTCGACGTCCTGGTCACGCGTACTGCCGAGACCGAAGACGCCGCTGCAGACGATGGAGGCATAACGCCGGGGCGGGTCGAGCTCGTGGAGCGCCGACACCCAGAGGGTCGCGCCCGGTGCCCGCTCGCGGCATCGTTCGATCATGTCGGCCGACAGGTCGCAGCCGTCGACGTCGAAGCCCTCCTCCCGGAGGGGCGCGAGCAGGCGCCCGGTGCCGCAGCCGGCGTCGAGCACCGGCGAGCGGAGGTACTGCCGGTATCGATCGAGTTCGGGCGCCTCGAGGTTGTTCGTCGCCCAGTAGTCGGCCATGAGGCCGTGGTGCCAGGTCTGCGGCCGGTGGAAGGTCATCGACCAATCGTGACGGAGAGCGATCCGAGCCGTCCGAGATCGGCCAGCCACCCTCCCGTCGTGAGTGGAAGGGGCGGCACGACCGAGCCGGCGATCACGACCTCGCCCTCGCACAGCTCGCGGCCGGCCGTGAGCCTGACCGCCTCGAGCACGTCGTCGAGCTCGCCGGTCAGCGCCGTCGGGTCGCCGGTGCTCGCAACGACGTCGCCGTCGCACAGAACCCTCGCCGAGAAGCCGTCGAGCGCCTGCGCGACCGGCGGCCCGAGCAGCACATGACGGTGGTAGATGCCGCTCGCGAGGATCCGCTCGACGCCGTCGGGCGGAACGTCGACGTCGGCGAGCTCGATCGCGACGCCGAGCCCCTGCCCGATCCAGACCGCGACCTCCGCCTCGAGCACCGGCGACGTCCAGCCC
>JAICLU010000114.1 GCA_025925195.1 Thermoleophilia bacterium
ACGTGATCAGTCGCGCTGGGCTGCAAGACGTTCGGCAACATGCTCCGCACTCCCTTCGACCTCTGCCAGCTCGCGGCGCCAGGCGTCGCGATCCCAGATCTCGAGGTGGTCGTGGACTCCCGCGACGACGACGTCGCGATCGAGCTTCGCGTGCTGCAGGAGCGCCGCCGGCAAGCCGACGCGGCCCTGCTTGTCGAGCTCCGTCTCTGCCGCGCCGGAGAAGAAGAAACGCTGCATCCGGCGGCCCTCCTTGCTGAGTGGGTCGAGGCCCCCGAGGCGCCCGGCGACGAGTGTGTCCCAGTCGCCGCGCGTGTACGCGAACAGGCAGCCGTCCATGCCGCGGGTCACGACGATCCCGTCGACGAAATCCTGACGGAAACGCGCCGGCAGGGTGAGCCGGTTCTTGTCGTCGAGCGTGTGTTCGTATTCACCGAGCAGCATCTTGGGGCTTCGCGTGCCGTACCACTGTCTCCCACTTCACCCCACGATAAACCACTTTCCACCACTTGTCCACCCCTCTTCCGGGGTATAGGCTCCCCGCGCGGCACCTGGACTGCGGCAGCGAACGGGAGAAAGGGCACCCCCGAATGGCCACGCAGACCGGAACGCACACGCAACCGCTGAACGTCGTCCTCGCGCCGCTCGAGGCTGCGACGGCGAGCGAGAACCTGCAGTTCTACGGCGGCAAGACGCTGCCGCGGCTCGAGTGGACGCACGTCTACCTCGGGCGCTGGGCGGCCGCCGACCGCAAGCATCTCGACGCTGCGGTTCCCGCAGCGATGACCGACCGCCGCCTGAACGCCGTCATCGAGCAGTACTTCCCAAAGGAGACGGTCGAATCGGTCTTCCGGGGCTCGCAGGCCGGCCCGGTCTCGCTGCCGCGGATGGACAAGCCGTCGGTCGAACGGGTCGTGACGTCCCTGAAGCTGCCCGGCGTCGCGACGCTCCTCCTGCCGCCCGGCGTGATCCTCGCCGACGGCGAGGTGACCTCCGAGAACGGGCTCGGCGGCTATCACGGCTCGGTCGGCGGCCACTACTACGCCGTCGCCGTCTATTCCGAGGGAACGAACGGAATCGTCGCATTCGACGAGCCGTGGAAGAACGTCTGTGCCACCGTCTACCACGAGCTGCAGGAGGCGCGCACCGACCCGGACGTCGAGGACGCGATCCGCACCGGCAAGAACTCCTACCTCGCCTGGTACTCGCCGCAGGGCGGCGAGATCGGCGACATCCCGATCGCCGAGAGCGGCGGCGACCTCGCGAGCGTCATGAAGGAGGTGCCGCTCGCGAACGGCCACGGGACGGTGCCGGTTCAGCTCATGTGGTCGAACCGGGACAGCGCGCCGGCGTCGAGCTGAGCCCCGTATGGGCCGCGCCCGGTGAGGACGGCGGCGCCGCAGCGGGCGCCGAGCGCGACCGCCTCGTCCATCGTCTCGCCGGCCGCGAGCCCGTACGTGAGGCCCGCGGCGAAACAGTCGCCGCAGCCGTACGCGTCCTCCACCGGGCCCGGCAGCGGCGCCGCGCGGAACGGTCCGCCTGGTTGGATCCAGCCGCCGAGTGAGCCCGAGGTCGTGACGACCGCCCGCGGCGGCGGATCGAGGTCGCCCGGCTCGTAGCGCTCGCCGGGGTCGTTGGCGCTGCCGATCAGGACGTCGAGCTCCTCCCCCGCCCGCGCGAGCGTCGCGAGCTCACGCGAGGTCGCGACGAGGACGCGCGCCCGGCGGGCCGCGCGCACCGACGCCACGTCGCCGCTGACGAAGAACACGGCCTCGCAGCGCCCGAGCAGCTCCCACGGGACCTGTGGATCCTCGCCCGAAGCGAGCAGCTTCTCACCGAGCACGGTGATCGTCCGCTCGCCGTTGCCGTCCACGTACGTGAACGCCCGCCGCTGCGGCTCGCCGCTCGTCGTGCTGTGCACCGTGACGCCCCGGCTCTCGAGCTCCGCGCGGGCCCGCCGGCCGAGCTCGTCGCCGCCGAGCGCCGTGAAGAAGTGCGCCGAGCCGTTGAGCTTCGCGAGCTGGACTGCCGCGACCGCCCCGCCGCCCGCGGCCTCCTCCCAGCGCTCGAGCGAGTGAACGATCTCCCCCGGCCTCGGCACCTCGTCGACCCTGACGAACTCGACCCATTCGACGTGCCCGACGACCGCGACGTCCATATCTCACATCATCGCCCCGGAGTACGTTTCATGGAGTGATGATCCCGCCGTTCGAGACGTTCTACGCGACGCACCGCGGCGAGGTCTTCCGCTATCTCAGCAGCCGGCTGGGCGCCGAGCGCGCCGAGGACGCGTTCCAGGAGACGTTCCTGCGCGCGCTGCGGGCGTACGAGCGCCTCGAGCACGGCGACCATCTGCGGGCGTGGGTGCTGACGATCGCGTCGCGGATCGCGATCGACGACGTGCGGCGCCGGAAGCCGCAGAGCGAACTGCCGGAGGACATCTGGCACGAGGACGCCCGGCCCGCGTTCGAGGAGCTTGCGCCCCTGACCGACGGTCTGCCCGCGAAGGAACGCGCCGCGGTCGTGCTGCGGTACGGATACGGGCTCGGATACGACGAGATCGGCGGTGCGCTCGGCTCGACCGAAGCGGCCGCCCGTCAGGCCGCGTCGGCAGGCGTGCGCCGGATCAGGAAGGAGCGCGCATGACGATCACCCCCATGCTGGACGAGCGGTTCCGCGCGGCGGCCGCGGCGGCCCGCCTCCTCGACGCGGCCTACGACGTCGTGACCGACACGCCGATCGGGGACCTGCTCGTCGGCGTCACCGACCACGGTGTCTGCCGCATCCATTTCGATCCGGACGCCGAGCGCGAGCTCGAGTCGCTCGCGCGGCAGTTCGGCCCGCGCGTGCTGCGCTCGGCGAAGCCGGTCGACCGCGTCCGCCGCCAGCTCGACGAGTACTTCGCCGGCAAGCGGCGCACGTTCGAGCTCGACTGGGACGTGCGGCACCTGCCCGCGTACAACCGGCGCGTGCTCGAGCAGCTCGCCCGCGTCGAGTACGGCAGCACGACGACCTACGGCGCGCTCGCAGCCGTCACCGGCAACCCGCGGGCGGCGCGCGCGATCGGCACGGTGATGAACCGCAACCCGATCCCGATCGTCCTGCCGTGCCACCGCGTCGTCGGCGCGAGCGGAAAGCTCACGGGCTATGCGGGCGGGCTCGAGCGCAAGGAGCAGCTGCTCCGGCTCGAGGGCGCGATTCTGTGATCGCTCAGCAGCTCCAGCGGTCTCAGGAGCCCCAGCGGACGGCGACGATCCAGACGATGCCGGCCGCGCAGAGGCAGAGGCCCCCGAGCGCCTGACCGCCGCGCCGCCCGAAGGGAAGACCCGACCCGAGGAAGAAGAGCCCGCCGGCGATCGCGGTGAGCGCGCCCGTGACCTCCTCGAGCCTGATCGCCGTGTGCCGGCTGATGACGAGTGCGAGTGTGAGCATCGGCAGAGCGTGACGTGCACGCCGGACGGCATCAGGCTTCGGACGGCCGCAGCTTGTACCCGACGCCCCACACGTTCACGACCCAGCCGTCGAGGCCGGCGGCTGCGAGCTTGCAGCGGATGCGCGACGCGTGCGACTCGACCGTGCGCGTCGGCGCCCAGCTCCGGTAACCCCAGACGTCGCGCAGCAACTGCTCCCGCGAGAACACGCGATCGGGATCCGACGCGAGCTTGACGAGCAGCGCGAGCTCCTTCAGCGACAGCGCGACGTCGCGTCCACGGACGATGACCCGCCTCGCGCCGCGGTCGATCGCGAGCGGGCCGAGATCGAGCAGGTCGCTGCGCGGCGGGCAGCGCCGCAGTACCGCGTGGATGCGCGCGACGAGCTCCTCGTATGCGAACGGCCGCGCGAGATAGTCGTCGGCGCGCTCGAGTGCGCGCACCGCGTCGCCGCGATCGCCGAGGACGATGACGGGACAGTCGGGCACGCGCATCTGGTCGAGTGCCTCGGCGTCGCCGAGGACGAAGAGGTCGGGACGGGCCGCGCGCGGCAGCGCGAGCGGCGAGGGGAAGGCGAGCACATCGAAGCCGTCGCTGCGCAGCTGGCGTTCGAGAAAGCCGCGCATCGCGGCCTCGGGCTCGGCGAGGAGAAGTTCGGTCATGGCGCGCGACGCTAGCCGTGCGCGACGCGTCGCGATAGATGTCCTTTGACGCGGAAGTGTGACGGCTCGTCTACAACCGACCGGAACGGACGACGCCCCAGAAGAGCCACAGCCCCAACACCGTCGACAGGGCGAAGCCGACGACCGAGATGACGTTGACGCCGAGCACATGCGGGCCGGTCTTCGCGAACACGCCGATGAGCGACGACCCGATCAGGCCGCCGACGACGATCAGCGCGATCACGAGCCGGTTGAACACACGCTGCGTCTGGTCGAGGAAGTCGTCGAGGCCTTTGTGCACGAACCCGACTTCGATCTGCCCGTCACGTGCCTGCTCCATGAAGTCGGCCCACTGGAACGGCGCCTCCGCGAAGATCTGCGCGTAGCGCACGGCGTCCCGCTGCGCCCGCTTCGCGACGCGCTGCGGGGTGAAGCGCTCGAGCAACAGTCCGCGCGCGTACGGCCGCGCCACCTCGAAGACGTTGAAGTCGGGATAGAGCTCGACGCCGACCGAGCCGAGCGTCGCGATCGAGCGGTCGAGCAGCAGGAACCGCGTCGGCAGTTGCAGGTTCATCGAGTAGATGAGCTGGAACGTCTCGCGGATCACCTGGATCGGGTCGATCTCGCTGAGCGACGCGCCGTAGTAGCGGTAGTAGATCTCGCGCAGCTCGGCGAGGAACTCGTCCTCACGCTCCTTCGGGTAGCGCACGCCGAGGTCGGCGAGCCGCTTTGGCAGCGCCTCGACGTTCTCCTGCGCGGCGTCGATGAACATCCGCGTCAGCTTGGTCATGTCGTCGTCGGTCAGCTTCCCGACCGCGCCGAAGTCGACGAGCCCGATCGCGCCGGCCTCGTCGAGCACGAGGATGTTCGCGGGATGCGGGTCGCCGTGGAAGAACCCGTGCCGGAAGATCATCTCCATCCACGTCTCGGCTACCCGGTACGCGAGATCACGGCGCTCCTCGAGCGTCAGCGGCAGCAGGTCGACGTCGGCGAGCTGCGTCCCGTCGAGCCACTCGAGCGTCAGCACGCGGGCGCGCGTATACGACCAGTACACCTTCGGGACATGCACCTTCGGGTCGCCTGCGAAGTTGCGGTGAAAGGTCTGCGCGTTGCGGCCCTCGAGCCGGTAGTCGAGCTCCTGCCGGATCTGGCGCGCGAACTCGTCGACGACCGAGGTCGCGTCGATGAAGTCGAGCGCGCGCACCCGCTCCTTCACGAGCTTCGCGGCCTGGTAGAGCAGGTTCAGGTCGGCGTCGATCTGCCGCGGCGCGCCGGGACGCTGCACCTTGACCGCGACCCGCTTGCCGTTCGGCAGGACCGCCCGGTGGACCTGGCCGATCGACGCGGCCGCCACCGGCTCGCGCTCGAACTCGAGGAAGAGCCGCTCGATCGAGTTGCCGAGATCCTCCTCGATCACGCGCTCGGCCTGCTCGAACGGGAACGGACGGACGTCGTCCTGCAGGCCGCGCAGCTCGGCGATGATGTCGGGCGGCACGAGGTCGGGGCGCGTCGACAGCAGCTGGCCGAACTTCACGAAGGTCGGCCCGAGCTCGTCGAGCAGCTCGCGCAGGTGGCGTCCACGCTGCGAGACGTCGTCGTGCGACGACGGCGGCCGTCCGGGCAGCAGGTCGGTGAGCTTGTGCGCCTCGAGGAAGTAGCCGAAGCCGTGGCGCACCATCACCTGTGCGATCTCCGACAGGCGGCCGAGGCTGCGCGTCTGCTGCTGCGCCATCAGGCGGAGTGTTGCACGCGTTCGCGCTTCGCCCAGGGCCCGGGTGGGACCAATAACTGTTCGAGATGGAGATACGCGAGCCCGACGAGCGGCAGGTCGCTCAGCTTCTCGACGCAGACGTACCGCGGCCGCCACACCGGATGGAACTTGCGGCTGAACGAGTGCAGGCGCTCGAGCTGGAAGACGTTGTCGGCGGCGAGCAGGCCGCGACGCAGCACCCGTCTCGTCACCGTCACCGCGCGCTCCGGCGCGAGCACGTCGGTCAGCACGCAGAAGTTGAGCGACAGCTCGCACACGGCCTCGGCCTTCGCCCACAGCGCCGTCTCGACGATCAGGAACTCCATCAGACCGTTCGGCGTCTCGGGAGCGCGCCGCATCGTGCTGAGCGACCAGCCGCCGCGCGCCGGCGAGGGCGCGAGGTGCAGGAAGCCGCCGATCCGACCGGCGCCGTCCTCGGCGAGGGCGAGCACCGTGCCCGGCGCGAACAGGTCGTCCATCGCCATCGAGAAGCCCCGCTCGACGTTCGAGCCGCGCCACGCCGCCGAGACGTCCTCGACGTCGGCTTGCAGCCGTGCGTCGACGTCCTCTGCGCGGACGAGACGGAACCGGTAGCCCGCCTTCGTCACCCGGGTGACCGACTGACGCACCTTGCGGATCGCCCGGCCCTCGAGCGAGAACTCGGCGGGAACGAGAACCGCCTCGTCGCCGATCGGGATCGAGCGCATGCCGAGCCGTTCGTAGCGGCCGAGATTGTCCTGCGAGACGCCGACGACCGCGAACCGCCAGCCGCGCGACCGCGCAACCCGCCGGAACTCGGCGAGCAGCGCGTCGAATTCGCAGTCGTCGCCGACCGGGTCGCCGCTGACGATCGCGGATCCGCCGACGACGCGATATGCGAGGAACGCACGGCGCGTCGGCGAGAAGAAGAAGCTCTTGTCGCGCCGCAACGCGAAGAACGACAGGCTGTCGCGCCCGTACTCCTCGACGATGTCGCGGGCAAGCCGGTGCTCCGCGACCGTCTGGGCGACCGACTGCGACAAAGGCCGCAGCCAGACGTAGAGCGCGTAGAACGCGGCGAGCAGGCCGACCGCGGTCACGAGGTCGGCGAGGCGGTCGGAGATCGCCGCCCCACGGAGCTCGAGCCCGCTCGGGATCGCGACCGCAGCAGCCACCGTGACGAGCGCGCCGAGCACGGGGCCGACGCTCGTGGGATCGCCGGGGACGTCGAACCTGGCGCGGTAGCGGAAGAGCGCGAGCAGCAGCAGAAGCGAGGCCGCCGCCTCCTCGACGTCGAGACCCTTCGCGAGATGTCCGAGGGCAGACGCGAAGACGAGGACGACCGCCAACGTCCAGGCGCGCCGCCGGCGGCGCGCGAGCGAACGGGACAGCCAGAGCAGGGCAATGCCGAACGACAGTGTCAGCACCCGGGCCGCAGACGGCACGCCGGGAGGCAGCACGCCCTGCACGACGTCGTACCGATCGGCCATCTCCGGCGTCAGCGCGGAGACGATGCCGACGAGGCCGACGACCGCTGCCGCCCAGCCGAGAAGCGACTCGGGCCTCGGCTTCCACGTCATGCGCGCAGGGTACAACCGAACCGTGACCACCATCGATCGGCTTCCCCTCCCCCGCTGGGTCGCTCCGCTGCTGCTGCTCGCGGCGGCCGTGCTCGCTCCCTGGACGCTGTGGCTCACCTACTCGCTGCCGTCCGACCACGTGACCCACCACTACGACCTCGCGTGGGCCGTCTTCGACGCCGCCCTTCTCGTCTCATTCGCGGCGACCGGGTTCTGTGCGGTGCGCGGGACGCGCTGGCTCGCGCCCGCCGCGACGGCGACCGGCACGATGCTCCTCTGCGACGCCTGGTTCGACGCCATCACATCGGCAGGCGGCGGCGAGCGGGTCGAGGCGCTCCTCGAAGCGGGGCTCGTCGAGCTGCCGCTCGCGGCGCTCTGCGCCTGGATCGTCTGGGATACCGAGCGATTTCTAGTGCTGCGGCGGCGGACTCAGTGACACCGACGGCTCCTCGAGCAGCCGTAGCCGGTGCTCGAGCTGCGCGACCCGAAGCTCGAGCTCGTCGAGATCGTCCCGTGTGACGAGGCCGAGCTCGTCGACGAGCGTGCGCACGACGCCGAGCGCCTGATCCGACAGGCGCGCGCGGCTGCCGCGCAGCCGGACGGGCAGCTCGACGATCAGCTCCTCGAGAAGCTCGACGACGCGTTCGCTACCGCGCGCGGCCATGCGGCCTCGTGCGGCGCCGCTGACGGCGCTGCTCGCGGCGCGCCTGCGCGCCGGGCTCGGACGGCGACGCCTGCACGACGTCGACGAGCTCGGGCGTCGGCTCGGCCGCGAGCGCCTGCTCGGACTTGCGGAGCGCGGTCTCCTCCGCCGGCTGCGCGAGCCGGCGGCGGTTCGCATACTCCGGCTCCCGCTCCTTCCAGATCGTCAGGAGCGGCGCCGCGATGAAGATCGAGGAGTACGCACCGGAGGTGACGCCGACGAGGAGCGCGATCGCGAAGTCCTTCAGCGTCGCGCCGCCGAGCACCTCGAGCGCGATGATCGGCAGCAGCGTGATGAACGTCGTCGCGAGCGAGCGGCGGATCGTCTCCCAGAGCGACACGTTCATGATCGTCGCGAACGGCTGCCGCCGCATCAGCGGGATGTTCTCTCGCACCCGGTCGAAGATGATGATCGTGTCGTAGATCGAGTAACCGAGGACGGTCAGCACGGCCGCGACGGTCGCCACCGACACCTCACGGCCGATGAGCGAGTACACCCCGATGGTCACGAAGATGTCGTGCAGCATCGCGAGGATCACCGGCATCGTGAACTTCCGGTCGAAGCGCAATGCCATGTAGATGACGATCAGGAAGAGCGAGACGAGGATGCCGATGATCGCGTCGCGCGTGATCTGCCGGCCGAAGCTCGCGGAGACGTTCTTCGTCCCGGAGTCGTACGCGCCGAGCTTGGTCTGCAGGTCCTGCTGGAAGTTGTTCTGCTCCTGCGCGGACAGAGCACGCGTGCGGACCTGCCACTGCTTGTACTCACCGCCGATCGACGGTCCCCGGCCCTGAACGATCGCATCCGGACGGTCGACGTCCGGTGACTTCGCGATCGCGGCGACGTCGCCGGTCGTGTACGCCTTGTGCGTATTGAACGAGATCTGCGTGCCGCCCTTGAAGTCGATGCCGAGGTTGAGCCCGCGCGTGCCGAGCGAGACCGCGCCGGCGAGGATGATCACGCCTGAGATCGCGAACCACAGGTAGCGGCGGCGCATGAAGTCGATCTGCAGCCACTTCGCCGTCTGCTGGCCCTGGGCGCCCATGAACCGCGGGTTGTCGAACCAGCGGAAGCCGCTCAGCAGGCCGAGGAGCGCACGCGTCGCGACGACCGCCGTGAGCAGCGAGATGAGCGTGCCGATCAGCAGCATCAGCGCGAAGCCCTTGACCGAGGCGACGGCGATCAGGAACAGCACGAGCGCCGTGATCGCGGTGACGACGTTCGCGTCGAG
>JAICLU010000158.1 GCA_025925195.1 Thermoleophilia bacterium
CAGGTTCTCGACGACGGCCTCGACGGCCGCCTCGATGCCCCGCTTGAGCCCCATCGGGTTCGCACCCGCGGAGACGTTCCTCAGGCCCTCGCGGACGATCGCCTGCGCAAGCACGGTCGCCGTCGTGGTGCCGTCGCCTGCGACGTCGTTCGTCGCCGTGGCGACCTCGCGCACGAGCTGCGCGCCCTGGTTCTCGAAGACGTCCTCGACCTCGATCTCGCGCGCGATCGTGACGCCGTCGTTCGTGATGGTCGGGGCGCCGAACTTCTTGTCGAGCACGACGTAGCGCCCCTTCGGGCCAAGGGTGACCTTGACCGCGTCGGCGAGGGTGTCCACGCCGCGCTGGAGCGCGCGCCGTGCATCCTCGTTGAACTTCAGCTCTTTGTGAGCCATATGTATTCAGTCCTCCTGTGAACTACGCGGTTGCACCGGCCGGCTCGCGCGTACCGACGACCTTGGCGAGAACATCGCTCTCGCGCAGGATCAGGTACTCGTCCGTGCCGACCTTGATCTCGGTTCCGCCGTACTTGGAGAAGACGACCTCGTCGCCCTCGTCCAGGTCCATGGCGACGAACTTGCCGTTGTCGTCCCGGGAGCCCGGGCCGACCGCAAGGACACGGCCGCGCTGCGGCTTCTCCTTGGCGGTGTCCGGAAGCACGATGCCGCTGCTCGTCGTCTCCTCTTCCTCGAGGACCTCGACGATCAGGCGGTCACCAAGCGGCTTCAGGTTCATGTACGTCCTCCTGGCTGCTTTTTCGGTGTCGGCACTCTCAGGGGGAGAGTGCCAGCAGACAGTATATCGGCAAGTGCGTGGGGCGCAAATTGGAACGTGAGTTCAGCGCCGGCGGCGTGCTCGTCAGGCGGATCAGGGGCCGGCCGCACTGCGCCGCCATCCGGCCGCAGGGCAAGGCCGCAGGCGTCTGGGCCCTCCCGAAGGGGAACCTCGACCCGGGCGAGCGGCCCGAGGAGACGGCGCTCCGCGAGGTGTGGGAGGAGACCGGCGTGCGCGGCAAGCTCGTCGAGAAGCTCGGCGACGTGAAGTACACGTACACCCGCCGGAACGGCCTCCGCGTCTTCAAGATCGTCAGCTTCTACCTCCTGACGGCCTCGAGCGGCCGGCTCGGCGAGATCGAGGAGCGGATGCGCGTCGAGGTCGCCGAGGCCCGCTGGCTCCCGCTCGACGAGGCGCCGCGGCTCCTCGCCTACGGCGGCGAGCGCCAGATGGCGCAACTCGCACTCGATAGATTCGGCGCGTGATCAACGTCGCCGACTACGTCGAGGCGGCCCGCGAGCGGGTGCCGCCCGAGCGGTGGTGCTATTTCGAGGGCGGCGCGATGGACGAGGTGACGCTGCGCGGGAACGTCGCCGCCTACGCGCGCTGGCGGTTCCGGCCCCGGATGCTCGTCGACGTCAGCGAGATCTCGTTGCGCACGACCCTGCTCGGCAGCGAGGTGGCGATGCCGCTCGGGATCGCCCCGTTTGCCATGCAGCGGCTGCTCGCGCCCGACGGCGAGGTGGCGACCGCCCGCGCCGCGGCCGCCGCCGGCGCCCTGATGACGGTGTCGACGCTGACGACGAGCACGCATGCAGAGATCGCTGCAGCGGGCGCGCTCCGCTGGTTCCAGCTCTACGTCCTCCGTGACCGGCAGAAGACGCTCGACCACATCGCGGAGGCCCGCGACGCCGGCTACAGCGCCGTCGTCCTCACCGTCGACATGCCGTATCTCGGCCGCCGCGAGCGCGATGCCCGGCTCGGCTTCACGATCCCGGCCGACCTGCACGTCTCGTACGGCAGCCTGTTCGAGACCTCGCCCGCGGTGACGTGGCGCGACCTCGAGTGGATCCGCGGGGAGCTCGACCTGCCGCTCGTCATCAAGGGGATCCTGACCCGCGAGGACGCGACGCTCGCCGTCGAGCACGGTGCAGACGCCGTCTGGGTCTCGAATCACGGCGGGCGCCAGCTCGACCACGTCGCGGCCGGCCTCGACGCGCTGCCGGAGGTCGTGGAGGCGGTCGGCGGCCGCTGCGAGGTCTACGTCGACGGCGGCATCCGCCGCGGCACCGACGTGCTGAAGGCGCTCGCGCTCGGCGCCCGGGCGGCGTTCGCCGGCCGCGCGTTCGCGTGCGGGCTCGCCGTCGACGGGGAGCAGGGCGTCGCGCACGTCCTCTCGCTGCTGCGCGAGGAGATCGAGCTCGGTCTCGGCCTGCTCGGCTGCACGGGCCCCGAGCAGGTGATGCGCAGCCATGTCGAGCCGGTTGTCCCCTATGATCCGCTCGCTTGAGCGGCAGCGGGATGTACGCACTGAACTTCTACTCGCCCGTCGTGGCCGACCAGCTGCGGACCGGGCGCAAGTCCGCGACGATCCGGCTCGGCGACAAGTCCGGCAAGTACAAGAAGGGGATGATCGTGACGGTGCTGTGCGGCAACCGCTACAGCCCGCGCGAGCGGATCTTCGACGCCGTGATCGACAAGGTCGAGGTGAAGACGCTCGGCGAGCTCTCGCCGCGCGACATCGAGCACGACAACCCCGAGATCCGCCGGACGGACGAGATGGCCCATTTCCTGAGCCAGCTGTACAACCGCGAGGTCGGCGCCGACGACGAGGTGACGCTGATCCGCTTCTCGCAGATCCTCAGCGGCCCGGTCGTGCCGACCTTCCTCGGCGAAGACTTCTAGCGTCGCCGAGCGCGCAAGGGAAACCTTGGTTTCCTCGGCGTCCGCTTCGGTGGTAGAAGCGACGGCGTGACACGGATCAGGATCGTCCGCGACGAGCGGCTCGCACACCGGCGGCTCGGCCGCTTCGAGCTCGGCGCGCTCGTCCTCGTCGCAGCCGGCCTCGTGACCCTGCCGGCTGCGGCGGCGAGCGGCACCGGCTCGGTGTCCGCGACGATCAACGTCGGATCGAACGCGCTCTCGCTCACGGTCAGCCCGAGCACCTTCGACTACTGCACGCCGACGGCACCGCTGACCTTCCCGAACGGGCCGTGCCCCGCGAGCTCGGATGTCACGGTCACCTTCGGCAACGTCGGGGGCCACGTCGACGTGAACGGCGCCGACGCAGTCCCGCTCGGCGGCGGCACACACTGGACGCTGTGCGGCGGCACGAGCGGCGGGCCGGCGTGCACGGGCGGCGCCTCCGAGACTCCGGGAGTCGACCAGTATGCGGAAGGCGAGTTCATCGGCACCACCGTTCCGACCAACGCGCTTCTCGGCAACGCTCCGATCTGCGACCTCGGCTTCGGCCCGACCTGCGGCGAAGCGACGGCCGGTCAGTCGGCGACCGAGAAGTACGTCATGGTGGGCCCCTCGTCGTCGTCGAGCACGGCGTCGTCGTTCAGCACGTCGATCACGTGGACTGCACTGCCGTAGCGCGCCTCGCGCTCGCGCTCGCCGCCGCCATCCTCCTGCCAGCGTCGGCCCTCGCGACCGTCGGGGTGGGCGTCGGCACCGTTCCGCTCACGGTCGCGGAGCGTGTCGTCCCCGGGCACACCTACCGGGTCCGCCCTGATTTCTACCTCGTCAACACGGGCGACCACACGACGACGTACAGGCTGCGAGTGGAGCGACTCTCGGCGCAGGACGGCTCGACGCTCCTTCCGTCGTGGGTCGCGCTCGCGCCGATCACCCGGCGCCTCGCTCCGGGCGAGCACGCTCTCGTGCACGTCCTGCTCCACCTTCCCCGCGGCGTCGGCGGGGGAAGTTACGCTTCCGACATCGTCGCCTCCGGCGCTGCAGGCGCCGGCCGCAACGGGGTCGCGGTGGGCGCGGCAGCGGCAACGCCGATTCGGATCACGGTCGGAGGCACGCGCGGCTCGCTCGGGTGGCCGTGGCCGCTGTGGGTGAATCTCGTCGCCGGGGGTGCGCTGGTGCTGCTCACGCTCGCGGCGGTCGCGAGGCGGGTCGGCCTGCGGGTGGTGGTGGAGCGTCCGGCGCACCGAGGGCCCACCGCGTGAGCTCCGTTCTCGACCGCACGTCGAGCTTGCGGTAGATCCGCCACAGCGCCGCTTCGATCGTGCTCTCGGCGACGAAGAGCATTCGCGCCGCCTCGCGATTGGTGTGACCCGCGGCGACGAGCTCGACGACGCGTCGTTCGGACCCGGTCAGGCCGGACGGGCCCGCCGGCGCGTGTGCGCCGAGCCTGGCGAGCTCGGCTTCCGCCGTCGCCGTCCAGAGCGGTGCCCCGAGCGACCGGAACGTCTCGATCGCCGCGACGAACGCCGTATGCGCCACACCGCGCCGTCGAGCGCGGCGGTGGACGAGGCCCGCCACGAGCTCCGTGCGGGCGAGCTCGAACGGTTCATCGAGGGCGGCGTGGTGCCCTCTCGCGTCGGCGAGCGCGGCTTCCGCTCCGCGCGGCTCGTCGGCCGCTCCGAGCAGCAACGCCCTGCACCGCGCTCCGGTCGCGAGCGCAAACGGACGGCCGAGCGTGCGGCCGCGCTCCTCCCACCAGTCGAGCGCCGACACCGCGGCGTCCACGCGGCCGAGGCGGATCCGGCTCTCGATCAGGTCGGGCACGAACCGGGCGAACATCGGCTCGCCGAGGCCGAGCGACGCGAGGCCGTCGACGAGGCCACCGAGCCGCGCGTCGACAGCCGCATGCCTGCCGCGGGTCAGCTCGAGGAAGCCGAGCGCCGCCTCGCTGTAGTGGATCGCGGGAACCATTCCGGCAGCACGCGCGAGATTCAACCCGCGCAACCCGAGCGCGCGCGCCTCCGTCACCCGGCCCCGAGCCGTCGCCAGCCTCGAGAGGGCAGCGAGGAGGAACGCGCTCATCGCATCGGGCTCGTCGTCGGCGAGCATCCGCGCTTTGACGGCAAGACGTTCGGCGTCGTCCCAGGAGCCGGCGGCGAGCTGGGCCTCGCAGAGATTCGCGAGCAGGTACGGCAGGCTCGCCCAGTCCCCGGCGTGCTCGGCCCGGCGGCACAGCTCGCCGAGCTCGAGCGCGCCCTGCGTGCTCCCGTGGACCACGGTGGTCGCGAGCGCACGAATCGTCGCCGGCCGGAGCTCCGTCGGCACGTCGAGCCCAACCGTCGTCGTCGCATCCTCGGGAGCGGCGGCGCGCTCGCCGGCGCCCGGCAGCCCGATCACCGTCGAGAGCATCGCTTCGAATCGGGTCGTCTCGGCGACGGCCGCGCCGCGTGCGGAGGCGGCGGCCTCGGCCGCGACGGCGGCGGCAGCCCCGAGGTCGCCCGACATCATCTCGGCGAGCGCCAGCCGGCGCAGGATGTCGGTCCGGAGCCCCGGCCGGCGTGCGCTTTCGCCGACGGCGTCCCGGAAAGTGCGGACGGCGGCGTCGACCCGATCGACGCGATAGCGGAGCGCGCCGAGCCGGGCGAGCACGGCGGCCCGGTCGCCGGACGGCTCGAGCTCCCGGGCCACGGGCTCCAGAACCGTGATCGCCGCGCGCGCGTCGCCGGCCGACGCGAGGGCGTCGGCCCGCTCGAGCGAACGGCGCAAGCGATCGTGCGCCGCCGCGATCGACGTGAGGCGGACCGCGTGGCCGTAGAGCCGGGC
>JAICLU010000041.1 GCA_025925195.1 Thermoleophilia bacterium
CTTCGCGACGCGGATGTCCGGGTCGTTCGTCATGCCGCTCGGCTCGAAGCGGAGATGCGAGAGCTTCGAGACGTAGACCTCCGGCGGCACGCCGTACTGCAGGCCCATCGACACCGCGATCATCAGCGAGTTCATCAGGCCGGCCATCGTCGTGCCGTCCTTCGCGATGTCGACGAAGATGTCGCCCGGGCTGCCGTCGTCGTACAGGCCGACGTGGATGTAGCCCTCGTGGTCGCCGACCGCGAACTTGCGGCCGACCTCGGTGCGGTCGAGCGGCAGCCGCTTGCGCTCGTGCACGAGAACCGGCGGCGGGGCGGCGCTGCTCTCCTTGCCCGAGCTCGACAGCGGCTGCGCGACCTTGCAGTTGTCGCGGTAGATCGCGATCGCCTTGACGCCGAGCTTCCACGCGTCGACGTAGAGGCTCATCACGTCCTCGACCGTCGCGGACTCCGGCAGGTTCACCGTCTTCGAGATCGCGCCCGAGATGAACGGCTGCACGGCGCCCATCATCTTGACGTGGCCGAGGTAGTGGATCGCCCGGTCGCCGACCGCGCAGTCGAACACCGGATAGTGCTCGCTCTTCACGTACGGCGCGCCGACGACGGTGTTCCGCTCGTCGACGAACGCGACGATCTCGTCGACCTCCCGCGGCGCGTAGCCGAGCTTCTCGAGGCCGGCCGCGACCGTCTTGTTGACGATCGTGATCTCGCCGCCGCCGACGAGGCGCTTCGACTTGACGAGCGAGAAGTCGGGCTCGACGCCCGTGGTGTCGCAATCCATCATGAAGCTGATCGTCCCGGTCGGCGCGAGGACCGTCGCCTGCGCGTTGCGGTAGCCGTGCACCTCGCCGAGGTTCAGTGCGTCGTCCCACGCCTTCCGCGCGGAGCCGAGCATCTCGGCCGGCACGACGTTCTGGTCCTGGATGTTGCCGACCGCGGCCCGGTGCTTCGCGATGACCCCGATCATCGGCGCGCGGTTGACCTGGTAGCCCTCGTGCGGCCCCATCCGCGACGCGATCTCGGCCGACTTGCGGTATGCGCGGCCGGTCATGATCGCCGTGATCGTCGCCGCGTAGGCGCGGCCCTCGTCGGAGTCGTACGGCAGC
Source organism: Thermoleophilia bacterium (assembly GCA_025925195.1). Taxonomy (GTDB): domain Bacteria; phylum Actinomycetota; class Thermoleophilia; order Gaiellales; family Gaiellaceae; genus Palsa-739. Next base: position 1,106 of record JAICLU010000041.1, read on the forward strand.
CCCCGCGCCATCAGCAGCGCGCCGAGGTTCGCGTAGCCGAGCCCGAGCTGGCGGAACTTCTTTGCGTTCGCCTCGATCTCGGGCGTCGGGTACGACGAGTAGCCGACGATGATCTCCTGGGCGAGGAACGTCACGTCGCACGCGTGCTCGAACGCCTCGACGTCGAGCTCGCCGTCCTCGCGGCGGAACTTCATCAGGTTGAGCGACGCGAGGTTGCACGCCGAGTTGTCGACGTGCATGTACTCCGAGCACGGGTTCGACGCGTTGATGCGGCCGGTGTTCGGCGACGTGTGCCACGCGTTGATCGTCGTGTCGTACTGCACGCCCGGATCGGCGCACTCCCACGCGGCCGCAGCGACCTGGCGCAGCAGGTCGCGGGCGTCGCGCGTTTCCACGACCGTGCCGTCGGTGCGCGCGGTCAGGTTGAACTCCGAGCCCTCGGTCGCCGCCTCCATGAACGAGTCGGTGACGCGGACGGAGTTGTTCGCGTTCTGATACTGGATCGACGCCCAGTCCGCCGAGTCGAGCGACATGTCGTACCCGGCTGCCTCGAGGACCCGCGCCTTGCGCTCCTCCTTGGCCTTGCACCAGACGAACTCTTCGACGTCCGGATGGTCGATGTCGAGGACGACCATCTTCGCCGCCCGCCGCGTCTTGCCGCCCGACTTGATCGTGCCGGCGGATGCGTCGGCGCCGCGCATGAACGAGACCGGCCCGGAGGCGTAGCCGCCCTTCGACAGCTGCTCCTTCGACGAGCGCAGGCGCGACAGGTTGACGCCCGAGCCGGAGCCGCCGCGGAAGATGACGCCCTCGCGGCGGATCCAGTCGAGGATGTCCTCCATCGAGTCCTCGATCGAGAGGATGAAGCAGGCGGAGCACTGCGGCTTCTCCTCGAAGCCGACGTTGAACCAGACCGGGGAGTTGAAGGCGACGTACTGGTTGACGAGCAGCGCCTTCAGCTCGGCCTCGAAGGTCTCGGCCTCCTCGGCGTCTGCGAAATAGCCGCCGGCCTTGCCCCAGCCGACGATCGTGTCGACGACGCGGCCGATCATCTGCTTCACGCTCGACTCGCGCTCCGGCGACGAGAGCCGGCCGCGGAAGTACTTCTGCGCGACGATGTTCGTCGCGGTCTGCGACCAGAACTTCGGGAACTCGACCCCGCGCTGCTCGAACGCCGGGCCGTTGCGGCCCGGGATCAGCGCGTCGCGGGTCTCCCACTCGATCTCGTCGAACGGATCGCGGCCGGGGATCGTGAAGAAGCGCCGAACGCCCAGGCGGGCCTCCTCGTCGACGACCGTGTTCACCACCTCCGTCGTCGTCGTCTCGGTGCTCGTTTCCTGCTTTACCGTCGCCATCTTCCCCTCCCGAATTCTTAGGCGAACTCTAGTCCGCCGGATCGCCCCTCAGTAGTGGGGGGTCCGGGAAGGTAGACCCAGCGTCGGACGGAGCCGGATTCGCTGCCTAGATGCGCCGCTTCGCGACTGCGGGAGCCGGAGCGGGCGCACGCCGGTCCTGGAATCGCCGGGCCGCCCAGGTGCCGAGTGCCGCGAGCGCGAGCAGGACGGCGAGCGCGCCGAGGACGATCAGCGGCAGGGGGATCGAGGTTGCGTCGTGGACGCCGAACAGGCTGCCGATGCCGCTGTGGCCGGTCGCGCTGCCCCCGCCGGTTCCCCCGGAGCTGCTGCCGCCGCCGCCACCGCCGCCGCCGCCGTTGCCGCCGCCCCCGTTGCCGCCGCCGCCGCCACCGGCCAGCGGGCCGCTGTTGTTCCGTTCCTGGTGGATCGCCGCGAGCTGCGCGCGCTGGATGTCGTCGATCGCGCTCGAGTAGCCCTTGACGTCGGGATACTCGTTCAGGTGCTGGATCGCCTGCGTGTAGCAGGGGATTGCGTACGTCTTGTCGACCTGGCTGTTGTCGAGCCAGTCGTTGATCACGTCGAGCCAGCACGTGTCGGTCGTCTGCTCGAGAGCCGCCGGCGCCGCCTGGGCCGCGGGGGTTGCCACCGCGGCCGCGAACGCCGCGACGAGCGCGGCAAGAAGGATCGTCGTATGGCGGAGGGGCTTGGTCATGCGGTGTGCTGCCGAGACCGGCCTGACCAGTCTCTCCAACGTGGGTGTTCTCGCGGTTATCCCGGTGTAAACCGTTTGTGAACGGCCCGGGATACGCCCCGCGCCGATGCTAGCGTCACCGCCCGTGCGGGCCGTGGGCGAACGGGTGTGGCCGGGCCTCGCCGCCGTCGTCCTCTGCTTCTGCGCCCTCTTTCTCTCGCAAGGCCTCTCCTCGGACGCCCCGCTCGTCTGGATCGGCGGCGCGGCGCTCCTCGCAGCTGCGGCCTGCGTCGCCTGGGCGGGCGCCCCCGGAGGCCCTGCAGCGGCCTATCTCGGCTGCCTCTGGGGGCTCGCGATCTGGTGCGGGGTGTCGATGCTGTGGTCGGCCTCGCCCGACGGCTCGTGGTCGTTCACGAACCGCACGCTCGCGTACGCCGGCTTCGCGACGCTCGGCGTCCTCGTCGGCCCCCAGCTGGAGCGCGCCGCCGGCGCCGCAGCGCTGCTCGTCGCACTCGTCGTCGGCTGGGCCCTGCTCGCGAAATGCGTACCGGTGCTCTATTTCGACTACGGCCGGGTCGCCCGGCTTCGGGCGCCGCTCGACGACTGGAACATGCTGGCGCTCGTCTGCGTCGCGGGCGTGCCGCTCGCGCTCTGGCTCGCCGGCCGGTCACGCGTCGCGGGAACTGCGCTTCTCTACTTCGCCGCCGTGACGCTCCTGCTCACGTACTCGCGCTTCGGTGTCGCGCTCGCGTGTCTCGCCGCCGCCGCGTGGGTCGTGCTTCAGCCCGACCGCCTCGAGAGCATCGGCGAGCTCGCGCTCGCGGCGGCGACGGCCACGGGTGTGTTCGTCGTGGGGCTCTCGCTCTCGGGGATCACGTCCGACGGCCGCTCGCGGCACGTCCGGTTCCACGACGGCTGGATCTTCGCGCTCGTCCTGCTCGGCGGGGCGGCGCTCGTCGCCGCCGTCGTGGTGGCGGCCCACCGTCTGCCGCCGGTCGCGGCCCAACGCCGTCGCGCGGTCGAACGGACGGCGGCGGCGCTGGCGCTCGCCGTCGCACTCGCCGGTCTCGGCGGGACGATCGCGAAGGCGAACACGATCTGGCACGAGTTCACGAACCCGGTCGCCGCGCAGACGACGAATGCGACCGGGCACCTGACGCAGCTCGGCTCCGGCAACCGCTGGACGTGGTGGCAGGAGGCGTGGCACGGCTTCACCGGCCATCCGCTCGGCGGCACCGGCGCGGGCACCTTCCGGTTCACCGACCTGCGGCTGCGGCAGTCGACCGACATCACCGCGCTCGAGCCCCACAACACGCCGCTGCAGTTCCTGACCGAGACGGGGATCGTCGGCTTCCTGCTCTTCGCCGGCGTGGCGGCGATCGTGCTCTGGGCGGCGTTCCGGCGGCGGGACCCGGCCGGGACCGCGCTCGCGATCGTCCTTGCCGCGTTCTTCGCGCACACGGTCGTCAACTACGACTGGAGCTTCCTCGCCGTCTGCGGGCCGCTCTTGCTGCTCGGCGGCATCGTCGTGTCGCGGCCGGTCGAGCCGGCGGTGGCCATCGCCCGCCGGCGGCTGTTGCCGGCCGCGGCGGCGGTCGCGTTCGCGCTCGCATGCGTGTACTCGCTCGCGGCGCCCTGGCTCGCGGGACGGGCGCAGGCCTCGGCGACGGCGGCGCTCGGCGCACAGCGCTACGACGCGGCGGCCGCAGACCTGAGGCGCGCGCACTCGTACGACCCGCTCGCGACGGGGATCCTCGTCGACGAGGCGGCCCTCGCGCCCGACCGTGACGCCGTGCGGCTCTACCGTGACGCGCTCAGCCTCGAGCCGTCGAATGCGGCCCTCTGGTTCCAGTTCGCGCTGTTCTATGCCGAGGGGCGGCACTGGGGCGAGGCGTACCAGGCGCTCGGGCGTGCCTATCGATTCGATCCGTTCGGGCCGGCAGGCCAGTGCGGCGCAGCCGCGACGATCCGCCGCAAGGCCGGTGTGAAGGGCGTTACCTGCCGAGGAGGAGGATCAGCGCCGCTCCCCTGAGCTCGGCGCCTCGCAGGCCGTCGACGGGCGCCACCATGGCGATCCCGGTCTCGTGCGCGAGCCGGCGGGCCTCCTTCGCCCAGCCGGGGACGTACATCACCATCGACCGCGCGTAGTCGTGCCGCTGGGCGTTCGTCGCACCGGCGAGGACATAGCCGTCGCCCTGGAGCCGCGCGGCCTGGGTCGCCGCGGCGCCCGCGACGCCGTTGCCGTTCAGGACGAGGACGCGCACCCGCGAGCGCGGCCGGAGCGGATGGGACGGGAGCGCGGCCACCGACCGGACGGGGCTCGCAGGCGGCGAGACGACGCGGTGCGCCTGTACGGGCCTCGCCGAGGCGGCCGATGCGCGCGGCGCGAGGTGCAGCAGTCCGATCGCGATCAGAGCGACGAGCTCGACGAGCGCGACGCCGCCTGCGACGACCGTCGCCGCGCGCCAGGGGAACGGTGCGGGGAAATGCTCGGCGTGCTCCACAGCGCGAATCGATTCGCGCCCGCCCGGCTCAGTCCTCCTGCGAGGTCACCCAGTCCCACGTCTGGCGCAGGCCTTCGGCGAGCGTCGTCTGCGGCCGCCAGCCGAGCTCCCGTCCCGCCGCCGACGGATCGAGGACGCTCCGCTGCAACTCGCCGAGTCGCGGCTCGGCGTGCTCGGCCGGCCGCTCGATCCCGGTCGCCTGCTCGATCGCGCGGTACAGCTCGAGGACGGACGTCTCGACGCCGGTGCCGACGTTGAAGACGCCGCCGCCGTGCCCGACCGCTGCGAGCACCGCTCCGACGACGTCGTGGACGTAGACGTAGTCGCGGGTCTGGGCGCCGTCGCCGTAGATCTTCGGCGTGCCGCCGTCCCGCAGGAGGCCCATGAAGATCGCGACGACGCCGGCCTCGCCGTGCGGCTCCTGGCGCGGGCCGAAGACGTTGCCGAAGCGGAGCGCGACGTGACGCGTTCCGTAGAGGCGGTTCCACGTCGCCAGGTACTCCTCGCCGCAGAGCTTCGATGCGCCGTACGGGGCGAGCGGCCGTCGCTCGGAGTCCTCCCCCGCGGGCCCGTCGCACTCGCCGTAGATCGCGCCGCCCGTCGAGGCGAAGACGAGCTGCGCGTCGTGCCGGCGCGCCGCCTCGAGGACGCGGATCGTCCCGAGCACGTTGATCTCCGCGTCGACGTCGGGCCGGTCGACCGAGCTGCGCACGTCCGCCTGCGCCGCGAGATGGAACACGACCTCCGGCCGGACGGCGTCGAAGACCTCGTCCGGCTCGCGGATGTCCGCGACGTGCAGGTCGACCGCATCGGCGAGCCGCTCGCGGCGACCCTTCGACAGGTCGTCGAGCACGTGCACCTCGTGGCCGCGGGCGAGCAGTGCGTCCGCGAGGTTCGAGCCGATGAACCCCGCGCCCCCGGTGACCAGCGCCCGCATCGCCTCGTATCCTAGAGCCGATGGGACTGCTGCTCGCGCTCGAAGGCATCGACGGATCGGGCAAGGGCACGCAGGCGCAGCGGGTGGCGGACCGGGCGCGCGCGGAGGGCAGGAGCGTCGTGACGCTCAGCTTCCCGACCTACGACGGCAACCCGTTCGCCGTGGCGATCGGCGACTACCTGAACGGCGAGTTCGGCGCCGCCGGCGAGGTCCACCCCGAGCTCGCGGCGCTGCTCTACGCGGCCGACCGGCTCCACGCGCGGCCACGGCTCGTCGACGCGCTCGCGGCGAACGACCTCGTGATCTGCGACCGCTACGTCGCGTCGAACGCCGCGCACCAGGGAGCGAAGCTCCAGGGCGACGAACGGCGCCGCCTGCTCGACTGGCTCGAGGCGGTCGAGTACGGCGAGTTCGCACTGCCCCGGCCCGACCTGGTCGTGCTGCTCGACACGCCGGTCGCGCTCGCCCGGACGCTCGTCGGACGCAAGGGTGCGCGCGGCTACACGACGCTCGAGGCCGACATCCACGAGGCCGACGCCGGGCACAGCGCAGCCACGCGGGAGGTCTATCTCGAGCTCGCGCAACGGTTCGGGCGGGGGGGCGGCTGGCATGTCGTCCCGACCGCCGGCGAGGACGGAGCGCCGCGCGGGATCGACGAGATCGCCGGCGAGATCTGGGAGCTCCTGCCGTGACCTTCAACGCCGTCGCCGAGCAGGCGGAAGCGAAGCGCCTGCTCGAGTCCGCGTTGGCCGAGGGCCCCGCGCATGCGTACCTCCTGCACGGCCCGCCGGGCGTCGGCAAGCGGGCCGCTGCGTTCTTGTTCGCCGCCGAGTTGCTCGGCGAGCACGCGCGCGTCGAGCGCGGCATGCATCCGGACCTGTACGTGCTCGAGCCGCTCGGCGACCAGATCCGTATCGACGACATCCGCACGCTGCGCCGCGACCTTCACATGCGCCCGTTCGAGGCCTCGCGGCGCGTGTATCTCGTCTTCGGCGCCGACACGATGAACGAGGACGCCGCCGACGCGCTGCTGAAGGATCTCGAGGAGCCGCCGGACTACGCGGTGATCGTGCTGATCGCGAGCGACCTCGGGCCGCTCACCGAGACGATCCGCTCGCGCTGCCAGCTCGTCCCGTTCCGCCGCCTGTCGGAGCGGGCGGTGCGCGAGGCGATCGCCGAGCGCTCGCCCGAGTTGACCGAGGTACAGGTGACGACGCTCGCCCGGATCTCGGCCGGTCGCCTCGACAGAGCGGCGCGGCTCGTCGACCCGGCGGCCGTGGCACGCCGTGAGACGCTGCTCGACGTCGCGCGGGCCGTCTACCTCGATCCCGCGTTCGACGCCGCCGACGGTGCGGCGCTGCTCCTCCAGGGCATCTCGGAGCGCGGGACCGAGGCGAAGGAGCGTGAGGAGGAGCGCGTCTCCGGGCTCGAGCTGCCGGTGCGTGAAGGCGAGCAGCGCGTGCGGCGCGCGCAGCGTGGCGCCGAGCGCGAGGAGCTGCTGGCGGTGCTCGAGGAGCTCGAGTCGTGGTACCGCGACCTCGTCGTGCTCGCCGCGGGCGCGGAGCGGGCGGTCGTCCACGTCGACCGGCTCGCAGTTCTTCGCGACGACGCGACCCGCGAGCGGCTGCAGGCCGCCGAGCGGGCCTGCGAGCTCGTCCGGGCGGCCTGGCGCGATGCCGAGGAGTTGCAGCTGTCGGTCCCGCTGGCGCTCGAGGCGCTGTTGATCCGGCTGCGGTGCGAGCTCGCGGGGCCCGCCATGTCGCGGGCCTGACCCGAAGCTCAGCAAGCAAAATACGATTTGCAAAGGAGTTGCCAGCTGCGGCGACCTTGCCGAAGATATGTTCCCTGGTGCGCTCGGGCGGGGCGGTCGAACATCTTTCTTCGGGGGGCGAGGATTTGGCAGCTGTTCCGTCCAGAGGTCGCGCGAATCTCGTCGAGGGGGCTCCGGCTCCCGAAGCCGACCTGACGCGCGCCCTGTACGAGCAGTACGCGAGCCAGATCTTCCGCTACTGCCTGCACCAGCTCGGGTCGCGGGAAGAGGCGGAGGACGCCGTCCAGAGCACGTTCCTGAATGCGTTCCGCGGCATCAAGCGCGGGATCGTCCCCGAGCTCGAGTCGGCGTGGCTCTTCAAGATCGCGCACAACGTGTGCCTCTCGCGGCGCCGTTCGACGTGGCGCCGCGGCCGCATCGAGGCGCCGACCGACTTCGAGGTGATCCAGGACGTCGCACCAGCCCCTGCGCGGCGCGCCGACGAGCTCGTGGGGCTCCAGGACGTGCTCGAGCAGATGCCGGAGCAGCAGCGCCGCGCGATCCTGCTGCGCGAATGGCAGGGGCTCTCGTACCGGGAGATCGGAGAGGAGCTCGGGCTCTCCCAGGCCGCCGTCGAGACGCTCATCTTCCGCGCCCGCCGCTCGCTCGCGCAGGGCCTCGAGGAGCCCGACGGCTCGAGGCGCAAGCGCCGGCGGCTGCACGGCGCCGCGTTCGCGAACCTGCTGACGTCGGCGCAGTCGTTCCTCCTGGGCGGCGGCGCGGCCGTCAAGGTCGCCGCAACCGTCGCCGTGGTGAGCGCGGGGACGGTAGTCGCCACCGCGCCGGTTCACAGGCCCGCGCCGGCAAAGCCCGTCCCGCACCACGTTGCCGTCGTCGCTTCCTCGCACCCGGTGCGCGCCGTCGCCGCGCCGCCGCAGGCGACGACACGTCGGCCGCCGCCGTCCCGCGCAGTCGTGGACACGCCGCGCCGTGCGACCCACCGCCCGGCGCCGGTGCCCGCTCGGCCCGCGGAGCCCGGCCCCCCGTCTTCGCCGGCGGCCGGCGGCCCGGTCGTCGCTCCCGACGAGCCTGTCGAGGCGGCTCAGGCTCCCGCGCCGCAGGACGTCGGTCCGGCGCCCGCCCCGGTCGCCCCGGCTCCGGCCCCGCCGTCCCACGCCGTTCCTGCTCAGGCCGCAGCTGCGCAGGCGAGCGCGCCGGGCCGGCAGAAGCAGGCGGAGCCGCCGGCGGCACCCGCCGACCGGCCCGCGCCCGCGAACGCCAAGCGGAAGGCCGACGCTCCGGGCCGGCTGAAGAAGAGCAATTCCCCGGCCGACGCCGCGCCGGTGTCGGCGCCGGCAGTCGCGCCGCCGGTGCAGCCGGAACAGACCGGCGCCGATCCGGCCCCGGCCGATCCGGCCGCCCTCGATCAAGCCCCGGCCGAAAACGGCAACGACCACGGCAACGGCAAGGCCAAGGGGCACGACAAATGAGAAAGCCGCCCGGAGGCGGCTCTCTCAGCACTGATTTCGTCCGGTGACGCGCGTCAGGCCGCGTACACGAGCTCGTCGCCGAGCTCGTTCGACAGCCGGTGGAGCGCCTCCGACTCGAGCTGGCGGACGCGCTCCCGCGTCAGACCGAGCTCCTTGCCGATCGTCTCGAGCGACGCGGACTCGCCGTCGAAGCCGAACCGCAGCTCGATGATCCGCCGCTGCCGCTCCGGCAGGTCGGCGACCGCGCGCTGGATGCGCTGGCGGCGCACCGCGTCCACGGCCTCCTCCGCCGGGTCGACCGAGCTCTCGTCGGCGAACAGATCGCCGAGCTCGGAGTCGCTGTCGGAGCCGAGGCCCTGGTTGAGCGAGATCGAGTCGACCGCCTCGAGGGCCTCGACCACGTGCTCGACCTTGAGGCGGGTCGCCTCCGCGAGCTCGTCGACCGTCGCCTCGCGCCCGAGCTTCGCCTGCAGCTCGGCCGACGCGCGGTTCAGCTTGATCCGCCGCTCCTGGACGTGCACCGGGATCCGGATCGTCTTCGACTGGTTCGCGACCGCGCGCTGGCAGGCCTGGCGGATCCACCACGTCGCATAGGTCGAGAACTTGAAGCCCTTGCGGTGGTCGAACTTCTCTGCGGCACGGTTCAGGCCGATCACGCCCTCCTGGATGAGGTCCAGCAGCGGGACGTCGTGGCCCTGGTAGCGCTTCGCGATCGAAACCACGAGCCGCAGGTTGGAGTTGATCATGCGCTCCTTCGCGGCCAGGTCGCCGCGCTCGATGCGCTTCGCGAGATAGACCTCGTCCGCCGCCGTCAGCAGCTTGTGCCGGCCGGCCGCATCCATGAAGAGCTGCAGGGGGTCGAGCGTGCCCGTGGGGCCCGGGGTGGCCTCCTTCTCGGGCGGCGCGGCGCGCACGATCACGTCGCGCTCGTCGAGCGCGACGCGGAGCGCCGCCACCTCGTCCTCCTGAAGCTCGTGCTCGTCGGCCAGCGCCTCGATCTCCTTCTCCTCGACGAAGCCGCGCTCGGCGGCCTCCTCGAGCAGACGCTCGGCAGGCGTGAGGTCGTGCAGATGAATCGTGTCGCTCAGTTGAATCCCTTTCGTTCGTGGGCGGGGCCGCTGGCAACGGCCACCTCGGGAAGGCTGCGCGGGCTGTCGACCGCGAGTCGCCGTTTCCCTCTGTGACTTATAGAACGGCGTGACCCGGAAGTCCATTCCCAAACATCGCATTTTTGCGATTTTCTAACATCCCCTTAGACCCTGCTCATCCTGCGAAGGCCCAAACCGCCAGACGCTAGAATCCCGAGCCGCTGCCGACGTAGCTCAGCTGGTAGAGCACTTCACTCGTAATGAAGGGGTCCGCGGTTCGAATCCGCGCGTCGGCTCCTCTTTATCCCTCCCTGCGTGGGACGCGCCCGATCCGGGTAGGTCACACTGCGGTGGACGATCTTCAGAAAGCACGCCTCGCGCAAAACGAGGATTTCTTCCGTGGCGTCAACGATCGGATCAACGAAAAGGCCGAGTCGCACGGCCTCGACTCACACCGCTACGAGTTCTTCTGCGAATGCTCCGACGCGACGTGCATGGAGCGCGTCCTGCTGACGCTCGGCGAGTACGAGCACATCCGCAACGAACCGACGAGGTTCGTCGTCAAGAAGAACCACGTCATCCGGGAGATCGAGCATGTCGTCGAGACGGTGCCGGATCACATGGTGATCGAGAAGCACGGCGAAGCAGGGCGGGTCGCCGTCGACCTCGAGGGCGAAACCGGCTCCGAGTGACCCGCCCCCCTTTCGGTCAATAGAGATAGATGTCGACGAGCAGAGCCGAGGCGCCCGCGATCAGTGCTCCGAGCGCCGGCCGCCGTCCTGGGGCGGCCCGCAGCGGGCCGAGCCCGAGCAGGATCGCCGCGATCGCGGTCGCGAAGACCCCGGATCCGGTGTCCTCGAAGCTCACCGGGAAGACGTAGCCGGGGGCGTCGACGAAGAAGTCGCCGCCGGTGTGGCGGAGGATCAGGTCCCAGAGAAGCGGCCCGAGGAGGGCCGACAGCGCGATCGCCGCGAGCGTGACCGCCCGTCGCTCGTGCAGGAGGACGCGACCCGCGAGCGCGGCGAGCCCGGCGGACGCGACGATTCCCCAGACGACGGCTCCCCAGGTCGGCATCGGACGGCTCCTACCCTATGGCACCATCCCGGGACGGGACCGCGGCTGACAGCGGTGGCTCTGCTCGCGGCGCTGGCGCTCACCGCGGCCGCGGCGAGCGCCGAGACCGAGCCCGCCCGGGCGTTTCCGCTCGTGAGCGTCGGCCGCGTCTCGCTCCCGGGCCCCGCCGTCCGCTTCGACTACACGAGCCTCGATCCGAGCACGCACCGCCTCTGGATCGCGCACATGGACGCCGGCCGGTTGCTCGCGTTCGACGTCGCGCGGCGCCGGGTCGTCGCGTCGATCGCTGCGCCGGGCGTGCACGGAGTGATCGCCGTGCCCCAGCTCGGACGTGTCTATGCCTCGGCGACCGACGCCCGGCAGGTGCTGACGCTGAACGCTCGCACGGGCGCCGTCCTCGCGCGGGCGCCGGCCGGGGAGTATCCCGACGGCCTCGCGTACGACCCGGTGCAGCGCCACGTCTTCGTCTCCGACGAGAGCGGCGGCGTCGAGACGGTGCTGAACGCGAAGGGCCGTCGCATCGCGACGATCCCGCTCGGAGGCGAGGCGGGCAACGTCCAGTACGACCCCGGCTCGCGGCGCGTCCTCGCCGACGTGCAGACGCGCGACGACATCGCCGTCATCGACCCGCGGACCAATCGCGTGATTCGTCGCGTCCGGCTACCGGGCTGCGTCCACGACCACGGCCTGCTGATCGACGGGCCGCACCGGCTCGCCTTCGTCGCGTGCGACGGCAACGCCGTGCTGCTGACGTTGAGCCTGCGGACCCTGCGCGTGACGGGCGCGTTCACGGTCGGCGCCTCGCCGGACGTGCTCGCCTTCGACCCGGGCCTGCGCAGGCTCTACGTGTCCGCCGAGAGCGGCGTCGTCGCGGCCTTCGCCGAGACGGCGACCGGAGCGCGGCCGCTCGGTCGGAGATTCCTCGCGGCGGAGGCGCACACCGTCGCGGTCGACCCACGAACGCACCTCGTCTATTTCCCGCTGCAAGCCGGCGCGAACGGCAGGCCGCAGCTGCTGATCATGAAGCCGGGATAGCGGTCAGGAGGCTGCGGCGCGCTGCGAACCGGCCCGCTTCGACCGCTTTTGCGGGATCGCGGCCGCCTCGGCCGTCAGCGCTACGTCGAGATCGGTCGCGATCGTCTCGACCTTCGCCCCCACGGGCACCGCGCAGTACGGGCACGCCTGCCAGAGCGGCTCGAGTGGCGCCGAGCAGTGGGCGCACGGCTCCTTGAGCTGCGTCGTGCACACCGGGCAGACGAGATAGCTCGCCTGGATCGCCGACCGGCAGACCGGGCACTGCGGCTCGGGCTTCCGGAGGTGCGCCTTCAGCGCGCGCACCTCGATCTCGCGGGCGCGGACGTCGGCCAGCGTCTCGGGCGGCCGGAACAGCAGGTAGACGAGCGGACCGACGAACGGGACGAGGCCGACGAGCGTCGCCGTCGCGATCAGCCACGCATCGTCCAGCCGGCGTCGCGCGTCGCGATACACCCAGTACGCGAAGCCGAGCCAGAAGACCGCGACGAGGAAGAGCGCGACGTTGCGCCCGACTGCGAAGCCGGTCGAGTGGAACACGTCGTGCAGTCCTGACCCCGTCACCACCCGAATCATGTCCGCGCTCTCGATGCGAAAACACGCCGCTGCACCGGGCTCTCCTCCCGGTATCGTCCCGGGCCGGATGATCGGCGGCCAGGTGACCTGCATCTATCGCGCATACGAGGACGGCGAGCTCGTCGTCACGGGCAGGCTCACGCTCGATGACCTGCCGGCGGTCGGCGACACGGTCCCGCTGAACGGCCGGCCGTACACCGTTCGCGCGCTCGACTACGACGGCGGCGAGCCTGTGCTCTCGCTCGAACGCCGGCCCTGAGAACCCCGCTACGGTGCCCGGCGTGATGCGTCGCGCCGGAGCCACGATCGCCGCCGCCCTCGCGCTGCTCGGCGTCGCGGCCGTGCCGGCGCAGGCGTCGCCGCACGCGGCCTTCGGCATCCAGGACGACGCATGGATCCTCTCCGGGCCCGGGACGCTCGACCAGCGGTTGACGACGCTGGCGAGCCTCGGCGTCGGAGTCGTCCGATTGACGCTTCGCTGGGACGAGGTCGCGGCAGCGAAGCCGGCGGCGCCCCGCGACCCGGAGTCGTACGACTGGGGCGTCTACGGCGACGTGCTCGACGCGCTCCACGCGCGCGGCACGAACGCCCTCGTCACGCTCTACGGCACACCACGCTGGGCGAACGGCGGCCTCGGGCCGAACCATCTGCCGACGAGCGGATTCGGCGACTTCGCCTACGCCGCGAGCCGGCGCTTCCCGTGGGTGCGGATGTGGACGGTCTGGAACGAGCCGAACACCGCCATCTTCTCGACGCCCGTCTCGCCGTCGCTCTACGTGCGCAGCGTGTTGAACCCGGGCTACGCCGCGCTGCACGAGGCGAACCGGCGCAACCTCGTCGCGGGCGGCGTCACGTCGCCGCGCAAGACGCCGACGGGGATGGCGCCGCTCGCGTTCATGCAGGGGATGCGGGCCGCGCACGCCCGCCTCGACGCGTACGCGCAGAACCCGTATCCGCTGAGCCCGATCGAGACGCCGACGCACACGTCGTGCGCGCGCTGCAGCTACTTCACGATGGCGACGCTGCCGGAGATCCGCAGGTACGTGACCCGGTACTTCGGCGCCAAGCCGTTGTGGCTGACCGAGTACGGCTACCAGACGAACCCGCCCGACCGGCTGCTCGGCGTCTCGTACGCGAGGCAGGCGCAGTACATCGGCGAGGCTGCGCTCCGCGTGTGGCGGCAACCCGGCGTGACGGTGCTGATCCAGTTTCTGCTCCGCGACGAGCCCGCGGTCGGCGGGTGGCAGAGCGGCCTCTACACCGCAGGCGGCGCACCGAAGCCGGCACTGCACGCGTTCGCGCTGCCGCTCGCCGAGGTGTCGCGGCACGGCTCGCGCGTCGCGCTCTGGGGCATGGTTCGCCCCGGCAGGGGGACGCGGGCGTACGCCGTGCAGGTCAAGGCCGGTCGCTCGTGGCGCACGGTCGCGACCGGACGCACGGCGTCGAGCGGCGCCTTCGCCGGCACGATCTCGGCGGCCCGCGGCGCGCAGGTGAGGCTGTGGGCGCCCGCGCTCGGCTACGCGAGCCCGGCGCTCGCGCTCGGATAGCCGACGCGCTGCTCGACGCGGTGCAGCAGCTCGAGGAGCGTGCCCGGCCGGTCGAAGCCGACGAACGAGAGCCGGCGGCCGCGCGCGAGCTCGAGCACGATCGCCGGACGGCCGTTCATGCGGTCGCTCGTGCCCCGGCCGATGCGCGCCGAGACGATCTCGTCGTAGTCGACGTCTCGCGTCCGGCGCGCGACGCGGCTGCCGCCGTCGAGGTGCAGCCGGTCGGCGTGGACGTCGAGCCGGCCCGCGAGCGGCGAGGCGCCGTTCTCGGCCCAGATGACGGGGATCGAAAGCTCCGGTTCCATGGGTGCAGTGTCGGGCCGCCGCCCGTCCGCCGCGTCGGGAAAAACTACGGAACCGGTCCGGCGGCCGGCGTTTCCGCGCCGTCCAGCCGGACAGAAACGATTCGGCCGTGCAGGACGATCTCGAGCTCGCAACACTGATCGCGCGACGCCGCGCGCGGCAGCGCCGCCGGCGGCCGCGGCGCCGCATCGTCCTCGCGCTCGCAGCCGGGCTCGCGGTGGCCGTCGCGGCCGTCCTCACAGGCGCCGCGTTCACGGGCCAGGCGCTCGTCTTCGGCTCGTGCAATCTCGACCAGCTCCGCCCACTCGAGCTCGGCGAGAACTCGTTCCTCTTCGCGTCGGACGGCAGCCTGCTCGGTGTCATCCCGTCGAAGCGGAACCGCCAGCCGCTCAAGATCGGGCAGATCTCGCCGTGGCTGCCGAAGGCGACGGTCGCGATCGAGGACCGCCGCTTCTGGATCCACGGCGCGCTCGACTATCAGGGCATCGCGCGCGCCCTGTACGCCGACGCGCAGGCCGGCCGGGTCGTCCAGGGCGGCTCGACGCTGACGCAGGAGCTCGTGCGCAACCTCTACATCGGCAGCAACGAGAAGACGATCGCGCGCAAGGTGAAGGAGGCCTGCCTCGCGGAGAAGCTCGCCGGCATCTGGACGAAGCAGCAGATCCTCGCCGCCTACCTGAACGAGGTCTTCTACGGACGCCATGCGTACGGCGCCGAGGCGGGCGCCGAGACGTTCTTCTCGACGAGCGCGAAGCACCTCTCGATCTCGCAGGCGGCGCTGCTCGCCGGGTTGCCGCAGGCGCCGTCGGTGTACGACCCGGTGCGGCACGCGGACCGCGCGCTCGCCCGCCGCAACGAGGTGCTGCGCGCGATGCTGTCGAGCGGGGACATCACCCGCTCGGAGTACAGCGACGCGGTCGCGTCGCCGCTCGGGCTGAAGCCGGGTGAGCTGTACAGCGCGCAGCGGCATCCGAACTTCTTCGGCTGGGCGCAGGACCAGCTGATCGCGCGATTCGGCGCACGGCGCGTCGAGGAGGGCGGGCTGCGCGTGCGCACGACGCTCGACCCGCGGCTCCAGTATCAGGCGAGAAGCGCGATCCGCAGCGTGCTGCGGGAGAAGTCCGATCCCGCGGCCGCGCTCGTCGCGATCGATCCGCGGACCGGCGCGGTCAAGGCGATGATGTCGTACCTGCCCGACGGGCGGACGATGAAGTTCAACCTCGCGACGCAGGCCGGCCGGCAGGCGGGCAGCTCGTTCAAGCCGTTCGTGCTCGCGACGGCGGTCGACCAGGGGATCTCGGTGTACACGAGCTTCAACGGGCCGCCGTCGATGACGATCAACGACCCGCGCTGCTCGTTCAACGGGGTGCCGTGGGACGTGCACAACTACGCCGACGAGTCCGGCGGCTACATGAACCTCCTCGACGCGACGGCCAACTCCGTCAACACGATCTTCGCGCAGCTCGTGGACGTCGTCGGCCCGCAGAACGTCGTCCCGGTCGCGCACCGGCTCGGGATCCGCTCGCCGTTGAAGCCCGTCTGCTCGATCACGCTCGGCACGCAGGCGGTGAACCCGCTCGAGATGACGAACGCGTACGCGACCTTCGCCGCGCGCGGCATCCACCGCGACCCGCAGGCCTTCCAGCTCGTCCGGGGCCCGCGCGGCGGCGTCCTCGGCAAGCTGCACGCGCCGGGCGCGCGCGCGATCCCCGCGAACACCGCCGACACCGTGACGTACGCGCTCCAGGGCGTCGTCAACCACGGCACGGGCGTCGCCGCCGGCCTCGGAGCGCGGCCGGTCGCCGGCAAGACGGGTACGGCCGAGAACTCGGTCGACGCATGGTTCTGCGGCTTCGTCGTGCAGCTCGCGACCTGCGTCTGGGTCGGCTATCCGAAGGCGGAGATCCCGCTCAGCTACGTCGAGGGCGTCGCCGGCGTCACCGGCGGCACGCTGCCCGCCGAGATCTGGCACGCGTTCATGACGCAGGCGACGGCGAAGCTGCCGATCCAGTACTTCCACGAGCCGGTGATCAGCGGGCACACCGTCTCGCCGCCGAACACGTCGTACGTCTACACGCCGACGTACACGACGCCGACCTACACGGCGCCGGCCTCGCCGTCGAAGCCCTCGCCGCCGCCGGTGAGCGAGCACAAGCCGGCGCCGAAGCCGGCCCCGCAGCCGCAGCCGCAACCGCAGCCCACGACGACGGCGCCCGCGCCGCCGCCGCCGCCGGTCACGACGACACCGCCGCCGCCGCCACCACCACCGCCGACGACCACCGAAGGCTCGACCCCGTAGTCGGGCGATGGCGCCGTTTCCCCTCGACCGGGTCGACGACGTGCTCGGCGACGCCGTCGAGCGCGGGGTCATGGCGCACCACCGCCGCCGGCTCGCGCGACACGGACATCGCCCGACGGCAGCGCCTCCCGGCGGCTGGGCGGCGGGCGGCGTCTTCGACCAGCGCGCAGGAAACGGCGTCGAGCTGCTCGTCGACGGCGCCGAGCTCCTGCCGCGGATGGTGGCCGACGTAGCCGGCGCGGCGTCGCACGTGCACGTGGCAGGCTGGTACTTCACGCCGCAGTTCCGGATGGGCGACGACGGGCCGACGCTGCGCGGGCTGCTTGCGGATACCGCGGCGCGCTGCGCCGTCCGCGTCCTCGCGTGGGCCGGGGCCCCGCTGCCGCTCTTCCACCCGGACCGGGACGAGGTGCGCGCGATGCGGGACGAGCTGACGCGCGGGACGCGGATCGAGATGGAGCTGGACGCGAACGAGCGGCCGATGCACTGCCATCACGAGAAGCTCGTGATCGTCGACGACCGCGTCGCGTACGTCGGCGGCCTCGACCTGACGACGTTTCTCGGCAACCGGCTCGACTCGAGCGCGCACGCGTCGCGCGTCGGGATCGGCTGGCACGACGCGTGCCTGCGGATCGAGGGCCCCGCCGCCGCCGACGTCGCCGAGCATTTCCGGCTGCGCTGGCCACATGCGCTCGAGCCGACGCGAGCAGCCGAACGGGCCGGCGGCATCGAGGCGCAGATCGTCCGGACCGTGCCCGAGCGGATCTACAGCGGGCTGCGC
>JAICLU010000040.1 GCA_025925195.1 Thermoleophilia bacterium
CGACGGTTCCCAGTCATGCGGTCCCGACCCGCGAATGTCAGTCTGATCCACCGTCGCTGCTCCGGACCATCCGCTGCTCGAGACCGAGAGGACAACCCCTCTACCAACCGCCACTTGACCTTTTGCTCCATGTCAGAGGCTTGATGCGGGATATCCGGATGCTTCGGATGCCGCCCCAGGCGCTGCGCCTGGAACGGCCCCGCAGCGGCGTCTATCCCGCGTCAAGCCTCTAGGTCAGGTGGAAATAGAGCGCGTACAACAGCTCGACGGCGGGATTCGAGGTGTGCACGGTCACGTCGGCCGGCGTCTCGAGCAGCGCTTCCGAGTAGTTGAAGATGATCTTCACGCCGCACGCGACGAGGTCGTTCGCCGCCTTCTGCGCGGCGGTCGCCGGCACCGCGAGAACGCCGACGATGATGTTCTTCTCGTGGATGGTGTCGCTCAGCGTCCCGTACTCGCTCACCGTGACGTTGCCGATCGGCGTGCCGATCTTCGAGGCGTCGCTGTCGAAGACCGCGGCGATGTTGATGCCGTGCTCGGCGAAGATCGGCGAGCTCGCGATCGCCTGGCCGAGCCGCCCCGCCCCGATCAGCGCGATGTTGTGCTGCCCTTGCGTTCGCAGGATCTTGCGGATCTCGCCGAGCAGCGAGTCGATGTTGTAGCCGACGCCGCGCTTGCCGAACTTCCCGAACGCCGACAGGTCGCGCCGGATCTGCGTCGCGTTGATGTTCGTGTACTCCGCGATCTCCTGGGAGGAGATGCGCTGCTTCCCCATCTTGCGCGCCTGCGTCAGCACCTGGAGGTACCGCGACAGGCGGGCAGCGACGCCGACCGTCAGCCGTTCCGCCACGTTGCCTCCTGAATCCGACGAGTTTGTAACACCCGAAGTCGTTGTAGCAGCTAGGCGCGGGCCGTTGCTTGTGCAACCGCGGAGCGGAACGCGTCGAGCTGCACGTGGTAGGTGAAACGCCGCCGGCCGTCGATCTCGACGACCGGAATCCACTCCCTGTACTGGGCCTCGAGCGCATCGTCGCCGCCGATGTCGACCTCGCGCAGGTCGAACCCGAGCTCGCCCTGGAGGCCGCGCACCTGCTCGAGCGCCCGCTCACAGAGGTGGCAGCCCCGCGCGTGGTAGACGACGACGTCGACCATACGAAAAGACTATTGCCGCGCCCGACGTGAGCGGAAGCGGCGACCTCCCTCTTCAGGGCACGGCCTTCCGAACCAAACCGTCACACCTTCAAAAACGGGGATTATCCCCGTTTGGACGCGAGCCGCCGTCTCGCTCGCACGGTTCCGCACCGAACGTCGCAGCGGGGATGATCCCCGTTTTTGGCCCGTTCTGCGCGGGAGTCGCGAGGGTCTCGTGACAGAAGAGAGCGAGCCCACGCAGCGGCTCGCTCCGCTCGACTAGGGATAGATCCCGCGGGTGAGGGTCGCCTCGGCGACGCGTCGCACACCGAGGCCGTAGGCCGCGGTGCGCATCGTGACGCCGCGCTCCTCCGCCACCCCCCACGTCTCCTCGAACGCGCGGCTGACGATGTCGTTCAGCTTCGCGTTGACCTCTGCTTCCTTCCAGAAGTACTCCTGCAGGCCCTGCACCCACTCGAAATACGAGACGACGACGGCGCCGGCGTTGACGAGCAGGTCGGGCAGCACGAGCACGCCCTTCTCCTCGAGGATCGCGTCCGCTGCAGGGGTGACCGGGTCGTTCGCGCCCTCGCACACGATCGACGCGCGCACACGCTCGGCGTTGCGCTCCGTGATCGCCTGCTCGAGCGCGCACGGGGCGAGGATGTCGACGTCGAGTGCGAACAACTCGTCGGGGGCGATCGTGTCGACGCCCGAGAGACCGCGCAGGCTGCCGCTCTTCCGCTTGTGCGCGATCGCGGCTGTGATGTCGATTCCGCTCGGGTCGTGCAGCGCGACCGTGGTGTCGGATACCGCGACGACCTTCGCCCCCTCCTCGTGCAGGAACTTCGCGAGCGAGGAGCCGACGCTGCCGAAGCCCTGGACGGCGACGCGCATCTCGTCGAGGCGCCCGCCCTGCTTCGCGACCGCGTCGCGGATGCAGAAGAGCCCACTGCGCGCGCTCGCCTCTTCGCGCCCCAGCGAGCCGCCGATCGAGAGCGGCTTGCCGGTGACGACGCCGAGCACGGAGTGCCCCTTGTTCATCGAGTAGGTGTCGAAGATCCACGCCATCACCGACGCGTCCGTGCCGACGTCCGGCGCGGGAATGTCGCGCTCCGGGCCGATCTCGTTGATGATCTCGCTCGTGTAGCGGCGCGTCATCCGCTCGACCTCGCCGCGCGAGAGCGTCTTCGGGTCGACGATGACGCCGCCCTTCGAGCCGCCGAAGGGGATTCCCATCAGCGCGCACTTCCACGTCATCGACATTGCGAGCGCCTTGATCTCGTCGAGCGTGACGTTCGGGTGGTAGCGAATCCCGCCCTTGGACGGCCCGCGCGCGATGTTGTGCGTGACGCGGTAGCCGGTGAAGACGCGCGTCGAGCCGTCGTCCATGGCGACCGGGATCGACACCTCGACCGCCTTCTTGCACTTCTCGAGGACGTCGACGAGGTTGCCGTCGATGTCGAAGGCGTCGGCGACCCGGCGGAGCTGGTCGCGCGCGATGTCGTACGGGTTCTCGTGGAGGTGCGACACCGATGCGTCGACAGCTGTCACAACCGGGCGAGTGTACTCGCTCATTTGATCGTGAAGCTCAGCTTGCGGCGGCTCGGCGCGCCGATGTCGACGGGATAGGCGACGACGCGCACCGAGTAGCTGCCGGGCGGCAGGAGCTGCCCGGCGGGATCGCGGCCCGTGAGGCCGAACGTGTAGCGCCCGGGCAGCACGTCGCGGAGCCGTGCCAGCGTCCCGACCTGGCTGCCGTCGGCACGCCAGAGCTGGACGTCGAGGCGGCTCGCAGGCCTGATCTCGAGCTTGCCGCCGACCTCGATCACCCGGCCGGCGTCGACCGACAGGAGCGCCGGCTTCGCGTCCGACGCAGTGAACGCCCTGGAGGACAGCGTCGCCGACCCGATCAGGTCGACGTCGGACGGGCCGAACGCGATCGCCCACGGGATGCGGATCCCGCCACCGCCGGCGACGCCGACGACGACGGCGCCGTCGCTCGTCGCCGCGCCCGACGGCGCCGACGCGGTGATCGCGGAGAGCCGGATCTCGACGCTCTTGCCGCGGAAGAGGTTCAGCCGGGCCGGGCTGACGTGGAAGTCGACCGCGGCAGCGCCCTCGTCCTGCGTCCGGACGGCCAGCGTCAGCCGCAGCGCCCGCGTCGAGAGGTTCGTCAGCGTGAAGGACGTCTTCACGCGCCAGCCGGCGCCGGTCGACCGGCCGAGCGCAAGCGTGGCGGGCGACGCGGCCACCTCGCCCGCGGCCGCGGCACCGACGTCGACGAGGCCGCCGCCCTGGGCAGGCACCGGGTCGTCCGCGATGTGCGCCCCGGTGCCGACGAGCAGTCCCTTGAGCGCGTCGGCCGCGAGCGCGGGCCGCGCCTGCGCGAGCAGCGCCGCAGCTCCGGCGACCACGGCGCTCGCGGGGCTCGACCCGTTGACGCTCGCGAAGCGTGGCGAGCCGTCGCTGTTCGTGCCCGGATCGGACGTGGCGAGGCCGACGCCCGGCGCGACGAGGTCCGGCTTCACGGTTCCGTCGAACGCGAGGCCGGATGACGAGAAGCTTGCGACCCGGCCCTGTTCGACGTTCGCCGCCGTCACGGAGCCGCCGAGTGAAACCGTGACCGCCTGCCGCCGCGCAAGCCGGGCGAGCGCCGCGTGCGCGGCCGACGGCTTCAGCCAGATCACGGGCACGGGCAGTGCCTCGTCGAGCCCGAGGCCGCCGGCCGGCAGCGGCGCGCCGCCGCCGTACAGCACGACGGCCGAGGCGCCGGCCGCCGCAGCGCGCGCGGCGGCCGGGGCAGGCGACGCGCCGACGGGGACGAGCGCCGCGCGGCCGGCGACGAGGCTGACGCCGGTTCGGCTGAAGAAGTCGGTGAGCCGCGGCGCCGTGCGCCGGGTGCCCCGGATCGTTCCCCGCGGCACGGCAAGGGTCAGGTCGAGCCTGCGCGACGGCAATACGGCTCCGGCGACGGGAGCCGTTCCGTCGAAGAGTGTCGAGAGGCCCGAGCGGACGACGGCCCGCGCGTTGTCGACGCGGGGCCGCGCATCGGTCGCGCCGACGGTCAGCGCCGCCGGTGCGCCGCCCGGGCCGGCGACGTCGCCGTAGCCGGCCCCCGCCGTGCCGTCGTTGCCCGAGGGCGCGACGACGAGCGTGTCGAGCGCGAGCGCGCCCGCGGCGGCGCGCGCCTCGGGCCCGTCGGCGAAGCCGGCGAACGGCTCGGCGAGCGCGACGAGCGCGATCCGCGCCGCGTCGTGGGCGTCGCCGTCGTCGTTCGGGTCGACCGCGCGGTCGAGGCCGGCGATCAGCTGGTCGCTGCGCGCGTAGATCGCCCAGTGGCCAAGCGCGTCCGGCTGCCAGCCCGCAACCCGGATCGGGAGGACCGACGCGCCCGTGGCGACGCCCGAGAGCCCGTCCGGGCCGCCGGCGCCGACGAGCAGGCCCGCCATCTGCGTGCCGTGCCGCTCGACCTGCGACGCGTCGTCCGGCCGCGCCGCGGCAAGCGCTCCCGCGTCGCCGCCGACCACGTCGATGCCGTGCTGGACGCGGCCGCGCAGATACGGGACGGCCGGGTCGACGCCGGTGTCGAGCAGCGCGATCGTGACGCCTCGGCCGTCGACACCCGACATCCCGACGCCGGCGCGGTGGCCGGAGTCCGGACCGAAGGCGGCCCCGGAGAGGACGCGGGTCGAGATCGACGACGGATACGCAACCCGCACCGGATAGACGCCCGCGACGTTCTCGTCGTGCTCGATCGCGGGAATGGCGCTCGAATCGACGAGCGCGGAGAAGCCGTCGAGGACGCGTGCGAAGCTGAAGTCGGGCTTCACGTTGACGCCCTGGAGGGAGAGCCGCGAGACGAGCAGGCGCTGGGCCGAGAGCGTCGCGTTCGTCCAGGCGCGCTCTTGGCGGGTGCCGACGATGCCGCCGGCAGCGGCGACGCGCTGCGCGAGCGACGGCGTCTTGAGGACGACGATCACGCGCTGCCCGATCGCGACGCGCGGCCGCGAGCCGACGAGGCCGCGCCACGCTGCCGCAGTCGTAGCCGGCGCCGGCGGCTGGCCCGCACTCTTGCCGCCGGTCGCGAGCAGGACCGCGGTCGCGGCGGCCGCGACGAGCGCAAGGAGGAGCGCCTGGCCCGACTCAGCGTGATGCGTACGCATCGAGCCCAAGATAACCGGGGTACGGGACGGGCTCGACGAAGCGGGCTGCGGAGGCGATCATCGCCGCGTTGTCGGTCGTCAGGGCGAGCGGCGCGAGCGCAGCGTCGGCGAGCGCCTCGCGGAGCTCGGAGTTCGCCGCGACGCCGCCGACGACGGCCACCCGCTCGGCGTTCGCCTGGCGGACCTTGCCGACGAGCGCACGGACGATCGCCCGCTGGTACGAGGCCGCAAGGTCGGGCTTGCGTTCCTCGAGCTCGTCAGGCGTCAGGTCGCGCGTCGCATAGAGCAACGACGTCTTCAGCCCCGAGAACGAGAAGTCGAGACCGGGAACGCGCGCGACCGGGAAGTCGTAGGCCTCCGGATCGCCCTCCCGCGCGAGCCGGTCGATCTCGCGACCGCCCGGGTAGCCGAGCCCGAGCAGACGGGCGCCCTTGTCGAACGCCTCGCCGGCCGCGTCGTCGCGCGTCGTCCCGAGCACCGTCTGCTCCGTGTGGGAGTGGACGTCGATCAGAAGCGTGTGACCCCCGCTCGCGAGCAGGCAGAGGAAGGGCGGCTCGACCGGGTCGGGCTGCAGGTAGAGCGACGCGACGTGACCGGCGAGGTGGTCGACAGGGACGAGCGGCAGCCGCCGTGACCAGGCGACCGCTTTCGCGGCAGCGAGCCCGACGAGGAGGGCGCCGACGAGGCCGGGGCCCTGCGTGACCGCGACGCGGTCGACGTCGTCGAGCGTCGCGCCTGCCTGGTCGAGCGCCTCGCGCATTACGGGGCCGACGAGCTCGAGATGCCGTCGCGACGCCACCTCCGGCACGACACCGCCGAACTGCGCGTGTAGGTCGGCCTGCGACGCGACGACGTTCGCACGCAGCTCTCCGTCTTCCGTGACAAGCGCCGCGGCCGTTTCGTCGCAGCTCGTTTCGATCCCGAGGATCAGGCGACTACCGGGTCCTTCCACATGATCAGAGCGTCCTCGCGGTTGTCGGTGTAATAGCCGCGACGGATCCCGCGCGCCTCGAAGCCGAGCCGCTCGTAGAGGCCGATGGCGGTCGCGTTCGAGACGCGCACCTCGAGCGTGTAGCCGCGCCGGGCGTCGTCGGCCGTCAGCTCGAACAGCCGCTCGAGCAGCATGGTCGCGATCCCGTGGCCGCGGTGGTCGGGGTCGACGGCGATGTTCATCACGTGCCAGGCGTCGACGTAGCGCGAGACGATCAGGTAGCCGGCGAGCGTGCCGTCCTCTCCGTCGACGTCGAACGCCCCGAGGCAGATCGAGCTCGGCTTCGCGAGCTCGCCGGCGAACATCGAGCGCGACCACGGCGTCCGGTAGGAGCGACGCTCGATCTCCTCGATCGCAACCAGGTCGCCGAGCGCGAGCCGCCGCAGCTCGATCGTCGTCATCGGGCGCCGGGCACGGCGTCGGGAAGCCGCAGGTACAGCGGCTCGATCTCGCTCACGTCACCGAGGTTCTGTGCGAGCTGCGCGTGGAAGCGGGCGCGGGGCTGGTGCCGTTCGTCGCCGTCGGGCGGGACCTCGGCGCCGTTCGCCTCGAGAATCTCGCGGTACCGGACTGCGCCGTCGCCGACGCAGAGGGCGCCGCGCACGTCGTGCGGCGCGAGCGCCGCCGGCCTGCCCTCGACGAGCGTGAAGACCTCGTTCCGTTTCGCGTCGATCACCGGCAGTGCACCGGGGGCGCCCGCCGCGAGCGCGTCGAGCGTCGAGACTCCCACGCCGCGGAGATCGAGCGACAGCGCGAGCCCCCTCGCGACGGCGAGCCCGATGCGCACACCGGTGAAGCTCCCGGGGCCGATGCCGATCGCGAGCGCGTCGAGGTCGGCAGGATGGGCGCCACCCTGGCGCAGCAGCGCGTCGACGTCCTCGAGCAGTGTCTGCGCACGGGACGTGCGCTCGCCGAGTACCTCGGCCCCGTCGACGAGCGCGCTCGTCGCGACCGCCGTGGCGGTGTCGAATGCGAGCGTCAGCATTCGGTGATCATGACGTCTCGCCTGCCCTCTCCGGCGTGGCGAAGCAGTACCGTGTAGCGCGGCGACGGCAGGACGCCCGCGCCCGCCTCCGGCCACTCGACGAACGCGATCGCGTCGTCGAAGTACGGCTCGAGGTCGCCCCACTCCGCCGCCGACATGCCCTGGAACCGGTACAGGTCGAGGTGCGAGATCTCGGCGCCGTTCCCGTGATAGCGGTGGCCGATCGTGTAGGTCGGGCTCGTGACGTTCTCGACAACGCCGAGGGCCGTACACGCGCCGCGCACGAACGTCGTCTTGCCGGTGCCGAGCTCGCCGGAGACGCTGACCACGTCGCCGACGTGCAGCCGCGCCGCCAGCTCGGCGGCGACCGCTTCCGTCTCCTCGGGCGAGCCGGTCTGCACACCGAAAGCGTAGATTCCGCGCCATGCCTGCCTACGTGATCGTCGAGACCGACATCTCCGACCCCGAGCAGTACGAGCAGTACAAGGCGGCGTCGCCCGGCGCCGTCGAGGCCGGCGGCGGCCGGTTCGTCGCCCGCGGCGGCGAGCTCGCGGTGCTCGAGGGCGACTGGAACCCATCCCGGCTCGTCATCCTCGAGTTCGAGGATCTCGAGTCCGTGAAGCGCTGGTACGACTCCGAGCGCTACCAGGCCGCGAAGCAGCTTCGCGAGGGCGCCGCGAAGCTCCGCATGGTCGCGGTCGAGGGAATCTGATCGCGAGCGCGCTTCGGTGACCACTGGCCCAGCCGCGGCCTGCGAGTCTCGATTCTCGTTCCGCTATCAGCACCGGGAGCATCAGTCTCCGGTAAACGAGCCGAGGTTGTAGCCCTTCGAGCGATAGTCGGAGAGGACGCGGAAACTGCGAGGAAGTGAGCCGATGATGGCGCTAACAGACGGAGGCTTGCCTTGTCGACGATGTTCGACGGCAGCCGCAAGGCGTTGGTAGTCGCGGGCGGTTTGAAGATCCTCCCGGATCAACTCCTTGTGATCCGACGCAACCTCAGCGGGTGGAAGGAGCGCGCGGAGCTTCGCGGCCTCTAATCGATAGATCCGGCCCTCCGCTCGCAAGAACGCGGGGGCCTTCGCCGTTTGTCGTGGCGGGACGAGCGCGCCGACCGCCTCCTCGGTTGTCGCGCCAATCTTCCGCATCGCCCGCTCGTACGCGAGCTTCGCTTGCGGCGTGGGAGCGGCGATCGTCTGATTGCTCGTCGAAGACCCGCTGGCTGACTTCCCTACATGTGCGCCCCCGCAAGCGCCCAGCAGGGCTGAACCAGCCATTGAAACCAGCGCGCCTCGCAGGACAGCGGTAGCAACGATCGTTCTGCGCACGCTGTCGATCTGCCCAGCTTCCGTTTCACTCGAACTCGCGCGCGGCCGAGAGCGGAACGAGAACCGCCGTTAGCGCCCGGCGCTTCTCAGTTCGACGCCGGTCCTGACGACTGTCTCTGATCGTGCGATACTCGACCAGATGATCGACCGGCTTGCCGCCGCCGTCGAAGCGCTCAACCACGGCGATCCAGAGCCGTTCGCCTCGCTGTTCGACGACGATGCGGAGTGGCGTGGCGTTTCGCGCGGCGTTCTCTGGTGGAAGCACGCACCATCGTGACGTGGGCCTGACGAGGCCCGTGAGGCCCTGCAGGATCAGATCGACAAGCTCGCCCCGCAGGGATTCGAGATGCGCCCAAAGTTCGCTCAGGTCTCGGACGACAAGATCATCGGATCGTCCTCGTGGCTTGATCCAAGCGGGCAGCGGCAGGAGCGCTACCAGGTGCTGACGATCCGCGACGGCAAGATCGCGGACATGCAGGTCTGCGGCTCACGGCGGCAGGCCAAACGATTCGCCAACCGAACGCGCGCCTGAGACCGACGCCCTAGAACAGGCCGAGCTGTTCCGCCGGCGCGGAGGCGGGGACGACGGTCAGTTCGACCGGCGTCACGGACCCGGTCGAGCGGCCCAGCAGCTCGGGCAGCCGGGCGAAGTCGGCCTCGAGCACCTTCAGCATCGCGGGCGTGTAGAGCGCCGCCGCGGGGTGGTAGAGCGGATAGAGCGTCACCGTGCGGCCGCCGAGCGTCGTCTCGCGCTCCTGCCCGTGGACGCGCGTGATCCCGACCTGCGAGCCCGACAGAAGCTTGGTTGCGAAGTTGCCGAGCGTCGCGATGATTCGCGGCTCGATCAGCTCGATCTTCCTGAACAGATGCGGCTCGCACGCCTCGATCTCGTCGAGCTGCGGATCGCGGTTCCCGGGCGGCCGGCACATCAGGACGTTCGCGATGAAGACGTCGGCGCGGCTCATGCCGATCCCCGCGAGCAGCTTCTCGAGCAGCTTCCCCGCCTGGCCGACGAACGGCAGACCCTGCTTGTCCTCGTGGAAGCCCGGCGCCTCGCCGACGAACATCAGCTCGGCGTGCGGATTGCCGGCGCCGAAGACGACCTGCGTGCGGCCCTGCGACAGGCGGCACTTCGTGCAGCCGGCCACCCCTTCGGCATACGCCTGCAGCGCGTCGATGTGCTCGACCTGGACTGCGCTCACGACGGGAAATCTACGCCGAGCGGCGGATGGAGACGATGCGGGCCTTCCAGGCGCCCCGCGGCGCCTCGACCTCGACGTCGTCGCCCTCGGCGCGACCGACGATCGCCCTGCCGACAGGCGACTCGGGCGAGACGCCGCCGACGCTCGACAGCTCGACGGTCATCCGCTCGCCGTCCTCCCGCTCGAGCTCGACGACCGCTCCGACCGTGACGACGCCGCTCGCCGCGGCAGCCGCCTCGTCGATCACCTCAGCGTTCTGCAGGCGTGAGCGGAGGATCGTGATCCGCCGCTCGAGCAGCCCCTGCTCGTTCTTCGCCGCGTGGTACTCGAAATTCTCGGACAGGTCGCCGTGCGCCCGCGCGACCGCGATCGCCTCGACGACCGCCTTCCGGCGCGGGCCCTCGAGCTCGGCCAGCTCCTCGGCGAGCCTGTCGTACTGGTCCTGCGTCAGCTGCTCGTGCGACGGGTCGCTCACCGCCGCGGCCTAGTGGCCGCAGCCGCAGGAACCGCCGCAGCAGCCGCCGCCCCCACCGCTCGCCCGCATCGACGGCACCTTGGCGGCGCCGTGGACGGCGAAGCTGGAGAACTGCTTCGCGACGTTCGTCGCGGTGCAGTCGGGGCAGGCGACGGTCTCTTCGCCGCGCACGAGCTCCTCGAAGTGCGACTCGCACTCCATGCAGACATATTCGTAGATCGGCACGAGTCGAAGCTTACCCGGCCGAGGCCCGCGCGGCTGCGGACGCCGCGTCGGCCGCCAGGCGCTCGGCCTCGGCGACCCGCGGATCGCCCTCGAGGGCGGTCAGGTTGACGGCCACCATCGCGACGGCGCCCCTCGCTGCTGCGGCCGCGAGGGCTGCGGCCGCGATCGCGTCGGCCCGGATCGCGGAGGCGCCGCGGGTGGCGAGCTCGGCCGCGAGCCCGGCGACGTCGACCGCGGCGCGGGCGATCTCGAGCGGCGGCTCGGCCGCCTTCGCGAAGGCCTGCCCGATCTGCCAGTCGCGCTGCTCCGGCTTCAGGTCGCGCGCCGAGTCGCGGACGGCGAGCGCTGCCTCGTACGTGTCGGCGTCGAGCTGGGCGAGCGGCTCGGTGCGCGCCCGCAGCGCCTCTGCCTGGGCGGCGAGGCCGGGGTCGTCCGAGACCCTTGCCGCCATCGCGACGACGGCGGCAGCGTTCGCGACCGTGATCGCGAGCGCGGAGCCCCCGCCCGGCGCGGCGCGGGGCCCTGCAAGCTCGTCGAGCCACGCGCGGAGGGTCAGGTCCAGGAAGGACGGCACCGCGGGAGTCTCGCATCCCGCGATGCCGTCGCCACCGGGTTGGTTCACTCGGCCGTGTCGAGACGCGAGCGCAGTGCGGCGACGACGGAGGGAGTCGCCTCGATCCCCTCTGCCTCGAGCGCGGCCTCGAGATCGGCTACGACCTTCGCCCGGAACGCGGCGTCCGCTTCGGCGCGAGAGACGAGCTCCCCGATCTCGTCCTGTGCGGCCGGCAGCTCCTGTGCGGCCCGCACCCACCCCACTGGGGCGGGCGGCAGGAGCCGTAGCAGGGCCGCGATCCGTTCCTCGTCGTAACCGTTCATCGCTCACCAGACGCGGCAGGGGCCTCGGATCTTCCCTCGAGCTCGAGCTTCAGCTTCGCAAGGCAGCGGGAGATCCGGCTGGCGATCGTCCCCGCCGGCAGCCCGAGCTCCTCGCCGATCGCGCGATAGCTCTCGTCGCGGCAGAAGAAGCGGTCGAGGATCTCCTTGCACGTATCGCCGACGGCGTCGAGGCAGGAGCGGACGGTGAGCGCCTCGTCGAGCGTCGCGAGCGACTCGTCGACGTCGGCCGGCTCGAACGTGTCCGTGTCGGCCGGCCCCTCGCGGCCGGAGCCGCGCAGCGTGTCGATGCAGAGACGGCGCGTCAGCTGCGCGATCCACGGCCGGATCGCGTCGTCGCTCCGCAGCCGCCCGAGGTGCTGGTAGACGCGCGCGAACACCTCCTGGAAGACGTCCTCGGCGTCGTGCTGCGGCAGCCGGAACGCCTGCGTCGAGATCGCGTAGACGTAGCGGGAGAACCGCTCGACGAGCTCGTTCCAGGCCTCGGAGTCGCCCTCGCGGCAGCGGGCGACGAGTTGGGAGTCGCTCAGCATGGTCGTAGGATCGCAGCATGACAGTGCTCGCGCACGAGTTCGAGGACGAGGAGCTCCCGGCCTGGAGCCTGCCGGCGGAGGCGAGCGACTCGATCCGCATCCGTGCCGGCTGGCCCGAGCGCGTGACACCGGAGTGGGCCTGGGGCGGCTCGACGGGCGCCGGCGTCCGCGTCTGCGTGCTCGACAGCGGCGTCGAGCTCGGGCATCCGCTCGTCGGGACGGTGCAGCGCTCGGTCGCCGCGCGCAAGCAGGAGGACGGGACCGTCGTCGTCGAGGACGACGCCGAAGGCGACCTCTGCGGCCACGGGACGGCGTGCGCCGGCATCATCCGCGCGCTCGCGCCCGACTGCGAGCTGATCAGTGTGCGGGTGCTCGGTGCCGGCTACACCGGCAGTGCGGCCGCGATGCTCAGCGGTCTCGAGTGGGCGATCGACGAGGGCTTCGACGTCGTCAACATGAGCCTGTCGACGACGAAGAAGCAGTACGTGGACCGGCTCCACGAGCTTGCCGACGTCGCGTATTTCAAGCGGACGATGCTCGTCGCGTCGGCGCACAACATGCCGGTCGAGAGCTTCCCCTGGCGGTTCGCAAGCGTCATCTCGGTGGGCAGCCACGAGCTCGACGACCCGCGCGTCTTCTACGCCAACCCGACGCCGCCGGTCGAGTTCTTCGCGCGCGGGCTCAACCTCGACATCGCGTGGCTCGGCGGCGAGACGATCACCGCGACGGGCAACAGCTTCGCGACGCCGCACATCGCGGGCATGTGCGCGCTCATCCTCGCGAAGCATCCGGAGCTGACGCCGTTCCAGCTCAAGAGCGTGCTGCACCTGACGGCGGCGAACGTCCGATGAGCGATTTGAGGGCAGCGGTGGCGGCCGGCGTCTTCGGGGCGGAGGACGCGTACCGCTCGCTGCTGCGCGCGACAGTCGAGGTGGCGCGGGCGATCTTCCACGCGAAGGCGGCGTCGGTCTTCCTGCTCGACGAGGCAACGGAGGAGCTCGTGTTCGAGGCGGTTGCCGGCGAGGGCGCCGACACGCTCGTCGGCCAGCGATTCCCGGCCGACACCGGCGTCGCGGGCTGGGTGCTCGTGACCCGCCAGGCGATCGTCGTCGACGACCTGACGGCCGACACCCGCTTCTCGCGGGAGGCGGCGGAGTCGACCGGCTTCGTCCCGAAAGGCCTGATGGCCGTGCCGCTGCTCGCCGAGGACAAGGCGCTCGGCGTGCTCGAGGTGCTCGACCGGCCGCAGCAGTCGAGGTTCACGCTCGCGGAGATGGAGCTCCTGGGCCTGTTCGGGAACCAGGCGGCGATCGCGCTCGACCTCCTGCAGCGGGCGCGGCGGGCGCGGGCCGCGCTCGACGGCGAGGGCGAGCTCGGCGCGCTCGCGCGCATCGCAACGCGCCTCGAGGACGGCGACGAGGAACGGCGTGCCGCGGGCCTGCAACTGCTCGCCGCGCTCGAGCAGCTCCTCTAACGGCGAAAGAGCCCGGTTGCCCGGGCTCTCACGTTCCGATCGGATCGGTTCGGGCTAGCCCTTCTCGCCCGGCCGGGCCTTGAGCGAGTGGCGATGCGCCTCGAAGTCGTCGTCGCCCTCGGTCGGGCCGTCCGTGGCCTCCTCGGTCATCCCGGTATGGGGATGGCGGTGCGCCTCGACCTCGTCGGTCTGCTCGTCGTTCGCGCCTGCCCTGCGGCTCTCGTCCTCGGACATGTCGTTCCCTCCTTGGTGGGAAGTCTCTGCGCGTCCCGTACGCGCTGTCCCCCTCTAGACGAGGGAGCGGGCAGGAATCTTCCCACCTCGTCTTCCAATTCGCAACAAAGGCTGCAATCCTCGGAATCGTGAAGGAATCGCTGCGGGCGTTCGGAGCCGTGTTCGCCAACGCGAACCTGCGACGGCTGCAGCTGGCGGGCATCGGCTCGACGCTCGGCACCTGGGCGTACGGCGTCGGGCTCGCCGTCTTCGCGTACCACGCGGGCGGGGCGCGGGCGGTCGGCGTGCTCTACGCGGTGCGCTGGGGCGCCGCCGCCGTCGCCGCGCCGTGGCTCGCCGCGTTCGCCGACAGCGGCTCGCGCCGCCGCGTCCTCGTCGCCGCCGACCTGTCGCGCTGCGCGATCCTCGCCGCGATCGCGACGCTCGCGTTCACACACAGCGGCTGGCTTCCCGTCTTCGTGCTCGCCGTCAGCTCGACGGTGGTCTCGTCGGTCTTCCAGCCGGCCCAGAGCGCGTTCCTGCCGCAGCTCGTCACGAGCCCGGAGGAGCTGACGGCCGCGAACGCCGTGATGAACAGCGTCGCGAGCGTCGGCATGTTCGCCGGCCCCGCAGTCGGCGGCCTGCTGCTCGCGCTGAGTGGGCCCGGCGCCGTCTTCGTGCTGACCTCGGCGACGTTCCTCTGGTCGGCGCTCTGCCTCCTGCGCATCCCGCGGGACGAGCCTCCGGTGCGCGAGGAGCACGACGAGCCCGCGCGGCTGCTCGCGGGATTCTCCGCGATCCGTTCGAGCCGGCCGCTCCAGCTCGTCGTCGGCCTGACGACCGCCCAGACGTTCGTCGCCGGAGCGCTCGAGGTGCTGCTCGTCGTGCTCGCGCTGCGGCTCCTCCACTCCGGCAACGCCGGCGTCGGCTGGCTCAACGCCGGCATGGGTGTCGGCTGCCTCCTCGGCGTCCTCGCGGTCGCCGCGCTCGCCGGCCGCAAGCGGCTCGCCGCCGACCTCGGTCTCGGCGTGCTGCTCTGGGGCGTGCCGGTGGCCGTCGCCGCGCTCTGGAGCAACCTCGCGTTCGCCGTCGTCCTCTTCGCCGTGATCGGCATCGGCAACACGCTCGTCGACGTCGCCGGGATGACCCTCATGCAGCGGAGTGCCGACGAGGACGTGCTCGGCCGCGTCTTCGGCGTGCTCGAGAGCCTGATCCTCACGTCGCTCGCGCTGGGAGCGCTCGTCGCCCCCGCTCTCGTCTCCCTCGCCGGTGCGCGGATCGCGCTCGTCGCCGTGGGCGCGTTCCTGCCCGTGGTCCTCCTGCTCTGCTGGCCGGCGTTGCAGCGGATCGACCGCGAGGCGCGCGTGCCGACCGAGCCGCTCGCGCTGCTGCGCGCGATTCCCCTCTTCGCGCCGCTGCCGCAGATGCTCGTCGAGCGCCTGGCGTCGGCGGTCGCCGAGGTGCGGGTGCAGCCGATGGGAGAGGCTGTTACGCAGGGCGCGCACGGCGACCGGTTCTACGTCATCCGCTCGGGGCGGGCTGTTGTCGAGATCGACGGTGCCGAGACGGGCTCGCTCGGGCCCGGCGACTTCTTCGGCGAGATCGCGCTGCTTCGCGACGTGCCGCGAACGGCGACCGTGCGCGCGATCGACGAGCTCGTGCTGTACGCGCTCGAGCGCGACGACTTCCTCGCCGCGGTGACCGGCTACGCCCCGAGCCGCGCAGCCGCCGACACGATCGTCGCCGCCCGGCTACCCGCCGGCGCCGCCCTCTGAGAGGACCCGCCCGAAGGTCTCGGCCGTCACGTTGCGACCGGTGACGATCGCGACGCCGGCCGGCGCCTTGCCGGCGAGCTGCGCGGCGACGGCGGTCGCCCCCGCGCCCTCGGTGACGAGGCCGTGTTCGTGGGCGAGGAACCGCATCGCCGTCTCGATCTCCGTCTCGCTCACCTCGACGATCTCGACGCCGCGCAGCAGGTCGACCGTGACGCTGCCCGGCTCGATGTTGCCGTGCAGCGCGTCGGCCACCGTCCACTCGCCCTCGATCTCGACGACGCGGCCCGCGGCGAGCGCGGCCGGCATCGCGGGGAAGTTCGCCGGCACGACGCCGACGAGGCGGGCGTCGGTCGCGAGGCGGAGACCCGCCGCGAGCCCTCCGCCGCCGATCGGCGCGACGATCGCAGCGACGTCGTCGGGCAGCTCGAGCGCGATCGTGCCCTGTCCGGCGATCACGTCCGTGTCGTTGTACGGCGAGATGTAGCGCCCGGGCAGCGCCAGCCCGTGCCGCTCGGCCTCGTCGTAGTCGCGACCGTGGACGACGAGGTTCACCGGCTGGCGGCGCAGCGCCTCGATCTTGGCGGGCGAGGCGCTCTCGGCGACGACGACGGTCGCCTCGACGCCGAGCTTCCCGGCGGCCCACGCGACGGCGAGGCCGAAGTTGCCTGCCGACGCGGTGACGACCGGCTCGCCGTCGAGCTGCAGGAGCGCGTTCAGGGCGCCGCGCACCTTGAACGAGCCCGTCGGCTGCAGCAGCTCGAGCTTGAGGCCTTCGACGAGCGGTGTCGGCGCGAGCAGCGGGCGAATCCGGCCGGCGGCTGCCTCGACGTCGGCCCGCGTGGGTGCCTGAACGGCTCGCATGCGGGTATATTCGTCGTTGCCCGGCATCCACATCGGAGCTGGAGCTCTCGTGATCGACATCGTCAACGTCATCGGCACGGGCCGCGTCGGCTCGGCTGTCACCGCCCGCCTGGACGAGCGCGGCGTCGCCGTGCGCGCCGACGGGGCGGGGCTCGTTCTGCTCTGCGTGCCCGATGCCGCGATCGCCGAGGTCGCCGCCTCGGTCGAGCCCGGCCCGTGGGTCGCGCACGTGAGCGGCGCGACCCCGCTCGCCGCGCTCGCTCCGCACGAGCGGCGGTTCAGCGTCCATCCGCTGCAGACGTTCACGCGCGACGGCGGCGCCGCACAGCTCGACGGCGCCTGGGGCGCGGTCACCGCCGGGGACGACGAGGCGCACGCCGTCGCGCTCTGGCTGGCCGAGACGCTCGGCCTGCGCCCGTTCGACCTCGCCGACTCGGCGCGCACGCTCTACCACGCCGGCGCCGTGTTCGCCTCGAACTACGTCGTGACCATGCAGCGCGCGGCGGCACTGCTGTTCGCGGAGGCAGGCGCGCCGGTCGAGGCGCTCGAGCCGCTGATCCGGCGGACGGTCGACAACGGCTTCGAGCTGACGGGACCGGTCGCGCGCGGCGACTGGGAGACGGTCGCCCGCCATCTCGCCGAGATCCGCGCGCGGGCGCCGCAGCTCGACCACCTCTACGAGACCGTCGCCGGCGCGACGTTGGCGATCGCCCGATGAGGGAGGCAGCTTGAAGATCGTCCGCCACATTGCGGCGGTACAGCTCGACGGCGAGGTCGGGCTCGTCCCGACGATGGGCGCGCTGCACGACGGCCACCGCTCGCTCTTCCGCGCCGCGCGCAGCGAGAACGACGTCGTCGTCGCCTCCCTCTTCGTCAATGCGGCACAGTTCGACGAGCAGGCCGATCTCGCCGCCTATCCACGCGACGAGGAGCGCGACGCGGCGATTGCGGAGTCCGAGGGTGTCGACGTGCTCTTCGCGCCCGAGCCGGCAGAGATGTATCCGCCGGG
The DNA here is from genome assembly GCA_025925195.1 of Thermoleophilia bacterium. GTDB lineage: Bacteria > Actinomycetota > Thermoleophilia > Gaiellales > Gaiellaceae > Palsa-739. The sequence continues at coordinate 17,262 of JAICLU010000040.1, forward strand.
ATTCGCGACGTGGGTCGACGTGGAAGAAGCCGGCGACGAGGGGCGTTCGCGGCCGGGGCACTTCCGCGGCGTCGCGACCGTGTGCGTGAAGCTCTTCAACATCGTGCGGCCCCGGCGCGCGTACTTCGGCCAGAAGGACGCCCAGCAGGCGGCGGTACTGAAGCGCGTCGTGGGCGACCTGAACCTGCCGGTCGAGATCCGTGTGCTGCCGACGGTGCGGGACGACGACGGGCTCGCTCTGTCGTCGCGCAACGCGCGACTGTCGGCCGACGAGCGCGCGCGGGCGCTTGCGCTGCCGCGTGCACTGCACGGCGCGATCGGCACCGCCGACCCGGTGGCAGCCGCGGCCGCCGGGCTGCGTGACCTCGATCCCGACTACGTCGAGGTCGTGGACCTCGGCGACGCCAGAGTCCTCGCCGCCGCAGTGCGGGTCGGCGACACCCGACTCATCGACAACGTCGTCTTGGAAGGAGCACTGTCATGAGCGACAAGCCTCCCCGTTACGCGTCCTGGACCGCCGGCAAGCTGCCGCTGCCGGAGCTGCAAGAGCTGAAGCGGCGCGGTGAGAAGATCGTGATGGTGACCGCGTACGACGCGCCGAGCGCGCGACTCGCCGACGCGGCCGGTGTCGACCTCGTGCTCGTCGGCGACTCGTCGGGGATGGTCGTGCACGGCCGCGAGTCGACGGTGCCCGTGACGCTCGAAGAGATCCTCCTGATGACCCAGTGGGTGACGCGCGGCGCGAAGCGGTCGATCGTCGTCGCCGACCTGCCGTTCGGCACGTACGAGGCCTCGGACGAGCAGGCCGTTGCGAACGCGATCCGCCTCGTCAAGGAAGGCGGCGCCGACGCCGTCAAGCTCGAGCGCGGCGGGACGTCGGTCACGCGCGCGAAGGCGATCGTCGACGCGGGCATCCCGGTCATGGGGCACGTCGGGCTGACGCCGCAGACCGCGACCGTGCTCGGCGGCTTCAAGGCGCAGGGCCGCACGGCCGACCGGGCGCGGCAGCTGATCGACGACGCGGTGGCGCTGCAGAACGCAGGTTGCTTCGCCGTCGTGCTGGAGGCCGTCCCGTCTGCGGTCGCGCGCGCCGCCACGCTGGCGCTGACCGTGCCGACGATCGGCATCGGCGCCGGCGGCGAGACCGACGGGCAGGTGCTCGTCTGGCACGACATGCTCGGCTACTACGAGGGCCACGCGCCGCGCTTCGTCAAGCGCTACGCCGATCTCGGCGACGTGATCGTCGAGGCGCTCGGACGCTACGCCGAGGAGGTGCGCTCCGGCGCGTTCCCCGAGGAGCAGCACACGTACAAGATGCCGGCCGAGGAGCTCGAGGCGTTCGAAGGACGCGCTACACCGTCGTCGCGGCGACGATGAGCGCCGGCACGGCGGCCGCGAGCAGAACGGTGCCGACGGCTCGCAACCAGCCCCAGCCGTGCACGGCCCGCACGCCGAGCACGAGCAGGATGACGCTCCACGCGACGAAGCCGAGGAAGATGCCGCCGAAGATCGCGTCCCCCCTGCCGTAGTCGTCGCCGCCGGTCCGGAAGAGGTCGCTGCCGTAGACGGCGATTCGGACCGGCCAGAACGTGACGAGCGCGAGCGCGAACGGCGCCGAAGCGAGCGCGAGCACGTGCCGTGACCGGCGGTAGCTGCCGAGGCCGCCCAACCGGCGCGACGCGTAGAAGAGCAGCCCGCCTCCGATCCACATCGTCGCAACGGCGTACAGGACGCCGGAGATGAATGCGAGCACCGGGATCAGCACCTCGTCGACGGACGCGTCGTTCAGCATCCGGCGGAACGTCGGCGAGACGAGCACGACCGAGATGCCTGCGAGCCCGATCAGCGCGGCGAGCGGCTCCTGCCGGTCTTCGGCATCCTCGACCGACTCGTCGCGCACCGCGACGAACACCGGCCTCGGCGC
>JAICLU010000120.1 GCA_025925195.1 Thermoleophilia bacterium
GGGCTGCCGGACGACATGAAGATGCAGCTCGTCGAGCCGCTCCGCCTGCTCTTCAAGGACGAGGTGCGGCGCGTCGGCGAGGAGCTCGGCATGCCCGAGCGGATGGTGTGGCGCCAGCCGTTCCCGGGTCCCGGCCTCGCGATCCGGATCATCGGCGACATCACGCGCGAACGGCTCGAGATCCTCCGCGACGCCGACTCGATCCTGCTCGAGGAGGTGCGCCGCGCCGGCCTCTACCGCGAGCTGTGGCAGTCGTTCGCCGTGCTGCCGGCGATCCGCTCGGTCGGCGTGCAGGGCGACGAGCGCACGTACGGCTATCCGATCGTGATCCGCGCCGTGACGAGCGACGACGCGATGACCGCCGACTGGGCACGCCTGCCGTACGACCTGCTCGAGACGATCTCGGCCCGGATCGTCAACGAGATACCGGGTGTCAACCGCGTCGTCCTCGACATCACGTCGAAGCCGCCGGCCACCATCGAGTGGGAATAGCGTCCGAGGCGTGAGCCTCTACGACCTGCTGAAGCAGCGCCGCATGGTGCGGCATTACACGGACGAGCGGATTCCGCGCGAGGTGTTGGAGCGGCTTGCCGCGACGGTGCGGCGGGCGCCGAGCGCCGGCTTCAGCCAGGGACAGCGGCTCCTCGTGATCGACGAGCCCGAGCTGCTGCAGGAGCTCGCGAGAGACGAGACGCGCGACGCGGAGCCATGGTTCGGGAGTGCCGCCGCGCACGTGCTCGTGCTGACGCGCGAGCAGGACTACCACGACCGCTACACGCGCCCCGACAAGCTCGACGCGACCGGCGGCGAGGAGATCGTCTGGCCGGTGCCGTTCTGGCACGTCGACGCGGGCGCCGCGCTGATGCTCGTCCTGCTCGCCGCGATCGAGGAGGGTCTCGCTGCCGGCGTCTACGGCGTTCAGGTCGACGACCAGCCGCGCTGGCGTGAGCTGCTGCAGATCCCCGACGACCTCACGATCGTCGCCGGTGTCACGCTCGGGAAGGCAGCGCCCGACCCGGAGTGGAGCAAGCGCACGAGTCGCGCGACGCAGCGTCGCAAGACGATCGACGAGCTCGTCACGTGGAACCGCTGGAGCTCGTAGACCGGCTCGCGCGCGCCCGCATCGGTGCGACGCACAATCAGTACGCACGCTCGGAGCTGCGGCGCGACCGGCTCGCCCGGTACCTCGACGCGCACGCCGGCGCGCCGATCGTCCTCGTCGGCGAGGCTGCCGGCTACCGCGGCGCGCGCGTCAGCGGCATCGCGTTCACCTCGGAACGGCAGCTGACCGGCGCCGGCCCTGCCGAGTCGAGCGCGACGATCGTCCACCGCACACTGCGCGAGCTCGGAGTCGAGGACGACGTGCTGCTCTGGAACGTCGTCCCCACGCATCCCGGCACCGCGACCTCGAATCGGCTTCCGACGCGGCGGGAGATCGACGCTGCCCGGCCCTTTCTCGACGGGATCACACGCGGCCGCACCGTCGTCGCCGTCGGCCGCGTCGCGGCGGCTGCGCTGGACGCCCCCTATGTCCGTCATCCGTCGCACGGCGGCGCGGCTGCGTTCGCGGCCGGGCTGCGGCATATGCTCGTCCCGTGACGAGCGACGTCCGGCGCAACGCCTTCCTGCTCGCCGGCGGCCTCATCTGCAACTCGGGGATGTTCCAGCTCGCCGCGGCGCTCAGCTCCCTGACGCTCGTCGCCGTCACCGGGATCAAGGGGATTCTCGGCCTCGGGCCCGCGATCTTCCTCATGTCGAGCGCGCTTGCGGTCGGGCCCGCCGGGCGGCTCAGCGACCGCCGCGGTCGCATGTTCGTCATCCGCGCGGCCTTCGTCTTCGGCGCAGCGGGCTGCGGGGTCGTCGCGGCCGGGTGCGCGGCCGAGTCGGGCGTGCTCGTCGCGCTCGGCCTGGCGCTGATCGGCGGCTCGGGCGGCGTCATCCAGCTCTCGCGCGCGGCGGCGGCGGAGATGTTCCCGCCGTCCCGGCGGGCGCGCGGGATGTCGTTCGTCCTCTTCGGCGCCGTCTCCGGCGCGATCTGGGGGCCGGTGCTGTTCGGGCCGCTGTTCGCGCACCGGCAGATCGACGCCGGCGGTCTCGTCGGCCCCTGGCTGCTCGGCATCCCGTTCATGCTCGCCGGGCTCGCGATCTCGATGTTCGTCAAGCCCGACCCGAAGGAGATCTCGAAGCGATACGGCACCGCCGAGGAGCTCGCGGCCACGGCGGCACCGGTGCGCGAGATCCTGCGCCGGCCGGGCGTGCCGCAGGCCGTGCTCGCGGTCGTGGCGAGCTTCGCGGTCATGGCCTCCGTGATGAACCTCGCCGGCTACGTCGCGGTCGGCCGCGGCCACCACGAGGGCGACGTCTTCACGATGATCAGCATCCACATCCTCGGGATGTACGGGCTCGTGCTCGTCGTCGGCGGCATCCTCGACCGGTTCGGCCGCCGCCGCGGCCTTTACACGGGACTCGCACTGATGACCGTCTCGAATGCGGCGCTGACCTGGCTCCCCGGCGTCGGCGGCATGAGCCTCGCGCTGTTCGGGCTCGGCCTCGGCTGGAATCTCTCGTACGTCGGCGCCACGACCGAGCTCGTCTCGTTGACGAGCCCGCAGGAGCGGGGGCGGATCGTCGGGTTCGCCGACCTCTGCGCGGGCGTCACCGCGGCCGGCCTCGCGCTGCTCGGCGGCGCCGTCTACACCGCCGCCGGCGTCGCGGCGCTCGCGCTCGGCGCCGCGGCCCTGGCCGCGCTGCCGGCCCTCTGGATCGCCGCCCGGCCGCGCCCGGCTGCGATTCCCGAGCTTCTTTAGCTACTATGGCGCCCCGGCGGGCCCCTGGTCCGTCCCTTTTCTTGTCGATGAAGACCTACTCAGCCAAGCCTGGAGAGATCGCGCGCGACTGGTACGTCGTGGACGCTGACGGGTTGACCCTCGGCCGTCTCGCGACCCTGATCGCCGACACCCTGCGCGGAAAGCGGAAGCCGCAGTACACGCCGCACGTCGACACCGGCGACTTCGTCGTCGTCGTGAACGCCGAGAAGATCGCGGTCACCGGCAACAAGCTCGACCAGAAGAAGTACTACCGCCACTCCGGCTACCCGGGCGGCCTCAAGGAGCGGACGCTGCGCGAGCAGCTCGACCGCCGGCCCACCGAGGTGCTGCGGAAGGCCGTCAAGGGGATGCTTCCGAAGAACCGGCTCGCCGCGCAGCAGCTGACGAAGCTCAAGATCTACGCCGGCCCCGAGCATCCGCACGGGCCGCAGAACCCCCAGCCACTCGATTTGGAGCAGTAGATGAGTCAGATCGCGCAATATCGCGGCACCGGCAAGCGCAAGACGTCGGTCGCCCGCGTCATCCTCCGCCCCGGCGACGGCGCCACGTGGGTGAACGGCCGGTCGATCGAGGAGTACTTCCCGCGCACCATCTGGCGCTCGATCGCGACGTCGCCGCTCAAGACGGCCGGCCTCGAGGGGCAGTACGACCTGCGCGTGCGCGTGCACGGCGGCGGGCTCACCGGCCAGGCCGGCGCAGTCCGGCACGGCATCGCCCGTGCGCTCGTCGAGGCAAACCCCGAGCTGCGTGTCCCGCTCAAGCGCGAGGGCTACCTCACGCGCGACGCCCGACAGGTCGAGCGCAAGAAGGCCGGGCTGCACAAGGCGCGCAAGGCGCCCCAATTCAGCAAGCGCTGATCAGCAAGCGCTGATCGGCAAGCGGTAGCAACTCCTACCGCTTTCATACCGGCGCGGCCCGTTTGGGGGATCGCTCCCCTACGACGAATCGACGATCCATCAATCGTCAATTCCTTTCGAGAAGGGGTCCTACTTCGGTGACAGTTCTGCGGCGGTTCTGTCTCCGCCTGCGCGCGTGCGCGCGCGGACGGATGAGTGCACCATCGACGTTCGCGTGCGCGTTCGCGTTCGCCGTCGCGCTGGCGGTCTTCGCCGGCGCCGGCATCCCGCGTGCTGCAGCGACCGGCGCCTCCTGTAGCTCGACCGGTTTCGCGCTCACCCCGCTTCACGGGACCCGGTTCTACGTCGACTCGTCCTCGTCGCCGGTTCTGAACAGCGGCTACACCGGCGTGTCGATCACGCCTGCGGCCGCGAAGACGAACATCTGGGTGCAGCTGTCCGGCTTCTCGGGCGGCGCCCTCGGCCTCAACGCGAATCAGCCGTCCGCCTTCCCGCTCGGCAATCTCGCGTCGGGCTCCTCGACGCCCGCCTACTTCTTCCTGACCGCCAATCCGGTCGCGGACACGACGACGGCGCAGAGCTTCAGCGTGGACGTGTACCAGGGCGATCCCGCGCACGGGGGCTCGCTCCTCTGCTCGTACGCCGACGGGTACAGCGCCGGGGTCTACGACACGATCCAGGCGTCGGCGAACAAGGTGCAGGACGTCACCGGTGACAGCGTCTCGTCGTCGATCTCGACCACGAGCCCGGTGATCGGCGGCGCCATCACCCTGACCGTCGAAGGCACCACCGGCACACTCGGCAGCGGCCCGGACGGCGTGCCCTTCATCTACGAGACGCCGACGTCGCTCGGCACGTGGCCGGCCGGCTCGTTCCGGCTCGTCGGGACGACGCTCACGCTGGCGCCCGGGGCGAGCCAGACCGTGTACTCGAACCAGCTGCAGATCTCGAACAGCGCCTTCTCGGCCGCCAAGGACTACATCGCCCAGTACACGTTCCAGATCACGGGCACGACGTCCGCGGCGACAACGCCGTATCCGATCCAGGAGATCTCGTCGGGCACGCAGGTCAAGCACACGAACACGAGCTCGCTTTCGTCGATCCCCGCGATCCAGCCGGCCTCGAACACGATGTCGCTGTCGCAGACTGCGAGCGCTTCGACGTTGCCGTCGACCGGCGGCACCGTCACGTACACGGTGCAGCTCCATTCGACGTCCGCGATCCAGACGTCCGTCGACGAGATCGTCGACACGCTTCCGGCGGGCACGACCTACCAGGCGGGAACGGCCAAGCTCGACGGGGCGTCGATCGCCGATCCGACCATCACCGCCGGGACGCTCGTCTTTCCGGGGCCGTTCTCGCTGTCCTCGGCTGCCGACCGCAGCTTGACCTTCGACGTGACGGTGCCGGGAGCTGCCGGCACGTACACGAACGCCGCGGTGGGGTATGTCGCCTCGACGCTGATCGACACGACGACGTCGACGAGCGATTCGACACCGGCGACGGCGAACACGACGGTGGCGGGCGCCCCGCAGACGATCACGTTCGCGCAGCCGGCCGACACCCGAGCCGATCAGGGGCCCGTTGCGCTGTCGGCAAGCGCGTCGAGCGGTCTCGGCGTCTCGTTCTCGAGCTCGACGAGCGGGGTGTGCACCACGTCCGGCGCGAGCGTCGCGCTCCTGTCGGCCGGAACGTGCACGATCACGGCCTCGCAGCCGGGCAACGCCACCTTCGCGGCGGCGATCCCGGTCACGAAGTCGTTCCTCGTCACCGCCGCGCAGCTCGCGCAGACGATCACGTTCCCTCAGCCGTCGGACACGCGTCTCGACGGCGGCCCGGTCGCGCTCACTGCGACGGCGTCGAGCGGGCTTGCCGTGTCGTACGCGAGCACGACCGCCGGCGTCTGCAGCGTGTCCGGCTCGAACGTGACGCTCCTGGCAGTCGGGACGTGCACGATCTCCGCCTCGCAAGCCGGCAGCGCGGGCTATGCGGCTGCGCCGGGCGTCAGCCGCTCGTTCGGAGTGACGGCCGTCCCGGTCGCTCCGACGGCGCAGTCGATCGCGTTCCCCGGGCCGGCCGACACGAGGATCGACCGGGGCCCGGTGTCGCTCACGGCGACGGCGACGAGCGGCCTCGCGGTCGATTACGCGAGCTCGACGACCTCGGTCTGCACGGTCACGGGCTCGAGCGTCAGCCTCGTCTCCGTCGGTACGTGCACGATCACGGCCGCCCAGGCGGGCGACGCGACGTATGCCGCCGCGGCCCCGGTCGCGAAGTCGTTCCAGGTCTCGGCCGTTCCCGCGGTCACGCCGTCGGCGCAGACGATCTCGTTCGCACAGCCGGCCGACACGCGAGTCGACGGAGGCCCCGTCGCCCTCGCCGCGAGCGCGACGAGCGGGCTCGGCGTCAGCTTCGCGAGCACCACCACCTCGGTCTGCGCCGTCTCGAGCTCGTCCGTGACGCTGCTCGCAGTCGGAACCTGCACGATCGTCGCGTCCCAGGCCGGCAACGCGACGTATGCCGCGGCGGCGGATGTGTCGCAGTCCTTCCAGGTGACGGCGGTTCCGGCGTCGCCCGCCTCGCCGACCGCCCAGGCGATCACGTTTCCCCAGCCGTCCGATACGCGTGCCGACCAGGGCCCGGTCTCGCTCGGTGCGACGGCGTCGAGCGGCCTTCCCGTTGCCTATGCGAGCGCGACGACGGGAATCTGCGCCGTCGCCGGGTCGAGCGTCACGCTGCTCGCGACCGGCACGTGCACGATCGCGGCGTCGCAGGGCGGCGACTCGACGTACGCAGCCGCCGCCGATGTGACGGTGTCCTTCGCAGTGACGGCGGTGCCGGCGCCTGCGACACCGGCGGCCCAGTCGATCGCGTTCCCGCAGCCTGCCGACACGGCGCTCGGCCAGGGCCCCGTGTCGCTCGCCGCGAGCGCCTCGAGCGGACTAACCGTCACCTACGCGAGCTCGACCACGGGCGTGTGCACGACCTCGGGCGCCGCCGTGACTCTCGTCTCGGCGGGCACCTGCACGATCGTCGCCTCGCAGGCCGGCGACGGCAGGTATGCGGCCGCCCCCGACGTGTCGCGCTCGTTCGTCGTGGCGATCGCGACATCGCCGATTTCGGCGCCGCCGGCGACCCCGGCCTCACAGGCGATCACGTTCGCGCAGCCGTCCGACGTCGCTGTCGACCAGGGGCCGCTGGCCCTCGGAGCGACTGCGTCGAGCGGCCTCGCCGTCTCGTACACGAGCGCGACCCCGTCGGTGTGCACGGTGTCCGGCTCCTCGGTCGCTCTGGCCGCCGTCGGGACGTGTGCGATCACGGCCTCGCAGGGCGGCGATTCTGCCTATACCGCGGCCGCCGATGTGTCGCGGTCGTTCGCGGTGACGAGCGCCGGGACCGCCCCTCCGTCGCCGCCGCCGGCTCCGGCTCCCCCTGCCGCTCCGGCTCCGGCTCCCCCTGCCGCTCCGGCTCCGGCGTCGTCGAATACGCCTGCGCCGCAGGAGATCGTCTTCGCGCCGCTGCCGGCCGTCGGCCTCGGTAGCGGGCCGATCGACCTCGCCGCCGTCGCGTCGAGCGGACTTGCCGTGTCCTACGAGAGCGCGACCCCGTCGATCTGCACCGTCGCGCCGGGCGGCGCGGTCACCGTTCTCGCGACCGGGACGTGCACGATCGTCGCCGGGCAGCCCGGCGACGACCGGTGGACCTCGGCCGCCGCCGCGAGGCAGTCGTTCGCAGTCGTCGCGGCCCCGCTGCTCACGCCGACGACCGCCCCCGCCACGACCACGGCGGGCAAGACGACGCAGAGCCTCCTCGGAGGCATCCCGAGCGGCGCGGCGGTCACCCTCGCCGGCACGCAGAAGCTTCCCGGCGTCGCCGCCGCCCACGTCGTGGGCAACACGGTCGTCGTGACGCCGACCGCCTCGTTCTCGGGCATCGTGAGGGTTCCGGTCGTCGTCACGAAGGACGGCAGGACGATCGAGACCACGGTCGCAGTGACGGTCCGGCCCGCGGCTCCGACGAAGATCGCCGTGAGGCCCCGGACGAAGACGAGCACGCAGATCGCCTGGACGCCCTCACCGAGTGCGACGGGTTACGTCGTCCGCGTCGACGGTCGCGTGGTCTGTCGTGTCACGGCCGCTGTGTGCAACGTCGCCGCACTCGTCGCGCCGAACCAGCGCGTGGTCGTCACGTCTACCGGCAACAGCGGCACGTCGTCCGACGAGGCGAGAGCGGCGTACCGGCCCGACCATCCGGTGCTGATCGCCATCGTCCATTTCGCCTCCGATTCACCGCAGCTCCGAGCGGCGGCACGGCGGATCCTGAATCACGCCGACGCGAAGATCGAGCGCGGCGGATTCACGCACGCGATGCTCACGTGCCACACCGACAGCGCCGGCTCGCTCGTCTACAACATGGCGCTGTCGGCGGCACGGTGCGCATCGGTCGCCGGCTACGTGCACCGTGTGCTGGGCGTCGCACACGTCTCGTACCGGCAGGCGTCGTTCGCGTTCCTCCGGCCGGCCGCTCCGAATTCGAGCGCCCACGGCATGGCCGAGAACCGCCGGGTGGAGGTGTACGTCAGGTAGTAGCTAACCTCCGGCGCCGTGGGACGGAACTACTTCGGGACCGACGGTGTGCGTGGGATCGTCGGGGAATTCCTCACGGTCGAGCTCGTCGAGCGGCTGGGAAAGGCGTCCGCGTTGTGGGCCGGCCCGAATGCCCGCGTCTTCGTCGGGCGCGACACGCGCGGCTCGGGCGAGGAGCTCGAGGAGGCGTTCGCGCGCGGCGTCGCGTCCGCGGGCGGCTCTGCCGTCCTCGCAGGCGTCGTGCCGACGCCCGCGGTCGCGCTGCTGCGCCTCGACCTCGGCGTCGTCATCTCCGCGTCGCACAACCCGCCCGAGTACAACGGCGTCAAGTTCTTCGACCGCGACGGACACAAGCTCAACGACGCCTCCGAGGAGGAGATCGAGTCGCTGCTCGAGGCGGACGCGCCGGGCGGCGGCATCGTCGCGCACGTCGACGTCGCGGCCGACAGCTACCTCGAGCACATCGTCGAGCGCTTCGGCACCGATCTGACCGGCATGCGCATCGCGGTCGACTGCGCGAACGGCGCCTATTCCGGCCTCGCGCCGAGGGCGTTCGAGCACCTCGGCGCAGACGTGCATGCGATCGCGAACGAGCCGGACGGCAACAACATCAACGTTGGTTGCGGCGCGACCCATCTCGAGCTGCTGCAGGAGACGGTGACGAGCGGCGGCTTCGATCTCGGCATCGCATTCGACGGCGACGGCGACCGGATGCTCGCCGTCGACGCGAA
>JAICLU010000137.1 GCA_025925195.1 Thermoleophilia bacterium
CGCGTTCAGCGCGTAGGTGCGCCCCTTCAGCTTCTTGCCGAGCGTGGCGAAGTAGACGACGTCGCCGATCACCGTTGCGGAGCCCGAGATCGGGCCGTTCGCCGTGAAGTGCCACGCCTCCACTCCGGTCGCTGCGTTGAGCGCATAGAACTTCTTGCTGTACGAGCCGACGAGAACGAGCTGGTTCCAGATCGCGGGCGACGCGTAGACGTAACCGCCGGTGCCGTGTGACCAGCGCAGCTTGCCGCTCGTCGCGCCGTACGAGTAGACCTTGCCGTCGGTGCCGCCGATGTACACGCGGCCGTACGCGACCGCGGGCGTCGAGTAGAAGCGCGTATGCCCGTAGAGGCGCGGCTGCCCCTTCGCCTTCCAGATGAGGCGACCGTGCGCCGCGCCGATGCAGTACACGTGCCCGTCGTACGAGCCGACGTAGAGCCTGCCGTCGGAGTACGCGATCGCGCCCTTGATCGGCCCGTGCGAGCCGGATACCCACTTGGTTCGGCCGCTGCGCGCGTCGAGCGCCCAGATGCGGCCGTTCCAGTCGCCGACGAAGAGCGAGTTCCCCACGAGCAGCGGCGACGTCTCGGACGCCCCGATCGCCTTGCGCCACCGGATCTTCCCGACCCCCGCCGAGAACGCGGCCACCTCGCCGCCGCCGTGCTTGGCGTTGCAGGGCGGCTTGTTGAGGAACACGGCGTAGACCGTGCCGTGCTGCTGCGTGCCGAGCGCGGGCGACGCAGCCACGCACCGGTGCGAGACGTACTTCCACGCCTTCTTGCCCGTCTTCGCATTGATCGCGACGAGCTTCCCCGAGTTCGTGGAGAAGTAGAGGCGGCCGAAGCCGATCGCCGGCGGGAACTCGACGAGGCTGCCGGCGCGGTACGTCCAGACGCGACGGTACGGCGGGCGGAGCGCGAGCGTCACCGACCGCGTCCGCGTCCCCTCGAACCCGTACTCCGGCCAGGCGATGTTCTTCGGCAGCGGCGCCGCCTTCGCGAGCGTCGGTGTGTAGTCGACGGTCGAGGAGCCGCGGATGTCGCCCTCACCCTGCAGGCGGTGGATCACGATCGCGGTGAGCGCGCCGGCGAGCAGGACCGCGACCACGGCGAGGCCTTTGAGGACGCGGCGCATCGCGGCCGAAGGGTAGTCAGTCGGTGAGCTGACCCAGGTCGACCGTGGTGGTCAGCCCGGCCGAGTTCGTCGCGCGGAGCGTCGCCTGCCACGTGCCCGGCGGGATCGTGACGACGGCGGTGCCCGAGACCGAGTGCTGCCCGAGGTCGACCGTCTGCGGCGGCGCGACTCCGCTCGGGTCGACGAGGTCGATCGCGAGCGCGAGCCACGGCGTCCCGGCGTCGGTCGACTGCCACGAGAGCAGGCCGTCGGCGACGGTCGCGGTGACCGGCGGCGGCTGCGTGTCCCACTGGACGACGACCGGCGCGAGCGTGACCGTCCCGCGGTTGCCGGCGTACGTGAGGGTCGACAGCTGCGCCGGATACGTGCCCCGGCCGAGGCCGGGCGGCGGCTTCCACGTCAGCACGTGCAGGCCCGGCCCGAGCTGGTAGGTCGAGATGCTGCCTCCGACGGCGAGCGTCACCGACGCGCGCTGCGAGAGCGTGATCGAGATCGGCGCCGTGTCGAGGTAGCCGTCGAGCGGCTGCGGCCAGATCGCCGGCGGCGGCGAGGTCTGCGTCACCTGGACGGGGCTGAACAGATACGCGCGGAAGCGCTGCGCCGCGCTGAGCCAGAACGGCGCCTGCGTCTGCGAGCCGAGCCTGCCGAGCAGCGTCGTGACGAACGTCTGGTAGGAGCGCGAGGCATACGCCCCGCGGAGCTCGTAGCGCGACCATTCGCCGGTGTCGAAGCGCGGGAACAGCGTCTGCGCGGTCTGCGCCAGCCGGTCGGCGAGGCCGGCGGCGCGCGCGTCGCCGGTCGCCTTGCCGTACTCGAGCAGCGAGACGATCGTCTGCAGCTGCGCGTTCAGGACGATCTCCGAGGTGAAGCTGTAGAGGCGGATCCACGGGCCGCTCGAGAGGATCATCAGCAGGTGCGGGACGGCTCGGTACGCGCGCACAGCCGCGTCGGCGTCTCCCGCTCGCGCGAGCGCCTGCGCCGCAACCGCCTGCGCCATCCCCGACGTCCACGGCGGACGCCCGCTGCCGTACCGGAACGCGTACTCCCAGTAGAGCGCGCCGCCGCGCGGGATGCCGCGCGCGACGAGCGCCGCCGCGAGGTCCGGGTCGCGCGTCGCGTTGAGCTCGGCGAACGACGCGAGCGGGTGGAACTCGAGCCCCTGGCCCGGGAACCAGCGATAGACGACCCCGTCGTCCCCCTTCACGTCGAGGCGCGTCGTCGGCAGCCGGTGCGTCTCGAGGTACTCGAGGTTCTCGTGCAGCTGCTCGAAGAGCGCGAGCGCGCGCGGCCGGACGTACGAATCGTGCAGCGGCGCCAGCTGCGCGATCTGTGCGGCGACGACCTGCGCCCGCAGCTTGGGCAGCCGCCTCGCGTCCCACGCGGCTCGGTTCAGCGTCGTTCGGTACCGGCGCACGTCCGCCGCCTTCAGCCAGTGGTGGCGGAGCGCCGTCGTCAGCCCGCGCTGCGCGAGCTGCACGCTCGACGCGCTCGCGATCGGTGCAATGAGAAGTGCTGCCGCAGCGACGACCCCTGTCGCTGCGAGCCTCATCTCCGGGCCACGATCCGGGGCTCGACCGCGTACAGGCGCGAGTAGCCGTGGAAGAGCAGCCTCATCCCGTTGCCCGACACGGGGACATAGTGCCCGTGCCCGAAGCGGAGCAGGACGCGGCCGCTGCGCGCATCGACGCCGACGATCCGGTGCGCGAAGCTGCCGGCGTACGCGACGCCGTCGACGACGACGGCCGCGCCCGAGATCGGGCCGCCGGTGCCGACCTCCCAGAGGATGTGGCCGCTCGACGCCGCGACGCCGTAGAAGACGCCGTTGTACGAGCCGAAGAACACGCGCCCGCCCCAGGCGGCCGGCGACGAGTAGACGTATGCGCCGGTGGCGAGGCGCCAGAGGTAGCGGCCGGTCGTCGAGAAGGCCGTCAGCGTGCCGCCGGTCGAGGACGGCACGAAGACGCGTCCCGCGGCCACCGCGGGCGTGCCGTAGATGCGACCGTTGACGCCCGCGACCCAGCGCGTCGCGCCGGTCGTTGGCGAGAGCGACCAGACGCGGCCGCCGTAGTCGCCGATGAAGAGCCGTCCGCCGGCGATCGCCGCGCTCGAGGTGATCTTCGCGCCGAGCTCGCGCGTCCACCGCAGGCGGTGCGTCCGCAGGTCGAGCGCGTAGAGCCGCCCGTTCCACGCGCCGAAGTAGTCGACGCCGTCGCGGACGACCGGTGACGACTCGACCGGCGAGCCGACGTACCACCGCCAGCGCACGTGGCCGGTGGCGCGGTCGAGCACGACGACCCAGCCGTTCATCGTGTGGAAGACGATCTCGTCGCCGAAGACGGCGGGCGACGACGCCATCTTCCCGCCCGGGGTGTCGCGCCGCCACAGCACTTTGCCGAACCGCATCGAGATGGCCCGGATCGTCGCGCGTGCGTTGCCGATGTACGCGACGCCGTCGTCGACGACGGCGGGGAACTCGATCAACGTCCCCATGCCGACGCTCCAGACCTGCCGGAACGGCGGTCGCAGCCGGATGTGCGTCTGCGCCTGCGCACGCGACGGGGTCGCGCCGTACAACGGCCACTGGTTCGCCGGCCGGTAGACACGAATCGTCGCGCGCCGCCGGCCGAACTGCTCGAGCAGCGTGCGGGGCGTGTAGTCCCTGGCCCGCACCGTGATCGTGAGCGGCCGGAGCTTCGGGACGAGGATCTCGGCGACGCCGTCGCTCGATGTCCGGTCGGTGCGCGACCCGGCGCGGACGAGCGCGCCGCCGACGCGCGTGTTCCGGTCGCCGTCGACGATCGTCAGCTTCAACCGGACACCGGCCGGCTTCGGGGCAGGTGGCGGCTTCGGCGCGGGAGGCGGAGGCGCGGCGTGCCGCCGCGCACCGCCGCAGCCGGCGACGAGAAGCGCTAGGAGGAGGGCTGTGGCAGCTCTTCCGCGAACGGCTCCAACGTACCGTCCTCACCGGCCGAGAGGATCAGCTCGCCGAAGAAGCGGGTCATGTAGAGCCCGGCGCGATAGTCGCCGAGCCGGGGGTCGGGCCGCTCGCCGGCGGCGAGGGCGAGCGCCAGCTCGGGGTAGCGGCTGCCGGCGGCGGTCGGCAGCGGGAACGCGCCCCCGAACCGGGGGTTGATGTCGGTGACGCGATGGGTGCCGTCCGGCTCCCGGAAGCACTGGACGTTCGCGGGGCCGACGAGGCCGAGCGTCTCCGAGACGTGGCGGCCGACCTCGACGAGCTCGTCGTCGGCGATCGTCATCCCCTTGATCGACTCGCCGCCCTTCGACTCGATCATCGTCCGCGGCACGGCGTTCAGGCAGCGCGAGTCGAGGTCGCAGAAGAGGTCGATCGAGAACTCCTCGCCGCGGCAGCACGTCTGCACCATCGAGTCCTCGGTCGCGTAGTCGAGGAAGAACTCGAGCTGCCGGCGGTCGACGCAGCGGTAGATGCCGCGCGAGCCGAAGCCCAGGCGCGCCTTGACGAGCACCGGGAATTGCAGGTCGTCCGGCAGGTCGTCGGGCAGCCAGGTGGCCGGCGAGCCGATGCCCTTCTCGACGAAGAGGCAGTGCGCGAGCCACTTGTCCGCGAGCGCGTCGACGATCTCCGGTGCCGGCAGTAGCACGAGGGCGCCGAGCCGGTCCTTCGCGCGCGAGAGGACGCCGTGGTCGAGATCGGTGAGCGGGACGATCAGCGAGATCTCGTGCTCGTGCACGAGCGCGTGCAGTGCGTCGACGTAGGTCGGGTCGCTGACGGCCGGGACGAACGCGTGCGCGTCGGCGTGGTAGAGCGCGGGCGCGAGCCGGTTGACGTCGGTCGCGAGCGTGCGTGCGCCGGCGCGCTTGAACGCCGTCACGATGTCCACGCGCTGCCCGGCACACGTGAAGAGGACGCCGCTCACGGGCGCAGAGGGTACCGTCGCCCGGTGCTTCGGCGGATCCTCTGGGTCGTGGTCGGACTCGTGGTCGCGTGGATCGCCGCGTGCCTCATCCTGTTCGCCTGGCCGCCGGCCGAGACGGGAGCGCCGGCGCGCGCGGACGCGATCGTCGTCCTTTCGGGCGGCCTGAACGCGCGGCTCGACCCGGCGCTCGAACTGATGCGGCGGCGGGTCGCGCCCGTGCTCGTCGTCTCGGGAGCGTTCCACGGAACGCACTGGAAGAAGGCGCGGCGGCTCTGCGCGGGCGCGTACCACGTCCGCTACCGGGTGCTGTGTACCGAGCCCCATCCATTCAGCACGCAGGGCGAGGCCCGGATGATCGCGCGGCTTGCGCGTCAGCACGGCTGGTCGCGCGTCGTCGTCGTCTCGACGACATTCCATCTGACGCGGACGAAGCTGCTGGTACGGCGCTGCTACGCGGGACGGCTCTGGCTCGTCGGCACGCACGAGCCCTGGTGGCAGCTCCCGCAGGAGTACGCCTCCGAGACCGGCAAGCTGATCGTGCAGCTCACGGTGCAGCGAGGCTGTTGACGATCTCCTCGGCGATCGCCAGCGAGGACGTTGCGCCGGGCGAGGGCGCATTGCGGACGTGCAGCGTGTGCTGGGTCCGCGCGAGGACGAAGTCGTCGACGAGCGCGCCGTCGTGCGACACGGCCTGCGCGCGGACGCCCGACGGGCCCGGCAGCAGGTCGCCCCGTCGCAGCTCCGGCACGTAGCGGCGCGCGGCGGCCGCAAACGCCCGCGAGCTCGCGGCCGCATGCAGCTCCGAGAGGCCGGCGCGCCAGAAGCGGCGCGCGACGCGCCACGTCCCCGGCCAGCCGAGGCCGCCGACGAGAAGCGCGCTCGGCCCGACGAGCACCTCCCCGTCGATGCGAGGCGTCAGGTGGATCCCGAGGAACGGCAGCCGCGGATCGGGCACCGGGTAGATCAGCCCGCGCACGAGCTCGCGACGCTCGGGGCGAAGCAACCGGTAGGCGCCGCGAAACGGGACGATGCGCGGGTCCGGCGGCTCGCCCGACGCGACGGCGAGGCGATCCGACCGGAGCCCGGCGCACGCGACCACGGTGCCGGCGAGCGTCTCGCCCGCCGCGTGCACGACCCGCACCCCCTCGCGCGTCTCGACGAGGCGCTCGACGGCGCAGCCGGTGACGACGTCGACGCCGGCCGCGAGGGCGCGAGCGACAGCGGAGTAGTCGACGATCCCCGTCTCCGGCGAATGGAGCGCCGCGACACCGGCGGCGTGCGGCTCGACCTGGCGCAGCTCGGCCCCGCTCAGCCGCCGGAGCCCCGGCACGCCGTTCTCGAGCCCGCGGCGGTGCAGCTCGTCGAGCCGGCGCAGCTCGCGCTCGTTCGAGGCGACGATCACCTTGCCGCAGCGCTCGAGCGGGATCCCGTGCTCGTCGCACAGCTCGGTCAGCAGGTCGGCGCCGCGGCGGCAGAGGCGCGCCTTGAGCGAGCCCGGCGGGTAGTAGACGCCCTGGTGGACGACGCCGCTGTTGCGGCCGGTCTGGTGCAGCGCGATCGCGGGCTCGCGCTCGAGCACGACGAGCGAGGTGCCGGGCCGCCGGCGCAACAGCTCGCGCGCGACGGCGAGCCCGATGATGCCGCCGCCGACCACGACGGCGTCACAGCGCTGCGGGGGATCAGCTGCGCCAGCCACCGGTCGCGCCCTTGTACGTGCCGCTGAACAGGGCGAGCGGCGTGCGGGCGAGAATCTTCAGGTCGAGCAGCGGCGAGCGGTGCTCGACGTACCAGACGTCGAGCTCGATGCGCTCCGCCCACGGCAGCCTCGCGCGGCCGTGGATCTGCGCCCAGCCGGTGATCCCCGGCTTGACGTCGAGCCGGTGCCGCTGGTGCGGCGTGTACCTGTCCACCTGGTAGCGGAGGGTCGGCCGTGGCCCGATGACGCTCATGTCGCCGCGGACGACATTCCAGAGCTGCGGCAGCTCGTCGAGCGACAGGCGGCGCAGCAGCGCGCCGGCGCGCGTGATCCGCGAGTCGCCCGCGTCGACGGCGAAGCCGGCACCC
>JAICLU010000127.1 GCA_025925195.1 Thermoleophilia bacterium
CGTGAAGGGGATCGAGCCGCCGGAGGAGCTCTTCGACATCGAGCCCGGCCGGATCGTCGGCGTCACGATCGATCCGAACCGGCTGCTCGAGATCCGCCGTGCGCGCGTGCGCTCGATGGGGGCATCCGGCAACAAGCAGTACGCCGAGCTGCTGGAGATCTACGAGGAGCTCGAGGAGGCGGGGAAGCTCCACCGCCGGCTCGGCTGCCCGGTGATCGACATCTCCGAGCTCTCGATCGAGGAGACGGCGCACCGGATCCTCCGCGTCGTCGCGGAGCGAACCGCGGCGTGAAGAACGAGAAGGGACATGTGCCGCTGCGCTACTGGGCGCTCTGGTGGGCGCTGATCGCGATCGCCGACTTCGTCTTCTACGTCCTGCTGACGCCGATCTGGATGGGGCTGCGTGCGATCGCCTGGACGGCGGAGTGGCGTCAGAGGCGACGCACGTCGAGCGGCTCCTCGCCGTCCGCCGACACGCGATAGCCACCGGCCTCCGGCCGGGACGTGAAGAGCTCGCGCAGCTCCGTGCCGACGTAGTGGGCCGCGACGCCGTCGTCGAGCGCGAGCCCGGCCGGGAAGCCGCCGCGCACGAGCTCGGTGTAGACCGGCCGGCGGCGCTCCTCGCCGTCGTAGTGCGGGCAGGCGCTCCCCGGCAGGAAGCCGAGCCCGTCCGGCATTCCCGCCAGCTGTGGGCCGAAGGAGTCGGTGACGCCCGCCTCGTACCAGCAGATCATTCCGGCGCTCCATCCGCAAAGGAGAACGCCGGCTTCCCACGCTTCCCGCAGGACCCGGTCGAAGGCGTGCAGGCGCCAGACAGCGAGCATGTTGGCAGTGTTCCCGCCGCAGACGAGGATCGCGTCCGACCCGAGCGCCAGCTCACTCAGGGTTGCCGGAGGCCACGGATAGAAGGTGAGCTCGGTGAGCCTCCCGGGCAGGGGGAGGGGGTCGGTGTGCTGCGGCGCGGCCGTGCGGTCGACGAGGACACGGTCGCCGCCGGCCAGCTCGAGCACCCGGCTCCAGACGGCTTCGGACGGGAATCCGCCCATGCCGACGATCGCGCGTGATTGACTACGTCCGCCCATGACCAGGTACGTATACGACTTCGACGAGCCCTCCGACGGCGGGAGGGATCTCCTCGGCGGCAAGGGGATCGGCCTGGCCGAGATGACCCAGCTCGGCGTTCCCGTGCCGGCGGGGTTCACGATCACGACCGACGCGTGCCGCGCCTACCTCCGCGAGGGCGGCCTGCCCGAGGGTCTCGAGGACGAGGTCGCCGAGCACATCGCGCGGCTCGAGGAGCGGACGGGCAAGCGGTTCGGCGACCCCGAGGACCCGCTGCTCGTCTCCGTCCGATCGGGCGCCGCGATCTCGATGCCGGGGATGATGGACACGATCCTCAACGTTGGTCTCAACGACGTCGCCGTCGAAGGGCTCGCGAGATCGACGGGCAACGACGAGTTCGCGCGCGACTGCTACCGGCGGCTCATCCAGATGTACGGCGAGACGGTCGACGGCGTTCCCCACGACCGGTTCCGTCCGGACGACTCCGTCGACAGCGCCCGCGCCGCCTACGCGGCCGAGACCGGCCACGACTTCCCGCAGGACGCGCGCGAGCAGCTGCGCCGCGCGATCCTCGCCGTGTTCGAGTCGTGGAACTCGCCGCGCGCGCAGGTCTACCGCCGCACGTACGACATCGACGACGAGATCGGCACCGCGGTGAACGTCGTCCAGATGGTGTTCGGGAACAAGGGCGATCGCAGCGCGACCGGCGTCTGCTTCACGCGCGACCCGTCGACGGGCGAGCAGGGCCTGTACGGGGAGTACCTCGTCAACGCCCAGGGCGAGGACGTCGTCGCCGGCATCCGCACGCCGCAGCCGGTGGAGGAGATGCGCGAGCGGCTGCCCGAGGCGTTCGACCAGCTGATCGAGACGATGGCCCGGCTGGAGCAGCACTACCGCGACATGCAGGACATCGAGTTCACGATCGAGGAGGGCCACCTCTACCTGCTGCAGACCCGCTCGGCGAAGCGCACGGCGGCCGCCGCGATCAAGGCGGCGGTCGACATGGCCGCCGAGGAGTTGATCTCGCAGGACGAGGCGATCGCGCGCATCGACCCCGCGGCGCTCGACCAGCTGCTGCACCCGATGCTCGATCCGAACGCGGAGTTCGAGGTCGCGGCACGCGGGCTGAACGCGTCGCCGGGGGCCGCCTGCGGCAAGGTCGTCCTCGACGCCGACAGCGCCGAGGAGCGCGGCAAGGCGGGGGAGTCGGTGATCCTCGTCGGCTGGGAGACGACCCCCGACGACATCCACGGGATGATCCAGTCGAAGGGGATCCTCACCGCGCACGGCGGCATGACCTCGCACGCCGCGGTCGTCGCCCGAGGCATGGGCAAGCCGTGCGTCTCCGGGTGCGAGGGGCTCGACCTCGACCTCGACGCGCGCACGCTGCGGATCGGCGAGCACGAGCTTCGCGAGGGCGACGTCATCACGATCGACGGCGGGACGGGCCGGGTGATCGTCGGCGAGGTGCCGCTCGTGCCGCCGCAGATCAACGAGGACTTCGAGACGATCCTCGTCTGGGCCGACGGAGTGCGCCGCCTGAAGGTGCGCACGAACGCGGACAATGCCGAGGACGCGGCCAAGGCGCGCGAGTTCGGCGCGGAAGGCATCGGGCTCTGCCGCACGGAGCACATGTTCTTCGGCGAGGAGCGGCTGCCGGTCGTCCAGGAGATGATCCTCGCGTCGGACGAGGCCGGCCGGCGGAGCGCGCTCGACCGGCTGTTGCCCTTCCAGCAGTCCGACTTCGAGGAGATCTTCGAGGTCATGGCGGGCCTGCCGGTGACGATCCGGCTGCTCGACCCGCCGCTGCACGAGTTCCTGCCGTCGCTCGCCGATGCGACCGACGAGCGGATGCGGCAGCGGATCAAGACGCTCCACGAGTCGAACCCGATGCTCGGCACCCGCGGCTGCCGGCTCGGCATCCAGTGGCCCGAGATCTACGAGATGCAGGTGCGCGCCATCGCGCGGGCGGCGAGCGCGGTCCGCGAGCGGACGGGCGACGCGCCGCTCGTCGAGATCATGCATCCGCTCGTCGGCTTCAAGGAAGAGCTTCGCCGCCTGCGCGAGCTGACCGAGCGCGTGATGGCCGACGAGGCGCCCGAGATCGAGTACCTCTGCGGGACGATGATCGAGCTGCCGCGCGCCGCGCTGCGCGCCGACGAGATCGCCGAGGTCGCCGACTTCTTCTCCTTCGGGACGAACGACCTGACGCAGACGACGCTGGGCATGTCCCGCGACGACGCCGAGGGCAAGTTCCTCACCTTCTACCTCGAGGACAGCGTGCTCGAGCAGAACCCGTTCGAGACGATCGATCAGGAGGGCGTCGGGGAGCTGATGCGCATCGGCGTCGAGCGCGGCCGCTCGACCAGGCCCGACGTGAAGCTCGGCATCTGCGGGGAGCACGGCGGCGAGCCGCGGTCGGTCGAGTTCTGCCACCGGCTCGGCCTCGACTACGTCAGCTGCTCGCCGTTCCGGGTCCCGCTGGCGCGCCTCGCCGCGGCGCAGGCGGCGCTGAAGGACGGAAGCCGGGCCGAGTACGTCGCCTCCGGTGGCTAGACGGTGAGGTACGAGCTCCTCGTCGACGGTCGTCGACGCTGGAAGGCGGCCGACGAGAACGACGTCCGCACCTGGCTCCGGGAGTATCGCGGCGAGCACGCGCACGACGACCCGGACGCCGTCCACGTCCAGGTTCGCCGGCTCGGACCGCTGTCGTGGCTGACCGGCGGCACAATGGTCGACCGTGAGGAGTTTCTGGGCGCTTAGCCTCGTCGCGCTCGCCCCGTTCCACCCGGGACCGGGCAGCACAGCGTCGATCGACGTCAGCGTCGCAACGCTCTGGAAGGCGCCGAACCTCTACCGCTCAATCGACCGGCCGTCGGTGACGAATCCGGCCGATCCGGCTGCGTGGAGCCGCAATCTGGCCACGACCGCCGACCGCGTGTGGCTCGATTCCCACGTGCAGACGCAGGCGCTCTACGGGCAGCAGGTGACGGTGCTCGCCGTCCGTGGCGGCTGGGCGAAGGTCGCGGTGCGTGACGAGCCCGACCCGCAGGATCCGCGCGGCTACCCGGGCTGGCTGCCGCTGCGGCAGCTGCGGCCGGCGCTGGACGACCGCGGGCCGTACCTCGTGGTGCGCTCGCGCACCGGCACGCTGCACGTCGGCTCGCGGACGATCCGGCTGAGCTACGGCACGCGGCTGCCGCTCATCGCCGGGAACCGCGTCCGGACACCGGACGGCGCCGGGGTGCTGAGCGGCGGCGGCGCCCCGCTTGCGCCCTCGAACGCGTCGATCATCGCGCAGGGCGAGCGGTTTCTCGGCACGCACTACCTGTGGGGCGGGTTGTCCTCGTGGGGCTTCGACTGCTCCGGCCTGATCTGGGATCTCTACCGCGCGCACGGGCTGACCATCCCGCGCGACGCGGACCCGCAGATGCATCACGGCACACCCGTCGCGCGGTCGCAGCTGCGGCCCGGCGATCTGCTCTTCTTCGGGTCGCGGAACTACGCCGACCATGTCTCGATCTACGTCGGCCGCGGGCTCGAGCTCGAGGCGCCGGACTCGGCGCACCGCGTGCGGATCGTGCCGGTGCGCTGGGCGAGCTACATCGGCGCGCGGCGCTATCTCAGCCGCTGAGCTGCAGCTCGATCGCCTCGAGCTTGCGCATCACGTCCTCGAGCGACGGCTTCGGCTTCGGGGTCGGGTTGAAGGTCCCCTCGGGCTCGAGCACGACCTTCTCGACGTCGTCGAGCTCGAGCCCTTGACGCCGGAGCGCCGCGACGAGCTCCTCCCGGGTGATCGCCATGTGCCGCAGCGCGCGCTCGTCGATCTCGCCGTTCTCGAAGACGGTGGTGCCGCCGCCCTGGATCGCCTTGCCGAAGCGCGGCGACATGAATGCGAACCGGACGAGCAGGACGTTGACCACGAGCAGGATCACCGCGCCGAGCAGGCCGCCGAGCAGCGAGTCGTCGTTGCCGATGATCGCGTTCTGCACGACGTTCGAGAGCAGCAGCAGGACGACGAGGTCGAACGAGTTCAGCTGCGCGAGCTGGCGCTTCCCCGAAAGGTGGAGCAGAACGAGCAGGACGAGGTAGACGGCCGCCGTGCGTACGGCCTTCTCGGCCGGCGAGATCCCGAGATGGACGAGGTCGTGGACCACCTCGCCGGGTTCGCTATCCGAACCCTCGCACCTTCCAGTAGGAGATGACGATGCTCGCGACGGTCACTCCGACGAGCCCGGTCGCGCCGAGCAGCCCGACCTTTCCGTAGGCGGCGTGGCCCCTGCCCCAGTTGGCGAAGGCGAGCGTGACGAGGATGCCGCCGATCAGGCCGCCGATGTGCGCGCCGATCGAGATGTTGCCGCCGCTGCCGTTGTAGAGGAAGTTGAAGCCGAGGTTGATCGCGATCCACGTCATCGCGTTGCCGGCGAGCTTGCCGGTCGCGTGCCATTCGAGGATGAGCATCGCGCCGAGCACGCCGAAGATCGCTCCCGACGCGCCGACCGCCGGGTAGTGCGGACTCCAGACGAGATGGCCGGCCGAGCCGGCAAGACCCGACACGAAATAGAGCAGCGAGAAGCGGAGCGAGCCGAGATAGGCCTCGACCGGCCGTCCGATCGCCCAGAGCGCGAACATGTTGAAGCCGAGGTGCAGCAGGAAGCCGTGCAGGAACATGTTCGTGACGAGCCGCCACCACTCGCCCTGCGCGACATACGGCCCGTAGAGGATGAACTTGTCGAAGAGCGCTCCGCCCGGCGTGTTGAGGCCCGCACCCTGCACCGCCGTGATCAGGTAGATGGCCACGTTGACCGCGATGAGGACGCGCGTGACGGGGGCTGCGGTCATCGACGCGGTCGGGCGGCGAACGATGCGCGGCGCGGCGATCCGCTTCTTCGCGCCCGCGTGATCCGGGCAGCGGATCCCGACCGGCGAGGGGTTCGCGCACTCGGCGCAGATCGGGCGGCCGCACTCGTAGCAGGACAGTCCGGTCTCGCGATCGGGATGCCGGTAGCAGGTCGGCAGCGACGACATCCGGACTAGCCTAACCGGGTGCTCGTCCACGTCGCCTTCACGCCGGCGGAGCGCACGCCGGGCGCCGTCGGGATCGTGGTGGACGTCCTGCGCGCGACGTCGACGATGACGCAGGCGCTCGCGTCGGGGTACGAGCGCGTACTCTGCTGCGCGGAGATCGACGAGGCGCGCGCACTTGCCGAGACCGAGGCGCCGGCCGTGCTCGCGGGCGAGCGCCGCCTGGAGCCGATCGAGGGCTTCCGGTTCGGGAACTCGCCGCGCGACGTCGCACGCGGGCCCGCCGCGCCGACGCTCATCCTCTCGACGACGAACGGGACCCGACTGCTCGTCGACGCAGCGTCGCGCTTCGATCGTGTGTACGTCGGCTCGCTCCTCAACCTCGACGCCGTGACCGAGGCGGCGCGCGCGACCGGGGAGGACGTCGTCGTGCTCTGCGCCGGCGTGCTCGGCGAGCTGGCGCTCGACGACGCCTACTGCGCCGGCCGTATCGCCGAGGCGCTGGGCGGCGAGCCGAACGACTCCTCGAACGCCGCGATCCGGCTCGCACGCAGCTTCTCCAACGCCGCGGAGGCGCTCGAGGGCAGTCGCAGCGGCTGGAACCTCCGCCGCCGCGGGATGGAGGCGGACATCGAGTGGTGCGGGCGCGAGAACACCCTGACGGTCGTCCCGCGGCTCGACTGCATGGTCGGGACGGCTGCCCAGGTGACGCGCGAGGGATAGGCGCGGGGCGCCTTCCGGGAGAGGGAAGACACCCCGCTGGTTCGGGTTTCGCGGCTTGGCGAGCTTCCCGGACGCTCCTAATGTGTCTGCGGCTGGAACGTACGGACGAAAACCCGAGTCCTCGTACTATCGCACGTTGTTGCCTCGTGTCGAATCACCCTGTCGGGGGAGGTCGCCTGGCTAGGCTCGTCCCGATGCGTATCGCCCTCGTCGCCCTGGTCGTCTTCGCCGTGGTCGGCGGCTCGGCGGCGGCCGCCACGAAGCGGCCGTGGCTCTGGCAGTGCGAGCAGATCGGCCTCGGGACGGCGAAGGACACCTGTTACGAGCGCCTGCTCCTCGAGGACATCGACCGCTCGGGCGACCCCGCCACGGAGCTGCCGAAGATCGACCGGCGCGCGAAGGCCGCGGGGACGTCGCTCTACGCGAACTGCCACATGTACATGCACGTCGTCGGCCGCGAGTGGGCGCGGCAGCATCACCTGACGCTCGAGCGGCTGCAGTCCGTCGTGCCCGAGTCGAACGATCCCGGCTGCTCGGCCGGCTTCGGGATGGGGCTCGTGATGGGCCTCGGGCCGCAGATCGTGAAGACGGGCGGCAAGAGCGCGCTTCGGACGTGCGACCGCCTGCCGACCCGGATGCGCCAGTTCACGTGCGTCCACAGCCTCGGACATGCGCTGATGCGCGGTTACCACGAGTCGCTGTTCCTCGCCGTCGGCGCGTGCAAGCGGCTCGGGAAGGCGGCGGCGCCCGACTGTGCGCAGGGCGCGTTCCACGACTACTGGATCGCGCTGCGCGGTGCAGACGAGTCGACCATCCCGATGCATGCGGTCTCGTCGCCACGGAAGCTTTGCGCGGACCCGGACTACAGCGCCTTCGCGGTGCAGTGCTGGTACCGCTACTGGATCGAGCAGGTGCCGGGGCCGTACGTCCAGAGCGCGAAGGACGTGCTGCGGCTGTGCGCGGGCTTGACGGGCGGCGCGCGCGTGGGCTGCATCGCCGGCGCCGAGAAGGCCGCTCCGAATGCGACGCCCGAGGTGCAGGCGCGGATGTGCACCCGGATGGACGCAGCCGACGGGCTCGCGTGCCTGCGCGGCGTCGCGAACCAGGCGTATGCCGGCGAGCCGCGGCGGGAGCGGGCGTTCTTCGCCGTCTGCGGGCGGATGGCGCGCGGCGCCCGGGCAGGCTGCGAC
>JAICLU010000098.1 GCA_025925195.1 Thermoleophilia bacterium
CGCAAGATCGTGCGGATCCGGGACCTCGTCGGGCGTGACGATCCACGGCCCGAGCGGGCAGAACGTGTCGATGGCCTTGCAGAAGGAGAAGACCCCGCTTCGCATCTCGCGCCGCTGGATGTCGCGCGCGGTGATGTCGTTGAAGATCACGTAGCCGGCGACGTAGTCCATCGCGTCCTCGGGCCCGAACCACTTGCCGTCCTTGCCGATGATCACCGCGAGCTCGAGCTCGTAGTCGAGCTCCTCCGTGAGGTGCTCGGGGTAGACCACCGGCTCGTCGGGGCCAACGATCGCGTCGACGTTCTGGAAGAACACGATCCACGGCGCGATCTCGTGCGACCAGTCGACGCGCTTCGACTCGTCCTCGTGCTCGCGGAAGTTGCCCGAGGTGTGGAAGAACTTCTTCGGGACGATCGGGGCGCGGAGCGTCGCGTCGGCGAGCGGTGTCCGCTCGTCGGTGTCGTCGGCGCCGCCGCGCTCGAAGTACTCGCGCATCGTCGGGACGTCGAGACCCACGATCTCGTCGCCGTCGATGCGGCCGACCTTGCCCTCGTCGTACGTGACCAGTTTCATCGGCTTCGCAACCACCTCAACACGTCGGCCGCGTTCTCGTCCGGCGGAAACACGGGATAGAAGACCTTCACGACCCGCGCATCCTTGGCGATCAGCGTGATGCGCTTGTACAGGGTGTGGCCGGCGATCTCGAACGTGGGCAACCCTAACGCGGCGCCGAGCTCCAGTTGCGGGTCGGCGATCACGGGGAACGGCATCCGGTTGCGGGCGGCGAACTCCATCTGGTCCTCGAGCGGCTGCGCGGACAGCCCGGCGACGGGCACCCCGAGGTCCGGGTGGAGGTCACGGAAGGCGCAGCTCTGCGGCGTGCAGCCACGGGCGCCCGGCGTCTCGTCCCACCCCGGGAGCGAGGGCACGCCCGGCTTGCCGCTCCGCGGATAGACGTAGATGACGGCGAAGTCGCGGACGTTCACCGCGCCGGCGGACGACTCCAGCGTCAGGTCGGGCAGCTCACGACCGTTCAGGTGCTCGGCCGCGCCGTCGTCGGTCGGCACCGGCAGGTTCGCCGGGAGCACGTACGGGTCATGCATCGGCCTCGAGGTCCTCCGCTACGGCTTCGAAGGTGCGACGGTAGCGCGGGTCGCGCTCCAGGCTTGCCCGCGCTCGGGCGTGGGCGGCGAAGCGGTCTCGATCCTCGCCGGAGAGGCGGTGCAGGTGGTACGCGATCTGCTCGAGCGCCTTGACCGCCTGATTCGGCTCGAGTGTCGTGTCGTCCACGACCTCGAACCAGGCGACGAGGTCGAGGACGGCGTCCGCCAGGACCTGCTCCGACTCAGGCGACACCGCAGACCTCCATCGCGACCCGGGCGTAGACCTCGGCGGTCTGCACGAGCCCGTCGATCGCGAGGTTCTCGCCCTTCTCGACGTCCATCAGGCCGGTCGACGTGCCGTAGTTGACGGTCGGGACGCCGTACCGTGTGAGCGCCGACGCGTCGCTGAACCAGCGCGTGACGTCGCGCTCCGGCGTGCCTCCGTAGACCTCCGCGTGCGCCTTGTCGATCGCGGCGACGATCGGGTGGCCTTCCTCGATCTCGGCGCCCGGCGCCGTGACGTAGACCTCGCCCTCGACGCCCCAGTCCGGATGTCCGTCGCCCAGCGTCCTGACCCAGTCGAGCACCTCGCGACGTGCGACGCCCATCGGCTTGGTCGGCGGGACGCGCACGTCGAGGAAGACGTCGGTGTGATGCGGCGTGCGCGAGACGCGCCACCCGAAGCCGCCCTCGATCGCGCCCACGTTGACGATCGCCTTTGCTCCGCGGTAGCTGTTCGCCTCGTCGTTCTCCCACGTCGGGATCCATTCCCGGATCGCCGACACGAGCTCGTGCGCGCGAAAGATCGAGTTCTGCTCCTGCTTGCCCTCGCTGAACGCGGTGTGGATGAAGTTGCCGTGCACGCGGATGCGCAGCCACAGGGCGCCGAAGTGCCCGAGCACGACCTTCCCCTCGGTCGGCTCGCCCAGCAGGCACATGTCGGCGACGCCGCCGTGCGAGACGAGGTAGCGCGTCCCGGCCGCGTAGCCGCGGTACTGCGCTCCCTGCGCGTCGCCGTACTGCGTCTTCTCGATCTCGCCCGACACCGCTGCGATCAGCACGTCGCCGCGCAGCCGCACCCCCGCATCCTGCAGCGCGCGCACCGCCTCGACGTAGCACGCGAGCGCACCCTTCATGTTCGAGATGCCGAGGCCGTAGAGGCGGCCGTCCTCGACGAACGCCTGCGGCTGGAAGCCGGGGACGTCTCGCAGCCACGGCTCGCGGCCCGAGTACGACGTGTCCATGTGCCCGTTGAACATCAGCGACTTACCGCCGCCGGCGCCACGCCACGTGCCCAGTGCGTTTGCCCGGTTCTCCTCGACCTGTTGCCACTGCGTGTGGACGCCCATGTCCTCGTAGAGCGACGTCATCAGGCGCGCCATGTTCTCCTCGTCGCCGGTGAAGCTGTGAACGCCGATCAGCCGCGACGCGGTGTCGACGAGGCGCTCCCTGTCGATGGTCACCATGCGGCGTAACCGCCGATCAGGTCACCCGCATCGACGCCGAGCTCGACGAGCGACGCCGCCGCAAGCGACGAGGAGTAGCCCTCCATGCAGACGAGGCAGAGCCGCCGGCCGGCGAGCTCCTCGTCGCGCCATTCCGACGTCTGGTCGGCACGCCACTGCAAGACGGAGTACGGCACGTGCTTCGAGCCCGGAATGACACCGGTCCGCTCGCGCTCGTCGACCGATCGGATGTCGACGACGAGCAGCTCGGGATCCATCCTCGCCTCTGCCGGCGTGTACCGCCTGATCCGAGATCGCGCCTGCGCGAGCATCGTGTCTACCCGCGACGGAATTGCGGGAGCACCTTCTCGCCGAACAACCGGATCTGCTCCTGCCGGTTCTCGCCCCAGAGCTCCAGCATGACGTGCGTGCAGCCGGCGTCGACGTACTCCTCGATGGCGGCGATGCAGTCATCGGGCGTGCCCGCGATCGGCCTGCACTTGTCGAGGATCGCGTCCGTCACCTTCGCCTTCGCAGCGAGCCGCCCGCCCTGCTCCATCGCCTCCGCGATCGGACGGATCTCGTCCTGCTCGAGGCCTGCCAGGTCGAGCAGCGTGTCGGCCGAGCCCTGGATGTTCTGCACCTTGTTGGCGAGGTACATGCCGGCGATCTCGCGGGCGCCGTCGCGTCCCCTGTCGCGGTCGCTCTCGTGGATCGACGCGACGACCGTGCAGCCGAGGTCGATGTCGGGCCCGACATTGCCGCGCGCATAACGAACGAAGGCCGGCGTCGTGATCGACGGGGTGAGGCAGCCGTCGGCGATCTCGCCGGCGAGCGCCTGCATCTTCGGAGCGGTCGCTGCGATGTAGACCGGCGGCACCTCGCGCGGCGCGTGCGCGTCGGCCGCGAGCGGGGGGACGTCGGCGCTGTAGAACTCGCCGTCGTACTCGAACCGTTCGCCGCCGAGCACGCCGCGGACGATGTTGACCGCGTCCCGCGTCGGCCCGAGGACCTTCTTCGTCTGCGTCTTCGTGTTGTTGAGGAAGATCTTCGACGTCCCGAACCCGAGGATGAAGCGGCCGGGACCGGCTGCGTCCTGGACGACGCGCGCGTCCATCGCCGTCTGCACCGGCTGCCGGGACGTCGTCGCGATGATCCCCCAGCCGATCGTCAGGCGCTTCGTCTCGCGCGCCATGATCGCGGCGACACCGGTCGATGATCGCGCCTCCATCCCGTGCTTGCGCCACCACGGGTACGCCTCAGCGAGCCAGACCGTGTCCATACCCGCTTCGTCCATCGCGCGCGCGGAGGCGAGCATCTCCTCGAGCGGCTCCATCGTGAGCTGCATGACGCCGAAGCGGACGTCCATTGCTACTTCGTCTCGTACGGCTCGTCGGAGATCGGGCTGATCCCCTCGTCGGCGCCGCTCGTGCCCGTTTCCGGCTCCGGATCGGCGTCCGCGTCCGCCGGCGGGCCGTAGTCCTTCGGGCCCTCGCTCGGAGGGTTCGCGCTCGCCGGCTGAGCCCCGAGCGAGTCCATGACCTGCTTGTCGAGCGCGCCGAGCACGTGCTGCACCTGCTGGTTGACGATCGGCTGCAGGACGCGCTGCCCCATCGAGCCGACCGGGCCCGCGATCTTGACGTCGGCCGCCCACTTCATCAGCGTGCCGCCGCCCGCGTCGCTCAGGTCGAACTGCGTCTGCATGTTCATCATGGCGCCGACGCCCTGGCCCTTGATGTGCATCGACGCGTGCTCGAGCTCGCGCTCCTCGGTCTTCTCCATGTCGACCTTCATCTTCAGGCCGCCGAGACCGAGCGGGATCTTGACGTTCGCCGTCCAGCGGCGGTCGTCGTGCACGTCGAAGCTCTCGACGCCCGGCATCGTGCTCGCCATGGCCGCCGGGTCGTTCAGGACCTTCCAGACCGTCGCGCGCGGCGCCGCGAACGTGCGCTCCCCTTCGACGTTCACGCTTCCGCCACCTCCACGATCTCGCGCGGCCTGTTCAATAGCTCCCAGACGCGCTTGTACGGATTCCAGCTGTCGTAGACGACGCTACCGGTTGCCTCCTGGAGTGCGGCGCACACCGCATGGATGCCTGCGCCGCCGCCCTCGCCCATTCCCTTCGTGCCGAGCGGGCTGAACGGCGACGGGCTCTCGATGTAGCCCGTCTCGATCGGCGGCATGTCCATCGCGTGGGGCACGTGGTAGTCGTAGAAGTTCGGCGTCAGCAGGTTGCCCTCTTCGTCGTACTCGAAGGCCTCGTGCATGACGGCGCCGAGCGCCTGCGCGGTCGCGCCCATCACCTGGCCCTCCACGATCTGCGGATGGATGCGGACGCCGCAGTCGTCGACGGCGGCGTAGTCCACGATGTCGTAATGGCCCGTCTCGGGATCGATCTCGACGACCGCCGCGTGGATCTGGGCGGCGTACGTAAGCGTCAGGTTGCCAAACTTGCGCTCGAGGTCCGGCACCTCGAACGGGGGCCGGTAGACGTAGCGGCAGTTGAGCGTCACGTCGAGGTCCTCGGGCAGGCCGGCGTTGTTCGCGTTGATGATCGCGCCGCACGCCATGAACGGCAGCGCCGCCTCGGGGTTGCCCTTGATCCGCACACCGCCGTCGGCGAGCTCCAGCTGATCCTCCGGCACGCCGCCGAGGATCACCGAGCCGAGGCGCTTGATCTGCTCGGCGAGCATCTCCGTCGCGCCCTTGACGGCGGAGAGGCCGGTGACCGCGAACTGGCTCGCGTAGGTGCCGGAGAAGCCCGCGTGCGAGTTCCAGTAGCTGTCGTGACCGGAGCGCACGTGCACGTCGTCGACCGAGCAGCCGAGGATGTCGGCGACCACCTGTGCGGCCGTCGTCTCGTGTCCCTGGCCCTGCGGCGTCGTGCCGAGCGTCACGACGATCTCGTAGTAACCGGTCTCCGGATCGACCTCGACGACCGCGGCGTGGATCTGCGTCGCGTACGTCAGCGTCAAGTTGCCGTACTTGCGCTCGATGTCCGGCACCTCGAACGGCGGCCGGTATACGTAGCGGCAGTTGAGCGTGACGTCGAGATCCTCGGGCAGCCCCGCGTTGTTCGCGTTGATGATCGCGCCGCACGCCATGAACGGCAGCGCCGCCTCCGGGTTGCCCTTGATGCGGACGGAGCCCTCGGCGAGCTCGAGCTGGTCCTCCGGCACGCCGCCGAGGATCACCGAGCCGAGCCGCTTGATCTGCTCGGCGAGCATGTCGGTCGCGCCCTTGACCGCGCCGAGGCCGGTGACGGCGAACTGACTCGCATAGGTGCCGGAGAAGCCGGCGTGCGAGTTCCAGTAGCTGTCGTGGCCGGAGCGCACGTGCACGTCGTCGACCGAGCAGCCGAGAATGTCGGCGACGACCTGCGCCGCCGTCGTCTCGTGGCCCTGGCCCTGCGGCGTCGTGCCGAGCGTGACGACGATCTCGCCGAAGATGTCGAGCTTGACCGTCGCGACCTCGTTGTTGCCGGAGAACTGCAGCTCCGGGTTGATCATGCGCGACTGCCCGAAGTTGTTCGTGCCGGAGTCGAGCGTGGAGCCGATGCCGACGCCGAGCAGCTTGCCGCGCTCCTTCGCCTCCGCCCGCCGCTGCTCGATCCCGTCCCAGCCGATCAGGTCGAGCGCGACGTCGAGCATCTTCGCGTAGTCGCCGGAGTCGTAGACGCAGCCGTTGGGCGTCGTGTACGGCATCTCGTCGTGCTTGACGTAGTTGCGCTTGCGAACGTCGACGGGGTCGAGCTGCAGCTCGCGCGCGACGATGTCGATCATCCGCTCCGTGAACCAGAGGTGCTGCATGCGCGAGTAGCCGCGGTTCGGCGAGCACGGTGCCTTGTTCGTCGCGACCTGCGTGAAGTCGAGGCTGATGTGCTTCCAGCGGTACATCCCGGGCGTCACCTGCGCCCAGATCACGCCGCCGAGCGGCTCGTAGCGCAGGTACGCGCCCGCGTCGTCGAGCGCCTTCGTCTTGAACCCGAGCAGTGTCCCATCGCTCTTGACGGCAATCTCGGTGTCGTGGAACCAGCGCTCGTTGCCGTGCGACATGCTCATGTGGAAGTCGGTGCGCCACTCCGTCCAGTTGATCGGGCGGTTCAGCTTGCGCGCGAGCAGGCAGCAGACGGTCAGCTGCGGGTGCGAGGTGATCTTGTTGCCGAAGCCGCCGCCGATGTCCTGCGTGACGAAGCGCAGCTTGTCGAGGCCGACGCGCATCGCCGGGCCCATCATGATCTGCGCGAACCCGGGGAACTGGTTGTTCGTGAAGATCGTCCACTGACCGACGCCGCGGTTGAACTCCACGACCGCTCCGTCGGTCTCGAGCGGCGTCGAGTTGAAGCGGTGGAAGTGCAGCTCCTCGATCTTGACGATCTTGTCCGCCTCGGCGACCGCCTCGTCCCACGAGCCCCACTCGTAGAGGCCGTTCCACATCAGGTTCGAGCCCGAGTCCTCGTGCAGCACCGGCTTCGCGTCGTCGAGCGCCACGCGCGCGTCGACGATCGCCTCGAGCGGCTCGTACTCGACCTCGACGAGCTCCGACGCGTCGCGCGCAAGCTCGCGCGTCTCCGCGACGACGGCGACGATCGGCTCGCCGACGTAGCGCACCTTGCCTACCGCGAGCGCGTAGTCCTTCACGTGCGCGCCGGGCGGCGAGGCGAGCTGGAAGAACGGATCGGTGAGCGACGCGACCTCTTCCCCGGTCAGCGTCCCGTAGACGCCCTTCAGCTTCTCGGCGGCGCTGACGTCGATCGAGGTGATGTGTGCGTGCGCGTACGGTGAGCGGACGAAGTGCAGGTAGCCCATCCCGTGGCGCTTGACGTCGTCGACGAAGACGCCCTGGCCCTGCGTCAGCCGCTTGTCCTCCTTGCGCGGGACGTTCTGGCCCTGCCACTGCTTCGTCGGGACCGCGACCTCGTGCTTCTCGGGTGCGATCGTCATTACTTCGCCACCGCCTTGACGGCCTCGAAGATGTTCCAGTAGCCGGTGCAGCGGCAGATGTTGCCCTGCAGCGCCTTGCGGATCTCCTCCTCGCTCGGGCTCGGGTTCGCGCGCAGGAGCGCGGTCGCGCTGATCAGCATCCCGGGCGTGCAGTAGCCGCACTGGAGCGCGTGGTGCTCGCTGAAGCTCTGTTGCAGCGGCGTCAGCTCGTCGCCCTCGGCGAGCCCCTCGACCGTCTCGACGGTGGCGCCGTCGGCCTGGACGGCGAGCATCATGCAGCTCTTCACGAGCGTCCCGTTCACGATCATCGAGCAGGCGCCGCAGTTGCCGGTGTCGCAGCCGATGTGGCTGCCGGTCAGGTCGAGGTCGTCGCGGACGAAGTGGATCAGCAGCTTGCGGGCCTCGACCTCGCGCTCGTACTCGACGCCGTTGACGGTGACCGTGACCTGGTGGTCGCTCATGCACGCTCCTTCGCCTGGCGGGCCGCGCGGAGTGCGAGCACCTCGGCGAGGTGGGCGCGATACTCGGCGCTCGCGTGGACGTCCGACGGCGGGTCGAGGTTCGCGGACTGCACCGCGGCGCGCACCGCGTCCTCGTCCGCCGAGGCGGGCTGCAGCAGGACGGGGACGGCGTCGACGCAGCCGAGCGCGACGCGCAGCGAGCCGTTCAGGCTCGCCGCGGCGTTCGCGATGCACGTCCCGTCCGCTCCGAGCGTGATCGCCGCGAAGCCGTCGTGCTTGCCCGCGGGGATCGTGATCCGCGTCAGCAGCTCGCCCGGGCCGACCGCGGTCATGTAGACGCCGAGGAAGAACTCCTCGGCGGGAACCTCACGCTCGCCGCCGGCGCCGGCGATCGTCATCCGGGCGCCGATCGCCGTCATCAGCGGCGGCAGGTGGTTCGTCGGGTCGTTCGCGCAGACGTTGCCCCCGACCGTGCCGCGATTCCTGACCTGGACGTCGGCGATCGTGGAGACGACCTCGGCGAGGATCGGCCGGGCCTTCGCCTCGGCGCTCGCCATCAGCTCGGTGTAGCTCGTCATCGCGCCGATCGTCAGCGTGCCGTCGGCGGCGAGCTCGATCCCCTTCAGCTCGTCGAGGCCGTTGAGGTCGACGAGCACGTCCGGCGAGGCCGCGCGGGCCTTCATCACGTTGATCAGCGTCTGCCCGCCGGCGAGCGCGCGGGCCCCGTCGTGCGCCGCGAGTGCGCTCAGCGCGTCGGAGACCGACGTGGGCTTCGCGTACTCGACCTCCCGCAGCAGCACGTACGCGATCCTACGCAGCGCGCTATTCGGTTTGCAACCGGCATTTGATATTTGGTCACCGGCGTGCGCACCGGGCGGTCAGACGGCGGCGTGGATCCGGTGCGGCGAGTCCTTCAGCAGCCCGCCGCGGCGGCCGGCGCGGACGGCGAGCGCCTCCGCGAGCATCGAGAGCGCCGTCTCGGACGGCGTCTCGGCGCCGATGTCGAGGCCGGAGGGCCCGGAGATCCGCTCGAGCTCCTCGTCGGTGAGACCCGCCTCGCACAGCAACTCACGCCGGCGCTCCTGGTTGCGCCGGGAGCCGAGCGCGCCGATGTAGAAGGCGTCCGTCTTCACGGCGGCGGTCAGCAGCGGCAGGTCGAACTTGTCGTCGTGCGTGAGCACGAGGATCGCGGTCGCCGTGTCGGGCCGCAGCTCGTCGAGCGCCTCCTCCGGCCAGAGCGGCAGGAGCTCGTCCGCGCTCGGGATCCGCTCGCGGGTGAGGAACCGCGAGCGGGCGTCGGCGACGACCGTGCGCCAGCCGAGCTGCCGCGCCATCCCGCACAGGGCCTCCGCCGTGTCGACCGCGCCGTACACGAAGAGGGTCGGCGGCGGGCCGTGGACGTCCGCGAACACCGTGCGTCCCTCGTGCTCGAGCACCTGGCCGCGGCCGCGGCGGAGCGCGTCCGTCGCGAGCGCCGCGAGCCCGGGCGGGCCGTCGCCGGCCGTCGAGCCGTCCTCGCGCACGAGCAGCTTCGCGCCGAGCGGCTCCCCGTGGATCACCGTGAAGACCACGGCGCGCTCGCCGGCGGCGGGCGCCGGCGCCGCCGCCCCACCCGCCGGCTCGACGAAGACGTCGATCTCGCCGCCGCAGGGCAGGCCGACGCCGAAGGCCATGTCGTCGGTGATTCCGTACGTGACGAGGCGCGGGACGCCGGTGTCCATCACCTCCTGCGCCGCCACGAAGACGTCGCTCTCGACGCACCCGCCGGACACGGAGCCGCTGAGCTTCCCGTCGCGGGTGACGGTCAGCGTCGAGCCGACCGGCCGCGGCGCCGACTTCCGCGTCGCGACGACCGTGGCGACAGCAGCATCGAACATGTCCACACGGTACAGAAGTGAAATTCTTCAGCGGCCGAGGTAGGCCTTGCGGAGATCCTCGTTCTCGCGCAACTCGGCGGCTGCGCCGGAGAGGACGAGGCGGCCGGTCGACAGCACGTAGCCCCGGTCGGCGATCGAGAGCGAGACGTTCGCGTTCTGCTCGACGATCAGCATCGCGACGCCGGACCGGTGCACCTCCTGGATGATCTCGAACGACCGCTCGACGAGGATCGGCGCCAGGCCCATCGACGGCTCGTCCATCAGCAGCAGCTTCGGCTTCGCCATCAGCGCGCGCCCCATCGCCACCATCTGCTGCTCGCCGCCGGACAGCGTCCCGGCGAGCTGCGCGCGCCGCTCGTAGAGGAGCGGGAACAGCTCGTACACGCGGTCGAAGTCCTCCTTCGACCCGCCGCCGTGCAGGTACGCCCCCATCTGGAGGTTCTCGAGCACCGACATGGGCGCGAACAGCCGGCGGTTCTCGGGGACGATCGCC
>JAICLU010000097.1 GCA_025925195.1 Thermoleophilia bacterium
CTGCGTCGCGATCTCGGCCGTCACCGACGGGCGTGCGTGGATGCGTGCGATGCGGCGCGAGCACGAGTGGCACGAGCTGCTGGACCAGCTCGCCGACGATCGCCGCGCCCGCGTACGGGGAGAGGAGCCCGCACTCGTCGATCCGGCCGAGGGGATTCTCGTCGCAACGCCCGAGCGCCGGGCGACGAACGTCAAAGGGCCGGCGGCCGTCGCCGCCGCGGCGGCGGGGCGGACGCCGCTCTGGTGTGCCGACGCCGTGATCGACTTCCGGCCCGTCGAGCGCGTCGCCGAGATCGCGCCACGCGCGGTGCTCCTCTTCTACGTCACGCGCGACGCGGTCGTTCCAGGCGAGCAGTCGCAGGCGGCGTACGCAGCGGCGCGCGAGCCGAAGAAGATCGTCAGGCTCGACGGCGACAAGCACTACGAGGCGTATCTCGAGCACTTCGAGAGGATCTCGACCGAGACCCTGGAATGGCTCGATGCACACGTCTAGGGTCGAGGAGGCCCGATGTCGGACCTGATCGCCCTCGAGCTCGACGTTTCCCACCTCCGGCACCTGATCGGTCTGCTGTCACGGCAGCTCCGCGTGATCGACGCCGCCTCGGGATTGACGCCGACGCAGTCGTCGGTTCTCAGCACGGTCGTCCGCTCGGGGCGGATGCGCCTGTCGGAGCTCTCGGCCACGGAGGGGATCGGCGCCACGCTGCTCTCCCGGTCGATCGGGACGCTCGAGTCGCGCGGGCTCGTCCGCCGCATCGTCGACGAGCGGGATCGCCGCGTCGCGTCGCTCGAGGCGACGCCTGCAGGCCGGCGGCTCGTGCGCCGTGTTCGCGACGCGCGGAGCGACGCGCTGCGCGCGCAGATCGATCTGCTTCCCTCGGCCGACCGGCAGCGCCTCGCCGACGCGCTGCCCGTGCTGGAGCTCCTCGTCTCGCGGCTCGGTCCGCTCAGCCGAGAAGCGCCCACGGGCGGATCGGCAACTCACGCACCCGCACGCCGGTCGCCGCTGCAATCGCATTCGCGATCGCCGGCGCAACCGTGATGATCGAGCTCTCGCCGAGCCCCTTCGAGCCGAACGGGCCCGGCCCGTCGCCGCGCTCGATGAAGAGGCTCTCGACGATGCCCGGCACGTCGCCCGCCAGCGGCACGCGGTAGTCGACCGGCGACGGGTTCGTCAGATACCCGTCGTCGAACTCGAGCGCTTCGGTCAGCGCGTGCCCGACGGCCATGACCGCGCCGCCGACCTCCTGGCCGTGCGCGCCGTGCGGGTTGATGACGCGACCTGCGTCGGCGACGGTCACGTACTGCAGCACCTCGACCGCCCCGGTGCGCGGATCGACGGCGACCCGCGCTGCGCCGACCGATCCTTCCCAGTAGCCGGCACGCATCCCGAACGCGGTCGGCGCCTCGGGCGCGTCCTGGTCGACCGTTCCGACGCCGACGATCTCGCCGCCGAGGCCGGAGGCGGGCCCGTTGACGGCGGCGGCGACGGCCTCCGCGTCAGCCGGATCGACGTCGTCGCCCGCGACGTCGCGGAGCTGGGCGAGCACGTGCTCGGCCGCCCGCTGGACGGCGAGGCCGAGATGCACGGTGGTTCGGCTCGACGACGTGCGCTGGTCGAACGGAGTCACGCTGGTGTCGACGGCGCCGACGCGGACGCGCTCGTACGGGATGCCGAGCGTCTCGGCCGCGACCTGCGCGAGCACCGTGTGCGCGCCCTGGCCGAGCTCGACGCCGGACGCGACCACGGTCGCCGAGCCATCGCGGTGCAGGCGGACGATCGCGCGCGACGGCAGCCGTCCCGATGCCGTGTTCTTGACGCCGACGGCGACGCCGGTGCCGGTCAGGCGGCCGTCGGGCAGACGCTCGCCGCGCGCACGCCCGACGCGCTCGGCGGCCATGTCGAGCGCCGTCGGCAGGTCGCAGTCGAGCGGCAGGTCGCCCTCGGCGAAGTCGTCGCCGAGCTCGAGCAGGTTCAGGCGGCGGAACTCGACCGGATCCATGCCGATGGCGTCGGCGATCTCGTCCATGTGACACTCGCAGCCGTGGATCGGCTGGCTCGCGCCGAAGCCGCGGTACGCACCGGCCGGCACCTTGTTCGTGTAGACGGCGTACGCATCGACCTGCAGGTTCGGGATCCGGTACGGCCCCGGCGCGCGGTAGCCCGCCTGGCGTATGACGCGCGGCCCCTGGTCGGCGTACGCGCCCGTGTCGAAGAGCAGCTCGATCTTGCGCGCGACGATGCGGCCGTTCGTGACGCCCGACGTGAAGCGCACGATCGCGCCGTGCCGGCCCGAGGAGCGGAACGACTCCTCGACGGTCAGCTCGAGCCGCACCGGCCGGTTGACGGCGACCGCGGCCGCGGCCGCGATCGGCACGACGTTGACGTATTCCTTGCTGCCGAAGCCGCCGCCGACGTACGGCACGGCGACGCGGATCGAGCTCTCCGGCCGGCCGAGCAGCCCGGCGAGCATCCGCACCATCAGGAACGGGTACTGGTTCGGCGTGTGCACGACGAGCGTGTCGCCGTCGGGGACGGCCGTGACGACGTGGTTCTCGAGGGCGTAGTGCTGCAGCGGCGCGAGCCGGTACTCGTGCGACAACACGTGCTCGGCCGCCGCGAGTGCGCCGTCCGGGTCGCCGCGGAGGTCGTGGTAATGCCCCGCGACGTTGCGCCCGGCGTCGGCGCCGCCGCTCCAGCCGCCGAACTCGCCCCCCTCGGTCTCGCCGTGCAGGGGTGCGGCGCCGTCCGCGAGCGCGTCCTCGACGCTCGCCAGGAGCGGCAGCGGGTCGAGGTCGAGGCGGACGGCCGCCGCGCCGGCGCGCGCCGCCTCCGGGCTCGACGCCAGCACGACCGCCACGGGCTCGCCCTCGTAGCGGACGACCCCCTCCGCGAGGACGGGCGTGTCGCGCACGACCGGCCCGAAGCGCGTGCGGGCGAGAACGCGCGCCAGGTCGTCGCTCGTCAGCACCGCGGCGACGTCGGGCGACGCGAGCGCCGCCGCCGTCTCTACGCCGCGGATGCGCGCGTGGGGGAGCGGGCTGCGGACGACGGCGGCGTGCAGCGCCCCCGGCACGTGCACGTCGGCCCCGTAGCAGGCGGTGCCCGTCACCTTCGCCCGCCCGTCGACGCGCACCGTGTGACGCCCGACCGTCCGGAGCTCCTGCAGCTCTTCGACGATCACCGGCGCAGCTCCCGCGCCGCGGCCTGGATCGCCTCGACGATCGGCACGTAGCCGGTGCAGCGGCAGATGTTGCCGTGCAGCTCCTCGCGGATCGTCTCCTCGCTGGGATCGGGGTCGCGGGCGAGCAATGCCTTCGCCGTCAAGAGCATCCCGGGCGTGCAGAACCCGCACTGGAACGCGCCGTGGTCGAGGAATGCCCGCTGCAGCGGGTCGAGCTCTCCGTCGCTGCCCGCGAGCCCCTCGACGGTCAGCACGTCGCCGCCGTCGATCTCGGCGGCGAGCAGCGTGCACGCGCTGACGGGTGAGCCGTCGAGCAGGACCGTGCAGGTGCCGCACAGCTCGAGCGCGCACGACACCTTCGTGCCGGTGAGACCGAGATCGTCGCGCAGGAACTGCGACAGCGTGCGATTCGACGGCACCGTCGCGTGAACGGATTGCCCGTTGACGACCGTCTCGATCGAGAGCTCGGTCGCCACTAGCCGAAGAGCAACCGGCCGGCGAGCAGCCCGCACGCGAACGCGAAGCCGGTCGCGAGCACCGGCCACGCCGTACTCCCTAGGTCGACCCCGCGCCGCGGTGCAACCGCGCGCGCTGCCGGCGCAGCAGCCGGCTCGTCCCCCGCCAGCGCCCCGGCGATGTTGGCGCCGAATTTCTCGATCATTCGCCCCGAGATGCGCTCGATCATCCCCGAGCCGAACGTCGCGACCCGGCCGCGCACGTCGACGTCCGCATCGAGGTCGACCACGCTGCCGCCGTCCTCCGGCGCCACCGCGAGCGTGATCGTCGCAGTCGCGGAGCCGTTGCCCTTCGCGTCCTCGGCCCGCACCCCCAGCACGCTGCGCCGGGCGGCGTCGTCGAGCTCCAGGACGCGGATGACGCCGCGGAACTGTGTGCCGACGGGGCCGAGCTGGACTGCGATCCGGCCGCCGATCTCCTGCCCTTCGGCGAGCCGCCCCCGCGGTGCGTCCGGATCGAGCTCCGCGCCCGGCAGACAGCGCGCGACGCGGCTCGGATCGGCCAGGAACCCGAACACGTCTGCGGGCGCGGCCGGGACGTGGAAGCTGTGGCGGAGGCGCGGCAACTGGACTGATAACTTACCAGTGTGTCCGCGCCGGGCGCGACCCTGCCGTCCTTCGATCTGCACCGCCCGACCCGCCTCGCGGAGGCGTGCAGGCTGCTCGCCGACCACGGCCCCGGCGCCCAGGTCTACGCCGGCGGCACCGAGCTCCTGCTCGTCCTGCGCAGCGGGCTCTCCGACATCGAGCACGTCGTCGACGTCAAGCGCCTGGCCGGGCTGACGAGCATCTGGCGCTCAGGCGGTGCGATCCGGATCGGCGGTGCGGTGGCGCACGCGAAGGTCGCAGCGGCTGCAGAGCTGGCGCAGATCGCGCCGGCGCTCGCCGAGGCGGAGCGGCGGCTCGGCAACGTCCGGGTGCGCTCGACCGGCACGCTCGGCGGCAACCTCTGCTTCGCCGAGCCGCACGGCGACCCCGCGACGACGCTGCTCGCGCACGACGCACGCGTCGCGCTCGAGAGCGTCCGCGGCGCGCGGACGCTCTCGCTCGACGAGTTCCTCGTCGCCGCGCTCGAGACGGCACGCGAACCGGACGAGATCCTCACCCACATCGAGGTGCCGCTCCGCCGCTTCGACGGCTTTGCCTACGTCCGGCACACGTACGCCGAGCGGCCGACGGCGGGGGTTGCGGTCCTTCTCGACGCGGTGGACGGACGGACGCACGACGTGCGCATCGCCGTCGGCTGCATCGGGCCCCGGCCGCTACGCGTTCCCGCGGGGGAGCAGGCGGCCGAGGGGATCCCGCTCGACGCGGGCGACGACCTCCTCGAGGCGATCGGCGCCGAAACGGCGGCCGGGCTCGAGCCGATCTCCGACGCCTATGGGCCGGCCGGCTACAAGGGCCGCCTGACGGCGACGCTCGTGGCGCGGGCCCTCAGACAGGCGTGCGCGCGCGCCGGTACGCCAGGTGCGCCAGCGCCACGTCCTGGCTCGCCAGGCCCTGGCTGACGATCGCGACCCGTTCGTCCGGCGACGTGCGGCCGGGGTGCACGCCGGCGAGCACCTCTGCGAACGTCGCATCGAGCTCGACGCCGGCGCCGTAGCACTCGGCCACTTCCTTCGCGAGCTGCTCGCGGCTGTCGCCGAGCAGCAGGTCGGCCGCCTTGACGAGGGCGGGGGAGAGCTCGGCCGGGTCGAGCGCGGCGACGACCGCGCCGGGCGCGAGCCAGGCCTCCTCGACGAGCGGCCGGCCGGCGCTCGTCGCGGTCAGGACGAGCGGTGCGCCGCTGACGGCCTCCTCGACGGTCTCGACCGCCGTCGCATCGAGCGACAGCTCCTCGCGGGCGAAGGCGGCGAAGGCCTCACGGCGTTCCGGCGTCCGCGAGGTGACGCGTACCGTCTTCAGATTCGGCACGAGTCGTGCGTAGTACGGCAGCGCGAGTCGTGCGAGATGACCGCTGCCGACGACCGCGAGCGTGTCGGCGTCCTCGCGCGCCACCTTCGCGGCCGCGACCGCGAGCGATGCGACGGTGCGCTGGCCGTAGTTCCACGATTCGTCCACGATTGCGACCGTTTGCGTCGTCGCCGGGTCGACGAGGACGATCAGCCGCGTGCCGCCGCCGGAGTCGTCGTCGCCCGGGTGCGAGACGACCCGGATCCCGGCGATCGGCACGTCCTCGAGCACGCAGGCCTTCACGTGGTAATGGTTGCCGTGCGCGTCGCCGATCAGGTTGAGATTCCGCGGCTCCGGCCAGGAGAGCTCGTTCTGCCGCTCGCGCTCGAGGGCGCGCGTCACCTCGGCGACGATGTCGTCGACGGAGAGGACGCGCGCGCACTCGTCGGCGCTGACGAAGTCGAGGCCGGTCATCAGTCGTAGAGCGGCAGGATCGTCTCCGCCCAGAGCTCCATCTGCTCGAACAGCTCGTCCATCGTGCTGTAGATGAGCTTCAGCTCGAAGTGGGTGACGCCCGCCTGCGCGAACTCGTCGACACGCTGCTTGACGTCGTCGACCGAGCCGAAGATGTGGCGGTCGAGCGCGAATTGCACGTCGTCGACGTCGCGCTCGTAGCTGTTGCTGCTCGTTCGCACGGTCGGGAGCGCGCGCTCGAGCCCTTCCTCGCGGGTGCGGGCGATCGTCGCGAGCTTCTCGACGGCGATCGTGATCCCGGCGCCGTCGCGACCGGCCTCGGACGCGGCGTTCAGCAGGACGTCCTTGCCGCGCGCCATCTCCGCCGGGCCGAGCCAGCCGGGGATCCAGCCCTCGCCGTATTTGCCGGCGCGCACCGCGGCGTGGTCGGTCCAGCCGCCGATCCAGAGCGGCAGCGTGTCCTGCTTCGGCTTCGGGAAGATCTCGACCTCGGGGAACGAGACGTACTTCCCCGAGAACGACGACGTCTTCGTCGTCCAGATCGACTTCATCACCTGGAGGTACTCGTCGGTGACGGGGGCGCGCGTCTTCGTCGAGACGCCGAAGAGGTCGAACTCGTCCGACTCGCGCGTCGCCTTCGAGCCGAGCCCGACGCCGACGAGCAGGCGGCCGCCCGTCAGGTGGTCGAGCGTCGAGAGCTGCTTCGCGGCGTAGATCGGATTGCGGCACGGGGTGACCATGCACGCGACGCCCATCTGGATCGTCGACGTCTGCGCGGCGATGTAGGCGAGTGTCGTCAGCGACTCGAAGAAGTCCGGGTCCTGGCCCTCGACGAGCGCCTCGGCAGCGCCGGAGGAGATGTGATGCCGGTGCATCTCGGTGCTCCAGGCGACATGGTCGTGCACCCACAGCGCGTCGAAGCCCATCTCCTCGGTCGCCTTCGAGGCGCGGACGATGTTCTCGACGCTGGCGAGCGGGCCCGAGTTGGGCACACGGACGCCGAATTGGATCTGTCTCATTGCTCTGCGCCCTTCGTCGTGGGGAAACTCACAGGACTGGTATTACCACATTTCGGCTCAGTGGTCAGACCAGACTCAGGTCAGTGAGGCCCGAACAGCTCGATCTTGTTGCCGTCCGGATCGCGGAGATAGACCGAGACGCCGTAGGACCATTCCTTCGGACCCTCGATGATCTCGATGCCGGCGGTGCGTGCCCGCTCGGCCATCCCG
The DNA here is from genome assembly GCA_025925195.1 of Thermoleophilia bacterium. GTDB lineage: Bacteria > Actinomycetota > Thermoleophilia > Gaiellales > Gaiellaceae > Palsa-739. The sequence continues at coordinate 7,297 of JAICLU010000097.1, forward strand.
ACGACGTCGCGGGTGCGGAAGGCGAGGTGCTCGACGTGCTGGACGCCGCCGCCGCCGTTCGTCAGGCCGAGTCCCTGGTGGGTGACGACGAGTGGCCGCCCGTCGGGCCGGGTCTCCTGCTTGCGGATGGTGAACCCCAGGAATTCGACGTAGAACGCGAGGGCGCGCTCGAGATCGGAGGTCTCGAGGAGCAGGTGGTCGAGCTTCCAGACCACGGGCGGCTTCTCGCCGGGATCCTCCATGTCGACGGCGAGGACGCCGTTCCGCGCCCAGTCCTCGCGGCTGTACTCCTGGATCGCGACGTGCAGCGCCTCCGGGCTCGCGTCGGCGTGCTCGACCATCGCGTCGGTGATCGCGCGGGCGAGCGCCCGCTTCTGCTCGGTGCTCCTGCCTTCCCAGAACTGCACGACGACGACCGGCAATTTGCCCTCCTTGCTGGACTGACAACTGACATGTTACGGTGCGGCACAGATGACTGCCAAGCCACCCCTCTCCGACGTCGAGGCGGTGAAGCGCGTCCACCGGTCGCACGCCGTGCGCGACGGGCTGCTGGCGGCGATCCGGAAAGGTGAGCTGAAGCCGGGCGACCCGATTCCCTCCGAGCGGCGCCTCGGCGAGACGTTCGGCGTCAGCCGGGTCAGCGTCCGGGAGGCGCTGCGCTCGCTCGAGGCGATCAATCTCGTGGAGGTGCACCACGGCCGCGGCGCCTTCGTCGCCGAGGGCCCGGACACGCGCTTCGCCGAGCCGTTCACGAACTGGCTCGAGCTGCACCGTGACGCGGTGATCGACCTGCTGAACGTGCGCGGGGCGCTCGACGAGCTTGCGGCCCAGGAGGCCGCCACGAAGCATGACGAGGACGACCTGATGCGGCTGCGCGGGGCGCAATCCGCATTCGCCGAGGCGGCCGGTCGCGACGGGGCGTCGGCGGAGGAGCTGATGGAGCTCGACGTCGCGTTCCATCTCGCGATCGCCGGCGCCGCGCACTCCGAGCTGCTGTTCCATCTCGAGAGCGACCTGCACAACCAGCTGACCGAGTCGCGCGCCGCGATGTTCGCGCCGCGGACCCGGCCGACGAACTCGGCGGCGGAGCACGCGACGATCGTCGACGCGATCGCCCGCCACGACGCCGTGCAGGCGCGGCTGGCCGTCGCGGCGCACATCGCCACCGTTCGCACGCTGATCGAGGAGGGGAAGTGAGCACGACCACATCCGACGTCGGCGTGCAGGTGCTCGAGCGCGTACGCGGCGCTCTGGCCGACGCGTCGCTCGACGCCGTCATTGCGACATCGCGCGAGGCTCTGATCTACACCGCGGGAGCGGTGCCGCCGTCCCTGCGGACCGTGCGCCAGCGCCTGGCCGCATCGATCGTCCCGGTGAGCGGCGAGACCGAGGCGATCGTGGTCTCGGTGGACGCGCAGCTGATGCGCGAGCGCATGTGGGCCGACCGCGTCACCGACTATGTCGAGTTCGAGAAGCATCCCATGGAGGTGACCGCCGACGCGCTGCGCCGGCAGGGCCTCGACGGAGGGCGCATCGGCGTCGAGCTGACCGCGCTCTCGGTCGAGGCGCACGAGGTGCTGCTCCGCGCCCTGCCGAACGCGGAGCTCGTCGCCGCCGACGAGTTCCTGTCGGGCCTGCGCGTCGTCAAGACACCGGCCGAGATCGACGCCATTCGCCGCATCGGCCGGGCCGCGCAGGAGATCGCCGCGACCGCGTGCCGCTCGGTGGACGCCGGGGCCACCGAGCGTGAGCTCGGCAACGCGATCTCGGAGGCCTTCGCAGCTGCGGGCGGCGACGAGCTGACGATGCTCGTCGTCGGCGCCGGCGAGCGCTCGTCGCATCCGAACGCGCCGCCGACCAACCGAACGCTGGAGCGGGGCGACGTCGTCCGCCTGGACGTGATCGGCACGAGCGCCGGCTACCACTGCGACGTCGCGCGCACTGCCGTCGTCGGCGATCCGAGCGACGAGGTGACGAAGGTCTACGAGCTGCTCGAGTCGGTCCACGAGCGCGCGCTCGCGGCGGTGAAGCCGGGCGCTCAGAGCGCCGACGTCTACCGGATCTACCGCGAGGCGATGGAGGAGGCGAAGCTCCCGCCGTACCACTTCGTCGGGCACGGTCTCGGGATCACGCTGCACGAGGAGCCCTTCGTGCACGCGAAGACCTCCGTCGCGCTCGAGCCCGGGATGGTGCTCTGCATCGAGCCGCTGACGATGCTCGAAGGCCGGTTCGGCGTGCAGATCGAGGACGAGCTCGTCGTCACCGACGACGGCTGCGAGCTGATCACCCGCGCGAGCGGCCTCCTGCCGATCGGCAGCTGAGCATGAAGATCACGGGAGCGGAGATCTTCGTCGTCGCGGTGCCCACGCGCCGGCGCCACGCGTGGGCGTCGAACACGAAGGTGCCGATCGGTCGCCATACGCTCGTGCGGCTCGACACCGACGAGGGCGTCAGCGGCTGGGGCGAGGCGCCCGCGCTCGCGACGTGGGGCGGCGCGCACATGCGCTACTACGGCGAGACCGCGGAGACCGTCGTCCACATGATCCGCGACGTCCTCGTGCCGGCGATCGAGGGCTCCGACCCGCGCGAGCCGGGCACGATCCACGCGCGGATGGACGCCGTCGTCAAGGGGCATCCGTATGCGAAGTCCGCGCTCGACATCGCCTGCTACGACGCTGCCGGTCATGCGCTCGGCCTGCCGGTGTGGGCGCTCCTGGGCGGGCGGCATCGCGATTCGATCGAGGTCTGCCATTCACTCGGCCTCATGGACGTCGGCCCCGCTGTCGACGAGGCCGTCGTTGCTGTCGGCGAGGGCGCGCGGACGATCAAGTGCAAGACGGGCATCGAGCCCGAGCGCGACGTCGAGCTCGTCCGACGGCTGAGGGAGGCGATCGGCGACGACGTGCGCATCCGCGTCGACGCGAACGAGGGCTACGAGTCGGTCGCACTCGCCGTCGACGTGACCCGCCGGCAGGAGGAGCACGGCATCTTCCTCTGCGAGCAGCCTGTCGCCGGGGCGAAGCAGCTCGCCCGCGTCGCGGCGCAGATCGACTCGCCCGTGATGGCGGACGAGTCGGCGTGGACGGTGCACGACATCCTCGAGCTCGACGAGCTCGACGCGGCGCAATGCTTCTC
>JAICLU010000160.1 GCA_025925195.1 Thermoleophilia bacterium
AGGTTCGCGGTGAAGACCTGCTTCGTCGCGTCCTTCGGCTCCATCAGGTAGGCGCCCGGCGACCGCACGAGCTGCGTGACGATCACGCGCTCGGTGCCGTTGATGATGAACGTGCCGTGCTCGGTCATCATCGGGAAGTCGCCCATGAAGACGGTCTGCTCGCGGATCTCGCCCGTGTCCTTGTTGACGAACCGGACGGTCATCGAGAGCGGCGCCTGGTAGGTCAGGTCCTTCTCGCGGCACTCCTTGATCGAGAACTGCGGCGAGCCGAAGAGGTAGTCGCCGAACTCCACGGCGAGGGAGCCGGTGTAGTCCTCGATGGGCGAGATGTCGTCGATCGTCTCCCGAAGGCCCTCGTCGAGGAACCACTGGAACGACGCCTTCTGGATGTCGATCAGATTGGGGAGGTCGAGGATGTTCTCAATGCGGGAAAACGACTTGCGCGGGCGGGGCGAAGCGACCTTGGTGGTCAAGAAATCAGGCCTCCCTGTGGACGGGCGAGTTCAGGCGAATTGAGGACGTGCAAAAGGGCGTGCAAACAGGCAAACGGGCGTGGCAACGGGCAGGACGACGGGCTGAACGTCGGCGCAACCAACCAAGATACCGGTTGGGCACCGCTCACCGCAAGCGAACGCGCGGCGTTCGCCCCCTTGAACGGGTGGGTGTGACCGGCTGAGGGTAGCGCCGGGGGCGCCACCTGGCAAGGGTGAGCTCCGCGCAGCCGAGACGCCGTCTCGGCTGCGCGGAGCAGGCCCCGCCGCGAGCTACTTCAGCTCGACGGAGGCTCCGGCCTCTTCGAGCTGGCCCTTGATCGTGTCGGCCTCCTCCTGCGTCACGCCCTCCTTGACCGGCTTCGGAGCCGAGTCGACGAGGTCCTTGGCCTCCTTGAGGCCGAGCCCGGTGACGGCGCGGACGACCTTGATCACCTGGATCTTCTGGCCGCCGGCCTCGGTGAGGACGACGTCGAACGCCGTCTTCTCCTCGACCTCGGCCGCAGCGCCGCCCCCGGCCGGTGCCGCAGCAGCGGCGACCGGAGCGGCGGCGGTGATGCCCCACTCCTCCTCGATCTTGTTCTTCAGGTCGACCAGCTCGAGGACGGTCATGCTCCCGAGCTGCTCGAAGATGGTGTCGACAGCAGCCATTAGGCGGTCTCCTCCTGCGTCTCTTCAGTCGTGGTTGTCTCTGTCTCTTCTGCTTCTGCCGTGGGCTCGGGAGCCTCCTCGGCGGGTGCTTCAGGTGCTTCAGGTGCTTCCTCGGCGGCGGGCGCCGCCTCGGCAGCGGATGTGTCGCCTCCGGCCTGCAGCTGCTCGATGCGAGCGTCGATCAGGCCGTAGAGGTTCTGGAGCGGTGCGTTGACGAGCCCGGCGATGGCGCTGAGCGGCGCGACGATCGCACCGAGCACCTGGCCGCGCAGCACGTCGATCGCCGGCAGCTTTGCGAGGCTCTCGACCTCGTCGGCCGACATCGTGCGACCGGACAGCACGCCGCCGCGGATCGCGAGCACACGCGTCTCCTTCGCCGCGTCGGCGAGTGCCTTCGCGGCGGCCACCATGTCGCCGTCGGCCTCGATGAACGCGATCGCGCTCGGGCCTTCGAGCAACGCAAGCAGCGCCTCGTTGCCGGCGGCCTCCGCCGCGCGGCGCGTGAGCGTGTTCTTCACGACGCTGAAGCGTGCGCCCGTCTCGATCAGGCGGGAGCGAAGCGCGTCGATCTGCGGCATCGTCAGGCCGCGGTAATCCGCGACGAGCACCGTCTCGGCTGTCTTCAGCCGCTCGGTGAGCGCCTCGACGACCTGCTCCTTGTCCTCTCTCTTCACTGCATCACCTCCTCATTCGTGAATCGAGCCCGCACGGTGGCGGGCTCGACGAAGAGGTGAAGCGAAATCTTCGGCTCGAACACCGCCTCGGGAAGGCTTCCACCGGCGAACCGGCTGCTTCCTGTCTCTGGCGATTGGGCTGTGGTCGGCCGAAGCGTACCCGAGAAGCCTTGACAGCGAACGATCGGAGTGGGATGGTCGGCGCGTCTAGCAGGGAGAGAACATGGACGAGGGCAACCGCCGGGGTCGGCGTGTGGGGATCGCAGCCCTCGCTGGACCTGTCGCGGCGCTGATTCTTCTCTTCGCCGCGCCGGCGGCCGCCGCCGCGGCGACGCTCTACGTCAACTCGGCGACGGGCACGGACAGCGCGAGCTGCGGCACGTCGACGTCGCCGTGCCAGACGATCCAGCAGGCAGTCGACAACGCGAGCGACGGCGACGCGATCCAGGTCGCCGCGGGCACCTACGCCGACGTCACGACGCGGTTCTGCACGGCATCCGACAACAGCGTCTGGCCCTGCTCGGCGTCTGTGGTCATCGACAAGAGCCTGACGTTGCGCGGCGCGCAGGCGGGACATCCCGGCAGCGCAGCGCGGGCGTCCGCATCGCCGGCGACCGAATCCGCGGTCACCGGAGCGCCGTTCGAGATCGAGGCGCCCGACGTGACGGTCGACGGGTTCGCGTTCACCGATCCGAGCAACCAGGTGTGCATCGGCTGCGACCCGGGCCCGATCGGCGTCGCCTCCGACGTGACGATCGAGAACAACGTCTTCTCGGGCTACGACTTCTCGTCCGACTACGGCATCTATCGGGTGACCGCCACGATCGGCGTGAACCGCGCCCCGGACACCCACGTCACCGCCAACTACTTCAGGAGCCCGACAGCCGACGGCGAGCCGGTTCAGTGGTTCGACGGAGGCTGCAGCGGCAGCGAGGTGAACAACAACATCTTCGACGACGCCGACGCGAGCGCGCTCGCGGACATCTACTTCTACTGCGACGACGAAACCGTGTCGACGATCACCGTCGCCGGCAACCAGGACACCATCGGCGGCAGCAGCAGCTTCGTCAACTTCCAGCACATCGGCGGCGCAGGCGGTGCCGAGATCGACGTGACGAATAACGCGATCACGATGACCCCCGCTAGCGGGTCGTCGGGCCTCTACTTCTCCACCGCCGAGTCGGGCGTGGCGAAGATCGAGGTCACCGGGAACTCCCTCACCGGCGATCCGTTCCGCGCGGTGAAGCTCTCGACCAACGCGAGGATCCCCGGAACGGTCGACATCGCCGGCAATAACTTCTCGAACAGCGGCGTCGGCGTTTACGTCGGCGCCAACTCGCTCGCGGCTGGCGCGAGCCTCGTGCTCGCCGATAACGAACTCACGGGCGAGAGCGGCGACAGCGTCCCCGACCCGGCGGCCGGAGTCGAGCTCGCCGACTTCGCCGCGCTGCCCGCCTCGATCACGCTCACCGGCAACGACCTCTCCGGGAACGGGGTCGGCCTCTACGTCGGCTACCACGCTCTCGCCGCCGGGGCGAGCGTGGTGCTGCGCGGCAACGACCTGGCCGCCGAGCACGGCGACCCCCGGGCGATCTTCGGTGTGCCGCCCGCGCTGCCTCCGGCCGTGCCGCTTGCGGCCGACGGCGTCTACAACAGCGCGCAGTCTGGCGGTAGCGTCGATGCCACCGACAACTGGTGGGGCTGCAACGCCGGCCCGAACGAGTCGGGATGCTCGGACGCCGTCGGTGACGTTGCGTACGACCCGTGGCTCGTTCTCGCGATCTCGGCCTCTCCGAGCACGCTTCCGACCGGCAGCAGCTCGACGATCACGGCCGACGTAACGCATGACTCCGCGGGCAACGACGCTTCTGCCTCGGGGACGATCCCGGACGGGACGACGATCGCCTTCACGACGGACCTCGGCCTCCTGTCCGCGCCGGCGGCGGGCACGGCCGGCGGCAAGGCGTCGGTGACGCTCACCTCGCCGGCCCCCGGGACTGCGACCGTCTCGGCAACGCTGCACAGCCAGACGGTCTCGACGACGGTCACGTTCACGCTGAACCTGCCGACGTCCACGGCTCAGTGCAAGAACGGCGGCTGGCTGACGTTCGGCAAGTTCAAGAACCAAGGCGACTGCGTCAGCTTCGTCGCCACGCACGGCAAGAACCCGCCGAACGGATAGGCAGGCCAACAGCAAGAAGGCGACCGTCGGTCGCCTTCTTGCTGTACTGCCGAATCGGAGAGCCGAGCTAGGCGGGAACCGCTTCGGCCGTCTGCTCGTCGAGCTCTTCGAGGATGCCGCGGGTCCGCGCCGGGTCGACGCGGATGCCGGGGCCCATCGTCGACGTGATCGTGATCTGCTTGATGTAGCGCCCCTTCGAGGACGCCGGCTTCGCACGCACGATCTCGTCGAGCACCGCTGCGTAGTTCTCGAGCAGCGCCCGCTCGTCGAAGCTCTTCTTGCCGATCGAGACGTGGACGTTCGCGCCACGGTCGGTGCGGTACTCGAGCTTGCCGGCCTTCGCCTCCGAGACGGCCTTGCCGACATCGAAGGTGACGGTGCCCGTCTTCGGGTTTGGCATCAGACCGCGCGGGCCGAGGATGCGGCCGAGCCGGCCGACGTTGCCCATCTGATCCGGCGTCGCGATCGCGACGTCGAAGTCTGTGAAGCCCTCCTCGATGCGCTTCGCGAGATCGGCCGAGCCGACGACGTCGGCTCCCGCCTCCTGCGCCTCGCGCGCCTTGTCGCCCTCGGCGAAGACGGCGACCCGCATCTCGCGGCCCGAGCCGTTCGGCAGCATCAGCGTGCCGCGCAGCTGCTCGTCGGCGTGGCGGACGTTCAGGCCGAGCCGGAAGTGCACCTCGATCGTCTCGTCGAACTTCGCCGCGGGCAGCTCCTTCAGCTTCTTGACCGCGTCGGCCGGCGAATACGTCGTCAGCCGGTCGATCTGGCCGCGCGACTCGACGTAGCGCTTCCCATGCTGTGCCATTACAGGTCCACCTCCACGCCCATCGAGCGGGCGGTGCCCGCGATGATCAGCGCCGCGTGGTCGACGTCGCGGGCGTTCAGATCCTGGAGCTTCGTCTCCGCTATCTGACGAACCTGCTCCCGGGACAGGCGCCCGACCTTCGTCCGGTTCGGCTCCGCGGAGCCCTTGTCGAGGCGCAGCGCCTCCTTGATCAGCACCGCCGCCGGCGGCGTCTTCGTGATGAAGGTGAACGAGCGATCCTCGAACACCGTGATCTCGACCGGCGTGATGCGGCCGTTCTGGTCGGCCGTCTGCGCGTTGAACGCCTTGCAGAACTCCATGATGTTCACGCCGTGCTGGCCGAGCGCAGGGCCGACCGGCGGCGCCGGGTTCGCCTGGCCGCCGGGGATCTGGAGCTTGATGATCGTCAGGACTTTCTTCGCCATTGCAATCCCTCTAGTCGAGCTTCTTCACGTTGTCGAATCCGACCTCGACCGGCACCTGCCGCTCGAAGATGTTCACCATCACCTGGAGCTTCTGGCCGTCGGCGTTCACGTCGGTGATCTCGCCGTCGAAGTCCGCGAGCGGCCCCGACGGGATCTTGACCGACTCGCCGAGCTGGAACTCGACCTGCGCGCGCGCGGGAGCGCCGCCCGTCCCCGTGTG
>JAICLU010000069.1 GCA_025925195.1 Thermoleophilia bacterium
GCGACGGTCGTTCCCCTCGCGCCGGTCGACGATCACCGTCACGTTCGGGTTGTCCTTGTAGTAGTCGACCATCTTGGCGTACAGCTCGTTCTCGAGCTCCCGCGGGATCACGCAATAGATCATGGTCGCCTGATTCTAGGTCGGCGCCGAGATTCCGCTAGAGGCGTGCGATATCCGGCACGAGCCTGCCTTCGTTCTCGAGGTGCGCGTTCCACTCCTTGAACGACGTCTCGAGCTCGTCGAGCTCGTGCCCGCGCCGCTCGAGCCGGACGGGCTGCGCAGACTCGGGGCTGACGCGGTACTGGTACCACGACAGATCCCACGCGACCGTGACGGCGATCTCGCCGTTCGTGCCCGAGAGCGGGACGACGCTCGCCTTCGCGTCGCCGAGGCTCTTCGCGATGCCGCCAACGGTGCGGCGGTACGAGCTGCCGTTGAACAGGTCGGCCGCCTCGAGCACAGCGACCTCGTTGTCGGAGAGGCGGCGCAGGATCGGCTCCGACGGAACGAGGGCGTCACCGTCGCCGGACCGCCGCAGGCCGAGTAGCTCGGGCAGCGTGCGGCGACGGCGCCGGCGGTCGCCGGCGACGACCGGCGTCGAGGGCGTCCCCTCCTTGAGCCAGCCGTGCTCGAGCGCCGTCTCCTGGCAGAGCGCGCAGACGTCGACGAGCTCGGCGCCCTCCTCGGGGGCGTAGCGGGACGAGCGCTCGCCCATCAGCAGCGTCCGCTCGCAGATCGCGCAGACGCGCGTCGTGCCGACCTTGGTCACGCGCACGAGCCCGACTATAGCCCGCCCTCATGCTCTGGCCGTCTCGCGCTCCTTCTGCGTCTGCTCGATGATCTTCTGGGCCACGTGGGACGGCACTTCCTCGTAGCGGAGGAAGGTCATGTGGTAGTCGCCACGACCGCCGGTGATCGAGGTGAGCGACTGCGAGTACGTCAGCATCTCGGCCATCGGCACCTCTGCACGGATGGCGGTCATGCCCGCAACCGGCTCCATTCCGTGCAGACGGGCGCGCCGCGAGTTGAGATCGCCGTTGACGGGCCCGACGCAGTCGTCGGGACAGGTCACCTCGACTTCCATGATCGGCTCGAGCAGCACCGGGTCGGCCTTGAGGTACGCCTCCTTGAACGCCATCGAGCCGGCGATCTTGAACGCCATCTCCGACGAGTCGACCGCATGCTCCTGCCCGTCGACGAGCGAGACGCGAATCCCGTAGACGGGTGCACCCGCGAGCTCGCCGCGCTCCATCGCCTCCCGCACGCCCTTGTCGACCGCCGGCCGGTAGCCGTGCGATATGACGCCGCCGACGATCTTGTCGACGAACTCGTAGTCGGTGCCGTCGCCGCTGTCGAGCGGCTCGATCAGGATCGCGCAGTCGCCGAACTGCCCGCGACCGCCTGTCTGCTTCTTGTACCGGTGGCGTGCGCGCGCCTCCTTGCGAATCGTCTCCTTGTACGGGACGCGCGGCGGGTGCAGTTCGACGTCGACGTGGAAGCGGCTGCGGAGACGGTCGACCGCGACTTCGACCTGCATCTGCGTCAGTCCCGACAGCAGCTGCTCGCCCGTCTGCGGGTCGCGGTGCAGGTGCAGCGTCGGATCCTCCTCGGCGAGCCTGCGCAGGCCGGTCGCCATCTTCTCCTCGTCGCCCTTCGCCTTCGGCGTGATCGCGAAGCTCATGACGGGCTTGGGGAAATCGATGTGCGGCGGCTCGACCGGCACCTCGTGGTCGACGAGGACGTCACCGGTGACGACGTCCTTGAGCTTCGCGACCGCGCCGAGATCGCCGACGCACAACGCCTCCGTCGGCGTCGAGTCCTTTCCGCTCAGCAGCAGGATCTGGCCGAGGCGTTCCTTGGCGTGTGTGCGGGGATCGACGAGCGTCGTGTCGCCGGTGACGGGCCCGGCGAGCACGCGGAAGCAACTGATGCGGCCCGCGAACGGGTCGGCGATCGTCTTGAACACGAATACAGCCTGCTTCGCGTCACCGAACTCGATCGTCGTCCCCTTCTTCGCGGGCGACGGGACACCCTCGACGAGCAGGTCGAGGATCGCGTGCGTACCGAGGTTCTTCGACGCCACCGCGCAGCCGACCGGATAGAGCTCGTCGCGCGTGACGGCGTCCTTCAATGCGCGCGCGACGTCCTCGGCCGGCAACTCCTCGCCCTCGAGGTAGCGCGCCATCAGCTCCTCGTTCGTCTCGACGACTGCGTCGAGCAGCTGCTCGCGGTACTCCTGCACCTGCGCCGACATGTCGTCCGGGATCGGCTGCGGCCCGCCTTCCTGCGCACCTGATGGATCCATGTACGCGCACATGTGCAGCAGGTCGACGACGCCGCTCAGTTCGTGCTCACTGCCGATCGGGAGCTGGATCGCGACGCACCGGTCGGAGAGCTGTGCCTGCGCCGCCTCGAGCACGCGGAAGAAGTCGGCGCGCTCCCGGTCGAGCATGTTGACGACGATCACACGAGACAGCTCGTACTCGTCGGCGCGCGCCCAGACCCGCGACGTCGTCACCTCGACGCCCATCACCGCGCTCATGACGACGAGCGCGCCCTCGACGACACGCAGCGCCGCGAAGGTGTCGGCCTGGAACCCGGGGTCGCCCGGACAGTCGACGAGGTTGATCTTGCGGTCGCGCCACTCGACGTTGAGCAGCGCGCCCGACAGCGACATCTGCCGCTTGTGCTCGTCGTCGTCCCAGTCCGACGCGGTCGTGCCGGCGTCGATCGTCCCGAGCCGGTTCGTCTTGCCCGCCTGGAACAGCATGGCCTCGACGAGCGAGGTCTTGCCCACCCCGCGATGGCCGACGACGGCGATGTTGCGGATCTTCCCGGGCTCGCTGACAGGCACGATGTTCGTCCTCCTGGGCGGGGGTGTTCGCTCGGGAGAAATGTATTACGTCTCGAGCGCGGCGCGCGCCGCGGCGCCGGAGAGGCGTGCCTTGAGCCGGAGGATCGCCTTCGTGTGCAGCTGCGAGACGCGCGACTCCGTGACGCCGAGCACCTCGCCGATCTCGCGGAGTGTCAGCTCCTCGTAGTAGTAGAGGGTCACGACGAGCTTCTCGCGCTCCGGCAGCCGGGCGATCGCGTCGGCGACCGCCTCCTTCATCTCGGTCTGCGAGAGCGTGCGCTGCGGATCCGGGGCGTCGGTGTCCTCGATCGTGTCGATGAGGGCGATCTGGTCGCCGTCGCCGCCCGAGACCGTCCAGAGCTCGTCGAGGGCCGCGATCGAGGAGCGGGCGATCTCGGACAGGCTCTCCTCGAGCTCCTCGACGGTGATCCCCACCTTCTTCGCGATCTGCTCGTCGGTCGGGGCCGTCCCCTGCTTGGCCTCGAGCTCGGCGATCGCGCGTTCGATCTCGCGGGCGCGCGACCGGACCGACCGCGGCACCCAGTCCATCGCACGCAGCTCGTCGATGATCGCGCCCCTGATCCGCGCGATCGCAAACGTCTCGAACTTGACGTCGCGATCGGGCTCGTAGCGGTCGATCGCCCCCATCAGGCCGAGCAGGCCGTACGAGACGAGGTCGCCCTCGTCCACGTGCGCCGGCAGCCCGCTGCCGAGACGGCCGGCGACGTACTTCACGAGCGGCGCGTACGTGAGGATCAGCCGGTCGCGAAGTGCCTTGTCGTTCGTCCGGCGGTATTCCAGCCAGAGGGTCTGGGTCTCGTCGGACCTGCTCACACAGGAGAGAATACGGCGCGAGCGGCGATTTTCCTCAGCGCCCCGGCCGAAGAGCCGAAAGCGCGATCGACCCGAGCCACCCGGCGAGGGCGAATGCGGCCAGCGCGATCACCCAGCGGGCGCCGCCGTGGGCGCCGGCGAGCGCGGCGATCGCGACGCCGACGAGGCCGAGTGAGAGCAACGAGAAGAGGATGCCGAGGGCGTGCCGTTGCACGTCTCGACGTTACTCCGGCAGCGCGTCCTCCCGTTCGCCCTCGTCCTCGCCGTAGCCTTTGCCCTCCTGCTCGCGCTCGAGGACGTCGTCCGTCTCGCGCTCGCGCTCCTGCTGTGCCTTGTCCATCTCTTCGTTCGGCATGTCTGTCATGCGTTCGGGAGTGCCCGAACCGCAGGGCTACAATCCTCGAGCCCAGGGGCGTAGCTCAATTGGTAGAGCACCGGTCTCCAAAACCGGGGGTTGGGGGTTCGAGTCCCTCCGCCCCTGCTGGGATCGTTCAAGCTCGAGTTCCAGGTATGAACGGAAAGTCGTACAGATCAGCGCTCTCGCCGGCTCTTCGGGGTCGGTGAGTTCGTTTCTGAGGTTCGCGCACGCGCACGCGCTCTTGATCGTCAGCGAAACGACGAAAGCCGCCCAGGAGTGTTCCTCCTGAGCGGCTTGACCTGGTCGATCTAGAAGGGGAGGTCGTCGCCGGATCCAGCGGAACGACCAGTGCCCGTGCGGGTCAGGCCGCAAGTACAAGGTCTGCCACGGCGGGTAGCCGCGGGAGGCAGGGAAGGGTTACGCGACGCCTGCTGGCTCGCGCACAAAGGAGAGCCGAGCGTCGAGAGCGCCACCGAGCGCCTCGAGCGTAGCCCTCGTCGGGTTCCCGACGCCACGCTCGATCCGGCTGATCTCGCTCTGCGGGATCCCGGAGATCTTCGATAGCTCCTTCTGGGTCAGTTCCTGCTCACGCCGGAGTTCCAGCAGCTGAGCAGCGAGGTCGTAGTGGGCGCGGAAGCCCTTGAGGATCGCGCGGCCCTCCGCGTTGAGATCGGCCTCGACTTCCTTGACGTAGTCCTTGAACTTCGTGCCCATCAGATCTCCTGTTCGTTATCGCCACCCACATTATGGGGTAAACCCCATACGCGGCGCAAGTTTCTCATCGGCCCTTTCGGCGCTTTCTTGAGGGGGTCTTTGGCGGCGCCAGGCCAAGCCGGCGAGCCTCTTTCAGGGCTTTGGCCTCGCGCTGTTGCAGCTCGACGAGCCGTTTGCGGGCCGCCTCGATCTCTCGCTGCTGGCGGCGTTCGCCCGGATCCTCGCCCTTGTCGTACCCGCCAAGAATCAGGACGATCTTGCCGCCCGGACGCAGGTTGCAGAAGGCTCGAAGCACGAGCCGGTCAGGCGCCTTCTTTGCGCGCTTACCCTTGCGCTCCTTCGCCGAGGTTTCCACCCCGTCGGGGTCGCCGTCGGCAACCGCCTCGGCGGCCACCTTGGCGGCTAGGGCAGCGTCATTCGGGAACATCGACCTGATCTCCTCGGCGGTGTGCCGTACACGGAACTCGAAGAGGGTATTACCGAGCTTCCTGCCCCACTCTGAGCCGCAAACGCCAGGGCCGTGCCGCACAAGGATCCTCTCGATTGCGGCGATCATCGCCAACCGCTTCGCTTCGCTCAAGCCGTCGAGGAAGATGCGGAACGGCTCGCGGCCATTCTTGTCCGCGTAGAACTCGATCTCGTACTCGTCACCCACAGCCCGACGAGAATACGGTCACTCGCGGACGCAAGACTCGACTTTGCAGAGGCGCCGCTTGCGCGAAGAAGGGCGGTTTCGACAGTGCCTGCGGCCTACGCTCCCCTTGTGGCGATCGAAGTCAGACGGCTCGGCGTTGGTGACGAGGAGCTCCTCCGGCGTCTCTCGGTTGAGGACGCACGGTTCGAGGAGGGAGGCGCCGCACCGCGCGCGCGTACGCCGCATACCGTTGAGAGCGCCCGCGCGTTCCTGTCGGTCGAGACGAGCGTTCAGCTGGCAGCTCTCGACCGTGGCGAGCCGGTTGGTCAGATCCTCGCCTACGAGTTGATCCGACGCCACGGCGACGGGAAGATGATGTTCATCTACGAGGTCGGCGTTCGAGACGACTATCGCCGTCGCGGTGTCGGCCGAGGCTCTTCGAGGCACTCCAGGCGATCTGCCGTGAGCGCGGCATCGCTCGCGCGTTCGTGATCACGAACGAGAGCAACGAGACGGCGATGAGCTTCTACCGCTCGCTCGGCCCTACGCGCCGTGAGACCGACGAAGCCGTGTTCGAGTTCGACTGGCGGTAGTCAGAGCCTCAGCGAGGGCCGGGAACAGGCACCTACCCGTCCCAGCGGAGATACGTGTGGGTCTCGATCTCCCTGAACGGCCGGAACCCGAGACGCTCGTACAGCGCCCGCGCGCGCTCGTTGAGGTGCAGCACCCGGAGCGTGAGCGGCTTCTGACGAGCGACGGCATCCTCCATCAGCGAGCGCAGAACGGATGAGCCGATTCCTCGGCCCTGCCACTCCGGCACGATCTCGATCTCTGCCAGGTACAGCTCCTCGTCGTTCTCCTTGACGATCAGCACACCGACGTCCTGGCCGCCTGCCTGAATGATCTGCCACTCCGCCGGCTCGAAGCGGTTGTCGAAGAACGCCTGTTGCTCTGGCTCGTTCCAGCCCCAGATCTTCTCAATGTGCTCGCGCATCGTCGCCTCATTCAGGCCGTACAGGAACTCCCGGTCGCTCGCCAGGGCTGGACGCAGCTGCCAAGGGTCACGGCCCATCGGTCCAAGGATGCCGCGGCGTCCCGGAGCACGTCGGCTTTCTCGATTTTGGCCGCCGTGTGCAAAACCCGTGAGGGTGCGTGTGCAAGGTTCGCTCCCGTCAGCCCTCCCATCTGGGTCCCGAGCTAACCCGGAACAGTCCCTGCTGGGCCTGGCGCGCCGTTCAGCCCGCGAGGAGCGCGTGCCACGTCAGCGGCCCGGCGATCCCGTCCGCGTCGAGACCGTGCGCCGTCTGCGCCGCCTGCACCGCGCGCAGCGTCCCGGGCCCGAAGTCGCCGTCGGCCGCGCCCGGGTCGAAGCCGCGCTGCGCGAGCAGCCGCTGGAGCCGTGTCACCTGGTAGCCGTTCGCACCCTGTTTCAGCGTCGGATCCTGCGAGGGCGCCTTGTCCTTGCCGCGATGCTCGGCCGGCGGGACCCACGCCGTGCCCATGCTGGCTCGGACGAGCGCGAGGTAGCGCTGCACCGGGAACGAGGTGCCGGGATCGCGGTGGTCGCTGCGCTTGAACGCGTCCGAGACCTGGACGTGGCCCGTGATGCCCCGCCTGCCGGCGCGCAGATCCGCGGACTGCAACCACACGACCGGGATGTGGTGCTCCTCGCATTTGCGCGCGACGAGCTCGGCCGACAGCTCCAGGCAGGCGAGCGAGTAGTCGTCGCTCCAGTCGTGCGCCGTCTGCGCAGCACGACCCGCATGCTCGAACCCGAGCCCGTTGTGGTTGGCGCCGGGCGCGTGCCAGGCAACGTCTTCGTCGCGCACGCACTGCACGATCGAGTTGCCGTCGATGCAGTAGTGCGCCGAGGCCTGCGGGGCGGTCGAGCCGGCGAACCAGGCGGCCACCGACTCTGCGGTGTCGGGCTTCTCCGGCGACTCCATGGTGTGGATGACGAGCACGTCGATCGCGTTCGCGCGCCCGCCCGTGTAGTTGCGCGCCTGGACGAATGGGACGGTGGTGACGGACACGGCTCTCCTCCTCTTAGATGGTGACGGCTGCCGAGGGCGCGTCCTCGACGGGCCCATCGACGTACTGCCGCACCCGCTCGACGAGCGCCTGCGCCTTCGCGAGCGCAGGCCCTTCCTCGGCGGCGATCGCCGCGAACGCCTCCTTCGCTCCCGCGTCGCCCGTGTCGCCGATCAGCCACAGCAGGCGCTCCGCACCGTCGAGCCGCCCCCAGAGGTAGTCGTTCTCACGCCACCGGCGGCGGAAGAACGCGCCGAAGTGACCGATCGCGACGCCGTGCAGCTTCTCGGCCGCCGTGTGGGCAGCCTGCAGGCGGTGCGTGTCGAGCGGGCTGACGCGGACGACGCTGACCTCGTCGAGCTCACCGACGTCGCTGAGCGCGCGCGCCGGGTACGTGGTCGCATCCCAGTACGGGAAGCCGAGATAGCGCGACCGGAGGTCGTCGCGGACGTCGGCGGGAAACTCCGCCGTCAGCCGCTCGAGCTCCGCGTAGCCGCGCGCGCCGTGACCTACGAGCGCACCGTCGAGATAGTTGCCGAGCGCCGCGCGGAGCGCCGCGATCGCCGGCCGCTCGGCGTCGACGAAGGCCCCGACCTGCCACGCGTCCAGATACGGGTCGAGCGAGCCCGTGCCGAAGACGTCCTCGACCTGATCGAGGAGCGGCGCCGCCTCGCCGCGGGCGAGCACGAGGTCGAGCTCGGACTTCAGCTCGTAGAGGCGGTGCTTCACGGCGTTCAGGGCGTGCCGGTCGACGCTGCCGTAGTAGTGGTTGACACGGCCGATCACGAAGGTCAGCCGGCGCCGGCCGTAGCCGAGGTCGAACGTCCGCAGGAAGCTCACCTGTGCGGGCGTCAGCTCGCGACTCGGCTCGAGCAACCCCTCCGCGTCCGCCCACGCGAGAAGCGCCTGCCGCACGAACGTCTCCTGCGTCGAGGTGGCCGGATAGTGCAGCAGCCCCGACACCGCGGCGGCCATCCCCTCGACGACCGACAGCAGCTTCAGCTGCAGGTACGCCTGGAACGCGAACGGGCTCGCCGTGGCGACGGCCTCGTTCACGGCGCCGTTCGCGTCGCCGTACTCCTGGCCCAACCGCGGCGCGACCGCCTCGGCCGCCTCGTCCTCGACCGCCGCGAACATCTGCTTGACGCGCCGAACGCGCCGGTTGTAGGTCTCGAGCTCGTCGAGCGCATCCGAGATCGGCTGGCGGCGCGGCAGCTTCGAAAGGCCGGCCCAGATCGTCGCGGCCCAGCCCGGCTTCGCGCCGTCCGGGCCGCCGCGCGCGGGCGCCGGATCCGGCTCGATGAACAGGAGCCGCCGGTCGACCTGCGTCGCCGCAGGCTTCCCCGCCACCGCCCGCACGGCGTGACGGAACGGGAAGTTGTCGAGCACGCCGCCGTCGACGAAATACGTCAGGTCTGCGGACGAGCCTGCGAGCTCGTACACGCGGCAGAACTCGCCCGCGAAGCCGCCGCGCGCCTGCCGGTCGGCGATATCGGCGAGCCGCGTCGCCGGGAACGCTCCCGGGAAGCACGACGTCGCCCGGGCGGCGAAGGCAAGCGCCGGATTGTGGCCGGCGTCGAGGTTGCCCTGGCCGTCGCGGTCGACGAACTCGAACACGTGGCGGTTGACGACCGTGCTGACCGCCGGCGGGTCCGCGATCGGCAGCCGGCGGCTGTACCCGTTGATGTCGGTCGTCGTCACGAACAGGTTCAGCGCCAGGCCGGGCGGCATCAGCGTGCCGCGACCCTTGCCGTCCATGTCGCCGAACGCTGTGCCGAGCCACGCGAGCATGCGGTTCCCGGCGAGGGGCGGCAGCTTCGGCCGGCGCGACAGGAGCTTCAGGATCGCGCCCTTCGTCAGCCAGAGGTCGCGGAGCCCGTCCTGCGGCGCGTCGAGCGCGAGTGCCTTCGCGAGACAGACGCCGTTGATGCCGCCGGCTGACGTCCCGGCGATGATGTCGACCACGACGCGCGTCCGGTAGCCGTCCGCGGTTGCGCGGCGCCGCAGCGCGTTGAAGTACGCGTACTCGGTCCGGTCGGGCCGGTAAGGGTTCTCACCGCCGCCGGCAAACGCCGTCGACGCTCGGGCGAGCTTCTCGAGCTCCTTCGTGATCCCATGCATGTAGATCGCGAGCGACACGCCGCCATAACAGACGAGAGCGAGGCGCAGCTCGCGGATGTCGCCGTCGTCCGGCAATGCCGGGGGCCGGGCGGTGAGTGCAGTCGTCGTCGCCATGCGGCTCCTTTCGAAGTCGGAAGCCGCAGGCTCTACCGGCCGCTGACGCTACTCCGCCGGCCGTCCTTGTGCAATCGCCCGGGCGGGCGTACCCTCCCGCGAAAGCTGCCTGCGGCAGGAAGGTTGAACGATGACCGAGTTGACGCAACCGCTGGCAGCGGCGCCCGAGCAGGCGACGAACCGCATCCCTGCTGTCGACGCCGACACCGCCGCGACGTTCGCCGAGCTCGTGTACGCGCACTTCGACTGGTGGCACACGCTCCGCGACGGCGAGGCGTCGACGCGGGCGACGGACGCGTACCGCACCGCCCGGCGAGCGTTCGAGCGGCGCCATGGAGAGATCGTCAGCGCCTACTGGTGCTCACACGTCGAGAGCGGTGCCGCGCTGACGTACAGACCGCGCCGTTTTCCCTTGACGACACCGGCCACGCGGTTCCACCGCGAGACCGACTGGGCGACGCAGAACTCGCCCGACATCGCGCGGGAGCTCCACCGCTGCGACGAGCTCGCCGTCCGCGCACGGACCGTCCTGACCGGTGTTCGCCGGCTGATCTGCATGCAGCTCGTGATGGCATCTGCGGCGCATCTGCTGAGCCTCGTCGACGCCCGCGCCGCGCACGCCGACCCGGCGCAGGCCTCGGACGCCCTCGACCACGAGCGCAAGGCGCTCGACCGCGCCGAGGCGTACTACTGCGAGGCGGCGAACGGGCAGGCGCAGATCGTCTACTTCGCCGGCATGACGTTCGTCGCCGTCGTGCTCGCGGTCGTCGCCGCGATCTGGCTCTCGATCGACTGGGCCAGCCCGGTCGCCGCTCTCGTCGCCGGCGCGCTGGGGGCGGTCGTCAGCGTCATCCAGCGGATCAATGCCGGACGGTTCAGGCTCGAGTACGACGTCGGCCGTCCATATGCCCTGTTCCTCGGGGGCTTGCGGCCGCTGATCGGCGGCGCCTTCGCGCTCGCGATCTCGTTCGCGTTCGACGGGGGCCTGCTCCACCTGCCGGTCGCGCAGGGCGAGGCGGCGACGACGCGCCGGCTCGCGCTGCTCGTCGTGGCCTTCGTCGCCGGCTTCAGCGAGCGCTGGGCGCAGGACACACTCGCCGCCGCGGTGCCGGCTGCGGCGGCTCCGCCGCCGAAACGCGCGCCGACGAAGACGCCCGGCTGACCGTACGAACTCCTGACGACGCGTAACCCGTTCGAGGCATTTCCGCCCGCGGAAGCCCCGGCGACCATGGCCGTGTGCGCACGCTCCTCATTGCCGGGATCGCCGCGATGCTGTTTTGCTGCGCCACAGGCGTCGCGCGCGCGGACGTCGCGGTCACGGCGCCGATCGAGTCGGTTGCCGGCGCGATCGCGACGGCGATCGCCGATCGCCCCGTGTCGGTGCGCTGCGAGAACGACGACGCCTGGGCCACGCTGGCCGCCGCCGGCGGGTTCGGCCCGTCGCAGCTCCTCGGCTTCGTCTCGTTCTCCGACGGCGCGCCGCTCGACTATGCCGAGCTGTCGCCGGACGTGTGCCGCTCGCTCACCGGATTCGCGGCGGCGCCGGCGAAGCCGACCAAATGCGTGCACACGCAACGGCGCGTGCGGACGGTCGTGCGCACTGTTCGCGGGAAGAAGCTCCGGACGACCACCTACGTCACGATCGCGCGGCCGGCTGAGCCGTGCTTCGCGGACCGGTACTTCGCGACCGCGGAGGCGCTCCAGACGCTCGCGCACGAGTCGATCCATCTGAAGGGGGACCCGGTCGAGGCGGACGCCGAGTGCTTCGGCATGCAATGGCTGGCCTACGCCGCGCAGCAGCTCGGCGACTCGGCCGACGACGCGCACTCGATCGCGCAGTACTACGCGACGCAGGTGTACCCGCAGCGCCAGACGCAGTCGCCGGCCTACTGGTCCGGGGACTGCCGCCAGAACGGCTCGCTCGATCTGACGCCGGGCGACGGCGCCTGGCCGTAGCGAACTACGGCTGCAGGCGCGTCTTCCGCCAGCCGTCGCCCTCGCGCGCGTACTCGAACCGGTCGTGGACGAAGTCCTCGTCGACCGTCCAGAACTCGAAGCGGTCCGGCACGACGCGGTACCCGACCCAGAACGCCGGACGCTCCGGCTCGTCCTCGGTCACCGCGTCGAGCAGGCGCAGGAGCTCCTCGCGGGACTCGACCGGCTCGCTCTGCCGGAAGGCGGCGAGCTGCCGTTTCCCGTCGCGGCCGGCCCAGTGGCGCTCGTTCTCGTCATCCGACACGCGCTCGACCGCCCCTTCGACGCGTGCCTGACGGCCGTCCCACAGCCAGACGAGCGCGGCGCGCGGCTGCTCGGCGAGCTGGCGGCCGGTCGGGCTCTCGGACGACGTCCAGAAGCAGAAGCCACGTTCGTCGAAGTGCTCGAGCACGACCGCGCGCGCGGCCGGGCCGGCCGTCGCGAGCACCATCGGCACCTGCTCCTCGTCCCACCAGGCACGGAACTGCCGGAACGGATCGTCGGTCGAGTTCGTTGTATCGGTCATGGCATACGGAATTCTGTTCCTACGTGTGATCGTCGGACTCGTTCTGTTCGGTCACGGATCGCAGAAACTGTTCGGCTGGTTCGGCGGGGGCGGCCCCCGTGGCACGGCCGGCTTCTTCGGCTCGCTCGGCTTCCGCCGGCAGCACCTCCTGCCGATGGCCGTCATGGCCGGGCTCTCCGAGGCTGCGGGGCTGCTGTTCGCCCTCGGTCTCTTCACCCCGTTTGCGGCGCTCGCGATGGCGACCGTCATGGTCGTCGCCGTCGGCACCGTCCACTGGAAGAACGGCCTCTGGGCCGGCAACGGCGGCTACGAGTACAACCTGCTCATCTGGGCGGTCGCGATCGCGGTCGCGGCGGGCGGACCAGGACGATTCTCGCTCGACGGCGCGATCAACTGGGCCGAGCACATCTCGGGGGTGTGGTGGGGCGTCGGCGTGCTCGTGGCATCGCTCCTCGGCGGCCTCGCCGTCATGGCGCTGCGCGAGCACCAGCCGCCCGCCGAGGACACCGACGCGCCGCTCGTTCGCGAGCAAGAGCTCGAGCGCGACGACTCGGTCGTGACCTAGACGCTCTCGAGCGTCAGTTGTCTGTACGCACCGAGCCCGGAGACCCCGACGCCGACGAGGCGCAGGGCTCCGGGCCGGTCGCGCAGGCCACGGTCGAGCAGCCGGCACGCGAGCTCGCCGATCTCGCCGGCGTCGTCGATCCCGTGGTCGAGCGACGTCGACCGGCTCCTGATCGAGAAGTCCGCGTAGCGAAGCTTCGTCGTCACCGTGCGGGCCACCTCGCCTCGCCGCTGCAGCGACTCCGCCACCTCGTGCGCCTGCCGGCGCAGCTCGTGGTGCAGCCACTCGCGGTCGACGACGTCCCGCTCGAACGTGTTCTCCGACGAGATCGACACGCGTTGCGTCGCGAGCTCGAGCCCGCGCGGGTCGATGCCGTTCGCGCGGTCGCGGAGCGCCACACCCACGCTCCCCGGCAGCAGGCGGCGCAGCTCCTCGTCGCTCAGAGCGGCGAGCGCACCGATCGTCTCCACACCCGCAGGGCGCAGCCGAGCCTCGGCCTTCGGGCCCACGCCCGGCAGCCGCCGCACGTCGAACGGCGCAAGGAACGACGCCTCCTGGCCGGGAACGACGAC
>JAICLU010000071.1 GCA_025925195.1 Thermoleophilia bacterium
CGACGGCACGCAGACGACGACGCGCGGGTGCGCAAAGCGATGCTGGTGCACTTTCTGGATGAAGTGGCGGAGCATCTGCTCGGTCACGTCGAAGTCGGCGATGACGCCGTCCTTCAACGGGCGGATCGCCTGGATCGTGCCCGGGGTGCGGCCGAGCATGCGCTTCGCCTCGACGCCGACCGCGTGCACCTCGCCGGAGCGCTGGTCGATCGCGACGACCGACGGCTCGGAGAGGACGATGCCGCGACCACGCACGTAGACGAGCGTGTTCGCGGTGCCGAGGTCCACGGCCATGTCGCGCCCGCCGAACCCTCCTAGCGATGAAAAAAGGCCCATGACCGCTCCCGAGTGTAGTCCGTGACCAAATCGCCCACGAGTCTCGACAGTTTCGTGCCCGTTCCCCGTCTACCTTCGAGGCATGAACAGCGTCTCGTTGATCGGGAACCTCGCCACCGAGGTCGAGCTCAAGCAGGTGAGCGAGAGAACCGTCGCGAGCTTCCTGCTCGCGGTCGACCGCCCCGCGCGCGACGCGGGGGCCGACTTCGTGTGGGTCACCGCGTGGGAGCGCCAGGCGGAGCTCTGCGCGGAGTACCTCGGCAAGGGCGGCCGCGTCGCGGTCGAGGGGCGGCTCAAGAGCCGCACGTGGGAGCACGAAGGCCGCCGCCGTGACGCAATCGAAGTCGTCGCCCGCCGGATCGACTTCCTGCGAAATCGATCCGAGGCTGAGGAACCTCACGCGGTCGAGCCTGTTCCTGTCGACGCAGCGTGATTCGCCGCGTGCGCCGAGCTAATCCGCGGCGGCCTCCCAGCCGTCGTATTCGCCGCCGTGATGCGCGGCGAGGGACTGCAGTCTCGTGCGTGTGCTTCGAACGACGCAGTCATTCAGGCCGACGACCGTCGTCGCGGTCACGAGCCAGGCCACGGATGTCTCCTCGACGTCGGCGTCCCAGCCCTCGCGCACGAGCGAGCGCGCTACAGCACGGGCTCCCGACTCACCGGGGAGGTAGAGGTAGTGACGGCACTCTCGCGGCGCGGAGGGGTCGCAGCCGAGCCGCGCGAGGTGGTCCAGCACGAGCGCGTCCGCTTCGAGGGCGTCGTCGACCCGCTCGACGCCCCGCACCTCCCCCTGGCGCCACAGCTCCACCGGCAGGAGCTACCCCGAAACGACCCTGCTAATCGAGACTGTCGACGAAATCTCGGACCGCGGAGACGACCGCGTCCGGCCGCTCGCCGATCAGCAGGTGCCCGCAGTCGGCAATCGCCCGCAGCGGCGCGCGCAACCGGCGGGCATATTCCATCCCGTCGGCGAGCGGCACCCACGTGTCGCTCGTGCCCCAGAGGCACACGCACGGGCACGCCACGCGGTCGAGCCGCTGCCGGGGATCGGACGCGACGAGCGCGCGGCCGGCGGTCAGCGTGTCGCGGTTCTGGGGCGGCCCGTCGAGAAACGCCTGGGCGAGCTCCGGCGTCAGCCCGACGGGGTCGGCGACCGCCCAGCTGCCGAGGGCGACGCGCCGGAACTGCGGCGACCTCGAGACGCGCGAGCTGTGCCGGCCGACGAGACGGCCGGGCCGCAGGATGCCGAGTGCCGTCAGGGTCAGCTCCGCGACACGCGTCGAGGAGGTGATGCCGGGCGCCGCAGCGAGCACGAGTCCGCGGACCATGCCCGGCCGGCGAAGCGCCGCGTGGACGC
The DNA here is from genome assembly GCA_025925195.1 of Thermoleophilia bacterium. Classification (GTDB taxonomy): domain Bacteria; phylum Actinomycetota; class Thermoleophilia; order Gaiellales; family Gaiellaceae; genus Palsa-739. The sequence continues at coordinate 1,694 of JAICLU010000071.1, forward strand.
CGACGAGCGCTCCGAGCGAGTGGCCGAGCCAGGCCGCCGGGAGCGCCTCCTCGTGCTCGAGGACGTCGAGCACGGCATCCGCGAACGGGTCGAGCGTGCGGGCCCCCCGCAACGGCTCGGAGCCGCCGTGGCCGGGCAGCTCCGGCACGAGCACGCGGTAGCCGGCCGCCAGAGCGGGCGCGACCGCCCGCCAGTTGCCGGCCCAGCCGCCGAGGCCGTGAACGAGCACGAGCGGCGTGCCGCCGCTGCTGCCGCCGGCGTAGTAGCGGACGCGACCGACGCGACGCTCCTCGAGATCGTCGAAGGCTCGTTTGGACTCCGTCGCCACCGGGGCATATTCTCTCCGTGATGGAAGCTTTCGTGGGGCGGGCCGATTGATGCCCGCCAGGTCGACAAGAGAGGGACTCGACTGACCCGTCTGTGCGCTCGGCGCCGGCGGGTCTTTTCGTTCCCGGAAGGAAGGAGCAGTCTCGAATGGCGAACCACCTCACGCCGGAGGAGCTGTCGAAAGAGCTGGGGATCGATGCGCAGGAGGTGATCCGCGTCTGCATGCAGGAGAGCGTGCCGATCTACCACGGCAAGATCGACAAGCACCTCTTCCAGGCGCAACTGCACGCGCTGGGGGCGATGCCCCAGCAGCACTGAATTTTGCGCAAGCGCAGGAACCCGCTCGCGCGGATTCCTGCGCGCGGAAGATCCCTGAAGCCCGCCGCATGCGCGGCGGGGAGCTACTTCCGCGCCGGAGTCTTCTTTCGAGAGCCGCTTCCCGTGGAGGCGGCTTTCGTCTTCTTCGGCGCGGATTTCGCCCTCGTCCCCTGGACCTCCGCGACGCTGCGGCGGAGCGCCTCCATCAGGTCGACGACCGGCGTCTCGGCGACCGGCTCGGGACGCGCGATCTTCTCGCCGCTCAGCTTCGCCTCGAGCATCGCGCGCAGGTCGCGCCGGTACTCGTTCTCGAAGTCGACGGGGTTCCACTCGCCGACGAGCGAATTGATCACCTGCTCCGCGAGGTTGAGCTCGGCGTCCTTCAGCTCGACGGCCTGCACGGCATCCTCGATCTCGTCCTTCGCGCGCACGTCGTCGGCGAAGAAGAGGAGCTCGAGCGCCAGCGTGTCGCCCTGGGCGCGGATGAGGCAGAGGTTCTCCTTGCCCCAGAGCACGAACTTCCCGACCGCGGCCATCCCGGTCTCCTGCATGGCGCGCAACAGCAGGACGTACGGCCGGCGCGCGGCGTCCGCAGCTGCCGGCGACAGGTAATACGTGCGATCGAAGTAGACCGGGTCGACGTCCTCGAGGTCGACGAACCGGAGGATCTCGATCGACTGCGAGCGCTGCAGCGCGACCGACTCGAGATCGGCGTCCTCGACGAGGACGTACTCGCCCTTCGCAACCTCCCACCCCTTGACGAGCTCGTCCGGCTCGACCTCGCGCTCGTGGTGCGGGCACCACCGCTTCTGCTTGATCGGCGTGCCGCACTCGCGATGGAGCGTCCGGAAGGAGACGTCGTCCCGCTGGGTCGCCAGGGCGAGCCCGATCGGGATGTTGACGAGGCCGAAGCTGATGGAGCCGTTCCAGATCGTGCGCATGGGGAGACCCGAATTCTAGTCGCTGAGCCGTATTCCTCTTGGCTTACGATGAACATGTGGCGACGGCGACGATGGGGACCGGCTTCGAGCAGACCGCGCCGGCGCTGTGGCGCTACGCCGTCGAACAGGCCGGAACTGCCCCCGCCTACCTCGAGGAGCGCGCCGACGGCTGGCGGGAGGTGTCGTGGCAGGAGGCGGACGAGCGGATCGCCGCACTCGGCAAGGCGCTCCTCGCGCGCGGCGTCGGCAAGGGGGACCCGGTCGCCGTGCTCGCGCGCACCCGGCTCGAATGGCTGCTGCTCGACTGGGCGATCATGTCGATCGGCGCTGTCGTCGTGGGTCTCTACCCCTCGAATACCGCCGGTGAGTGCGGGTACATCCTCGGCCATTCCGGCTCCGTGCTCGCATTCGTCGAGGACGACGAGCAGCAGCAGAAGATCGCCTCGGTCTACGAGGGGCCAATCGTCCGCTTCACCGACCTGCCCGCGTTCGAGGCGGAGGGCCGCGCGCACAACGGGGCGGCGGCCGAGACGGTCGGCGAGGACGACCTCGCGACGCTCATCTACACGTCGGGCACCACCGGGCCCCCGAAGGGCTGCATGCTCACCCACCGCAACCTCGTCAACGCGGCGACGCGCGCGACGTCGTCGACCGGCCGGGACGACGTCGTGCTGCTCTTCCTGCCGATGGCGCATAGCTTCGCCCGCATCGCCCACCAGGGCTCCGCGTTCAACGGCGCCACCGTTGCGCTCGTCGCCGACGTCGCGCGCGTACCGGAGGCACTGCAGCGCACGCGGCCGACGTTCCTGCCGGCGGTGCCACGGGTCTACGAAAAGATCCACGCGAACACGCTCGGCGAGATCGAGCGCGCGACGGGCGTCAAGCGCGCGCTCGGCCGCTGGGCGCTCGGCGTCGGCATGCGCGCGAGCGCGCAGCGCCGCTCCGGCCGCCCGCTGTCCCCCGTCCTCGCCCTGCAGGAGCGGCTCGCCGACCGGATCGTCTTCGCGAAGGTGAAAGAGCGCCTCGGCGGGAGGCTTCGACTCGGCGTCTCGGGCGCCGCGCCGCTCGGCATCGACGTCCTCGAGTTCTTCAGCGCGCTCGGGATCCTCGTCATCGAGGGCTACGGTCTCACCGAGACGTCGAGCTCGCTCAGCGTCAACGAGGAGGACGCGTACAGGCTCGGCACCGTGGGGCGCGCGGTCACGGGCTGCGAGGTGAAGCTCGACGAGGACGGCGAGATCCTCGTCAAGAGCGCAAGCGTGTTCGCCGGCTACTACAAGGATCCCGAGGCGACGGCGGCGGCGTTCACCGAGGACGGCTGGTTTCGCACCGGCGACGTCGGCGAGATCGATGCGGACGGCTACCTCAAGATCACCGATCGCAAGAAGGACCTGATCATCACCGCCGGCGGGAAGAACATCGCGCCGCAGAACATCGAGAATGCGCTGAAGGCGTCGCGCTTCGTCTCGCAGGCCGTCGTGATCGGCGACCGGCGGCCCTACGTCACCGCGCTGATCACGCTGGAGCAGGCCGAGGTCGCATCGTCCGGTCGCGATCCCGAGGAGCTCGTGCAGGAGGTCGTCGACGAGGTGAACCGCGACCGCGTGCGGGTCGAGCAGATCAAGAAGTTCAGGATCCTCGACCGTGACTTCTCGCAGGAGGACGGCGAGCTCACGCCGACGCTCAAGCTCCGCCGCCGCGTCGTGCACGAGCACTTCGCGGACGAGATCGAGCGCCTCTACGCATGACGTCGTTCTTCCTCGTCGCCTCGGCGTTCCTCGCGAGCGCGGTCGAGTTCGTCGAGGCGCTGACGATCGTGCTCGCCGCCGGTCTGACGCGCGGCTGGCGCTCGTCACTCACCGGGCTCGGCGCCGCGACCGTGACGCTGGCGGCGATCGTCGCTGCGCTCGGGCCGGCGCTCAAGCTCGTCCCGCTGTCGGCGCTGCGGCTCGTCGTCGGCGCGTTGTTGCTCGCCTTCGGGCTGCAGTGGCTGCGGAAGGCGATCCTGCGCGCCAGCGGCTACAAGGCGCTGCACGACGAGGACGAGATCTTCGCGCGGGAGGCGGCCGAAGCGCGGACCGCGGCGAGCGAGACCCGGGCCGGGCTCGACTGGTACGGCTTCACGCTTGCGTTCAAGGGCGTGCTGCTCGAGGGCCTCGAGGTCGCGTTCATCGTCATCACCTTCGGCAGCACGCAAGGGAACCTCGGGCTTGCGGCGCTCGGCGCCGGCATCGCGCTCGTGCTCGTCGCGACCGTCGGTGTGCTCGTCCGTGCGCCGCTCGCACGCGTTCCCGAGAACACGATGAAGTTCGCCGTCGGCGTCATGCTGACGACGTTCGGGATCTTCTGGTCGGCCGAGGGGGCCGGGGCGCACTGGCCCGGCAACGATGCGGCGCTGCCGGTCGTGCTCGCGTTCGTCTTGCTGCTGTCGTTCGGAGCCGTGACGCTGCTGCGCCGCCGGAGGCTCGTGTTCGCATGAAGCGCATCGTGGCCTTCGGCTCTTTCTGGTGGGACTTTGTCGTCGGTGACGACTGGCGCGCCGCTGCCGGCGTCGTCGTCGCGCTCGGCATCACCGCGCTGCTCGTCTGGGCCGGCGTCGACGCCTGGTGGCTGATGCCGGCCGCGACGGCTGCAATTCTCGCGATCTCGCTCGCGCGGGCGACCGCTACCAGGCAGTAGCCGGGCGCAGGCGGGTCGTCGCGCCGCGCGGCGGCAGGCCGGCGTAGTAGCTCGTGCCGTTCGCGGTCTGCAGCTGGACGCTCGCCGTCCCGACGTTGTTGCGCGTGTCGGTCGCCGAGACCGTGAGCGTCCACGTGCCGTCGGGCAGCGCCTTCGTGTCGAGGGCGTGCGTGATCCAGAACAGATACCGGCCGGGCCGGTTCGCCTTGTTCTGGTACGTCCCCGGCGCATAGACGAGGCCGTACGCCGAGTTCGGGAGGATCCCGAGCGAGAAGTCGGCGACGACGCCCGACTCGAACACGCCGGCCGCGTCGGAGATCGTCCAGGCGATCCTCGACGGGACGAGCCGCGCGACTTGCCAGGGCGGGGGCGGCGCGAGCGGCGGCAGGTCGTAGATCACGGACGTCACGGCGATCGGCCCGCTGATGTGGCTCGGGTCCACTCCGCCGCCCTCGGGCGTCGTCACCTGGAGCGGCTCGACGACCGGCTGCGTGTGGTCGTAGAACGGGGTCAGCGCGCCCTTGCGCAGCGGATCCTTGTAGTTGCCGCGGTAGCGCTCGGCGAAGTGCACGTGCCCCCACCCCGGCATGACGTGTCCGATCAGCTGGTGGCGCCGGACGTGCATCCCGGTGCGGACGACCGGCTTCACGTGCCAGTAGCCGAACTCGCGGCTCGACCGCGCGGTCACCGTCAGGCGCGCCGCGTACGCGTGGACGTAGCCCGGCTCGACGGAGTAGACGGCGGTCCCGTCCGAGGCCGCAATGTCGACTCCGAAATGGAAGGACGACAGCTCCGCCTCCGGCCCGAGGTGGTAGCGCGGGTCGCCGAACGAGCCCCGGATGGGATGCGGCCGGGTGAACGGCTTCAGCGGCCAGGAATAGGCGTCTGCTCCCGACGCGCCCGCGAGCGCGACCAGAACGACGACGACGAGCGGCAGCGGGCGCACGGCCGGGACACCGTAGCGGCGAGCAGGCCGCTCGAGATGAGGCTCCTCAGCCGCCGATGATCCGGCGCGCGCCGACGTACGTGTCGGCGTACCAGCCGGTCAACGAGCTGATCTTCACGACGTCGCCGGTGTGCGGCGCGTGGATGAACTGGTTGCCGCCGATGTAGATGCCGACGTGGCCGAGCCCGTCGAAGAAGACGAGGTCGCCCGGCTGCAGGTCTCCGCGCGACACCGGGACGCCGACGTTCCACTGCGCGCCGGTGTAGTGCGGCAGCGACACGCCCATCTGCCCGTACACGTACATGACGAGACCGGAGCAGTCGAAGCCGCCCGGGCTCGCACCGCCCCACACGTACGGGACCCCGAGGTACCGCATCGCGATCCCGACCACGCCTCCGTATTGCGACGGCGGCGCCACGGTGGCGTCGGGCGTCGACGCGCCGACCCCGAGCGGGTTCGCTGCCGACGCGAGGGACGCGGCCTGCTGGCCGGCGTCGTACTTCGCGCGGGCGGCCGCGGCCGAGGCGAGCGCACGCGCCTTCGCCGCCGCGAGCAGTTGCGAGATCTGGCCGTGGATCGATTCGAGCAGGCGCTGCTGGTGCGACAGCTGCGAGGCGAGGGACGACTTCGCAGCGGCGCGCTCCCGGACGAGCGCGGCCTGCTGGTGGTGCGCCCGCACGAGCGCATGCTGGTGCGTCGTCACTTGGCGCTTGAAGCGCACGACGTCGTTCATCACGGTGACGTCCTGCGACGAGACGTTCTGCACCGCCTCGATGCGCGTCACGAGATCGGTGATGCTCTTTGCGCCGAGCATGACGCCGAGCGTCGACTGGTCGTCCCGCGTCGTGTAGATGACGACGAGTCGCTGCATGAGCGCGCGCTGCGACGCCTTGAGGTTCGCGCGTGCGGCGTGCAGCCCGACGCGGTTGATCGCGAGGCTGTGATCGATCGCGTGCAGCTTCACGGTCGATGCGACGAGCCGCGTGCGGGCGCGCTCGAGACTCGAATCGAGGTGGTTGATCTGCGCGAGGACGGTCTGCGCCTGTGCGCGCTTCGCATCGATCGCGGGGTCGCCGGCTGCCACGCCTGCCGCGACGCCTGCCGCAGCGATTGCGATGACGAGCACCAGCGCCTGTCGCTTATGAAGCTGAATAACGGACTCCCACCGTTGCTTCCAACAGGCGCACCGGGAGGGGCCGGTACGTCACAAGTTCAGGAGGCTAGCAGGGGTCTCGGACACCTGCAACCGCTTAACCGGGCCAAAGCTCCTGCATTTCTACGTCCAACCTTCGCGAAATTGCTTGTCGCCGGACCGCACAAAGTCGGCGGTTCGGACGCGGAGACTGTGCTACGGTCCCGCCCTCGTGGGCGCCTTCCGCACACGCGTTTCCCCACGATCTGCGGCTTTTTTGGCTCTCGCCGCGCTCGGGGTCCTCGCCGCCGTCTCCGGTGCGACCGCAGCCGGACCAGGCTCGGTCGCGTCCCTCCAGACGCAGCGGCGCGCGGCGATCCTCGACCTGTATTCCCTCGATTCGCGCGTCAGCGCCGCACAGCAGCGCGTCGACGGCCTCCAGCGACAGGAGAATCTCCTCCACATGCAGCAGGTACGGCTGCGACAGGAGCTCGGTGCGACGCGCACGACGCTCGTCACGTCGCAACGTCAACTTGCGGAGAATCTCCGCGATCTCTACAAGCAGGGTGACGTCAATACGCTTGCCGTCGTACTCGGAGCGCAATCACTCGACGACGCCGTGTCGCAGCTCGACACGTTGAACGCCGTTGCCGATCAGAGCCAACAGGTCGTCGCCACGACGTCGCGGGCTCAAGCGCGACTCGGCCGCCTCCGCGCGAGCCTCGCCGACCGTCGAGCGCGAATCGACGCAGCCGTCGCCGACGCGCGCCGCACGCTTGCGGACCTCTCGGCCGCGCGTGCGCAGCGTGTCGCCTTGATCGCGCATCTCAGGAACGCCGAGCGGCTCGCCGTCGCGCAGATCCAGGCGATGCAGGCGCGGGTGGCGCGGGCGCAGCAGAAGTCCGCGGCGCTGACCGCCGCCGCAACCGCCGCGCCGGCGGAGACCGCGACGACGAGCGACGCGGTCGCGACGAGCACGGGCGACGACCCTCCGCCGCCGCCGGCTCCCGCAGCCGCGCCGCCGCCGCCGAGTGGGGGCCGCGCGATCACCGTGAGCTCGACCGGCTACTCGCTCCCGGGCCACACGGCGACCGGCCTGCCCGTCGGGTGGGGTGTCGTCGCAGTCGACCCGTCGGTGATCCCGCTCGGCACGAAGCTCTCCATCCCAGGCTACGGAGAGGCGGTCGCAGCCGACACGGGCTCCGCCGTCCGCGGAAACGACATCGATCTGTGGTTCCCGACGCTCGCCCAGGCTCGTGCCTGGGGACGCCGCACGGTCACGATCACGCTCCACTAGAATTCGGCACCGCCAGAGGGGGAAGTAGTTGAGCGAAGCGCTGCAAGCAGCCGAGGAGCACCAGGGCGATTCGCTCCGCGTGCTCATCGTCGACGACCACGACCTGTTCCGCACGGGTCTCCGAAATCTGCTCGAGGAACAGGGTGTCGTCGTGGTCGGCGAGGCCGGCGGCGGCGCCGAGGCGGTGCGAATCGTGCGCGAGCTGGCCCCCGACGTCGTCGTCATGGACCTCAACATGCCCGGCATGGGCGGCGTCGACGCGACCCGGCACATCACCGGCATCGCGCCGTTGACGCGGGTCGTGATGCTGACGATCTCCGACCAGGACAACGACGTGATGGACGCGATCCTCGCCGGCGCGTGCGGCTACCTCCTGAAGGACTCGTCGATCCAGGAGCTGATGGCCGGTATCCGGGCGGCGTCGCACGGCGAGTCGCTCATCTCCCCCACGATCGCAGCCAAGGTCTTGCAGCGCGTCCGCGCGACGAGCACGCAGCCGGAGATCGCGAACACGATTCGCGCCGAGCTCTCCGACCGGGAGATCGAGGTGCTGAAGCTGATCGCGAACGGCAAGGACAACGCCGTCATCGCCGCCGAGCTGCACATCAGCCCGAAGACGGTGAAGAACCACATCTCGAACATCCTGATGAAGCTGCAGATCGACAACCGCATCCAGGCGGCTGTCTACGCGGTCCGCTCCGGAATCGTCTAGCGCGCAGCGGCGCGCATCGTGCGCGCGCGGTCGTGCAAGGTGCCGAGCAGCGCGCGGAGCGCGGCGATCTCGCCGTCGGCGCTGCGTAGCCGGGAACCGAGCGACCGGAGCTCCTTCGCCTCGTCGCCGGTGGCACTGCGCGCGACCTCGCCGAGCCGCCGCTCGATGCGCAGGCGCTCGGCCTCGAGGGCGAGCGCACGGGCGTAGCCCTCAGTGAGCGTGTCCTCCACGCTGGCGAGCGTGGGGTCGTGGGCTTTGAGGAGATCTTCGATTTGCCGTGTCATGTGCGGAGCAGCCTGTTCCATTGGCCGACATCCGATTATCCGTGCCGGGCACACCCCACGGCCATGGGCCGTACGGCTCATCTTCGCGGGGCGATGGACCCAGGCTGCTTACACTGGCCCAGATGCGCGCGTGCCGGTCGATCGTTGCGCTCGTCGCCGCGCTGGCTGTGCCGGCGGGCGCGCGCGCCGCGCTCGCTCCACAGCTGGAGCATGCGCTGCACGTCCCGCACGTCAGCCTTGCGTCGACCGCGGCCGTGGCCGTCGACCTGACGACCGGCGAGACGGTGTATGCGCGGAACGACACCCTCGCCCTGCTCCCGGCCTCGAACGAGAAGCTCACGGTGACGTACGCGGCGCTGACGGCGCTCGGGCCGGCATTTCGGATCGAGACCGACGTCCTCGCGGACGACGACGGCAATCTCTATCTGAAGGGCTACGGCGACCCGACGCTCTCGTCGGCGCAGCTGAACGTCCTCGCGCGCCAGGTGCGGGCAGCCGGCGTCACGCGCGTCGCGGGCGCGGTCGTCGCCGACGAGTCGTGGTTCGACACGCGTCGAACCGCCGCCGGGTGGAAAGCCGCCTTCTACATCGAGGAGTCGCCGCCGCTCTCGGCCCTGATCGTCGACCGCGGCCGCCTGGGCCGTTACACGTCGCACGACCCGGCGCTCGCGGCGGCACAGCTCTTCCGGGCCGCACTCGTTCGCGCCGGCGTACGGGTCGCGAGGGGCGCGGTGCACGGCGTCACGCCCGAGGATGCGTCGGTCGTCGCGAGCGTCGACTCGCCGAGCCTGCTCACGATCGTCCATTCGATGGACACCGAGAGCGACAACTTCTACGCCGAGATGCTGCTGAAGGAGCTCGGTGCCGTCCAGGCCGGTCGGGGCACCAGCTCGGCCGGCGCCGGGGTCGTCACGGGCCTGCTCGCGCAGGCCGGGGTGCCGCTCTCGGGCGTGCGGATCGTCGACGGCTCCGGCCTGTCGCTGCTCGACCGGTTGACCGCGCAGAGCCTCGCGTCGCTCCTCTCGGCGATGTGGAACGACCCCGAGCTACGGCTCGAGCTGCTCTCGTCGCTGCCCGTCGCCGGCCGGACGGGGACACTGCACGACCGGATGCGGCACACGGTTGCCGCGGGCGTGGTGCTCGCGAAGACCGGGACGACGGACAACGCTTCGGCGCTGTCGGGCTTCGTCGGCGATCGCTACGCGTTCTCGATCCTGCAGAACGGCTGGCCGGTGTCGTGGACGTGGGCGCGCCGCGCCCAGGACCACTTCGCGGCGGTCCTAGCCGCGGCCCAGTAGCCGCAACAGCGCCGTCTCGTCGAGCAGCGGCACGTCCGACTTCTGCGCCTTCGTCAGCTTCGACTTGCCAGGCTCCTCGCCGACGATCAGCCCCGTCGTCTTCCCGGACACGGCGTTGACGACCTTTGCGCCGCGTTCCTCGAGCAGCGCCTGCGCCTCCTCGCGCGTGAACGACTCGAGCGTGCCCGTGATGACGTACGTGTGCCCGGTCAGCGGCCCCTCGACGGGACGCTCCTCCGCGCCCGTCTCGAAGCGGAGCCCGAGCTCCTGCAGCTCCGCGATCAACTCGCGGTTCGCGTCGTCGCGGAACCACTCGGCGATCGCCTCCGCGCGCTCCGGGCCGATACCCTCGCATTCCACGAGCTCCTCCTGCGTCGCGTCCATCAGCCGCGCGACCGTGCCGAAGTGCAGCGCGAGGTTCCGGGCGGTGATCCACCCCACCTCGGGGATGTTGAGGCCGAACAGCACGCGGAAGAACGGGATCTGCTTCGAGGCCTCGATCGCGGCGATCGCATTCGTCGCGCTGATCTCGCCGAAGCCCTCGAGCTCCATGAGCTGATCCACCGTCAACCGGTACAGCTCCGGGATCGACCGGACGAGCTCCTGCTGCCAGAGACGCCAGACAGTCTGCTCGCCGACGCCGTCGATGTCGGCCGCGCCCATCACCCAGTTGTTGAGCGTCTCGAGCCCACGCGACGGGCAGGCGCGGTTGGGGCAGCGGTGCATCACCTCGCCCTCGGGCTTGACGATCTCCACCCCGCACAGGGGGCAGTGGCTCGGCATCGCGAACGGCTTCGTGCCCTTACGGTGCCTGCCGGCGGGCCCGACGACCTGCGGGATGACGTCACCGGCGCGCTGGACGATCACGTCGTCGCCCTCGCGGATCTCCTTGCGATTGATGTCGTCCTCGTTGTGCAGCGTGGCGCGCGAGATCGTGACGCCGCCGACCTCGACGGGCTCGAGGACGGCCCACGGATTCAGGTTGCCCGTGCGCCCGACGCGGATGCGGATCTCGTTCAGCCGCGTCACTGCGGTCATCGGCGCCCACTTGAAGGCGCGGGCCCAGCGCGGGCGCTGATGGAGGGCGCCGAGCCGGCGCTGCTGGTCGTAGTCGTCGACCTTGACGACGATGCCGTCGATCTCGTAGTCGAGCTCGGCACGGCGCAGCTCCCACTCGCGCACGAGGGCCGCGACGTCGTCCACCGTCTCCAGCCGCTGCGCGAACGGGTTGGTCGCGAATCCCCGTTCCCGCAGCCACTGCAGCGTCTCCCAGTGCGTGGCGAGGTCGAGCCCTTCGCGATGACCGGTGCCGTAGATCCAGATCGACAGCGGCCGCGCCGCGGTGATCGTCGAGTCCTTCTGTCGCAGCGAGCCCGCCGCCGCGTTGCGCGGGTTCGGCCACGTCGCCTTCCCCTCGGCCGCGAGCGCCTCGTTCGCCGCACGGAATCCGGGCAGCGGCATGTACACCTCGCCGCGCACCTCGAGAACCGCGGGCGCGCCGTCGCCGCGCATCTGCAACGGAATCGCCTTGATCGTGCGAAGGTTCGGCGTCACGTCCTCGCCCTGGACGCCGTCGCCACGCGTCGCGCCGCGGACGA
>JAICLU010000059.1 GCA_025925195.1 Thermoleophilia bacterium
GGGCGACGCCGGACGAGTGCCGGATGATCCTGATCGACCCGAAGCGGATCGAGCTCAACCACTACGAGTCGATCCCGCACCTGCTGACGCCGGTCGTCTCGAGCCCGAAGGAGGCGAGCGCCGTGCTCGCCAACTGCGTCGCCGAGATGGAGCGCCGCTACGAGCGGCTGGCAACCGTCCGGGCGCGCAACCTGAACGAGGCGAACCGCGCGTTCCGCCAGCGCGGCGAGTCGACGCTCCCGTATCTCCTCGTCGTGATCGACGAGCTCGCCGACCTGATGATGGTGGCGCCGCAGGCCGTCGAGGACGCCGTCATCCGGCTCGCGCAGAAGTCGCGCGCCGTCGGCATCCACCTCGTGCTCGCGACGCAGCGGCCGTCGGTCGACGTGATCACCGGGATGATCAAGGCGAACGTCCCGTCGCGCATCGCCTTTGCCGTGTCGTCGATGACGGACTCGCGCGTCATCCTCGACAGCGGCGGCGCGGAGTCGCTGCTCGGCCAGGGCGACATGCTGTTCAAGCCGCTCGGCACGTCACGGCTGCAGCGCGTCCAGGGCGCATACGTGTCGGAGGAGGAGATCGCGCTCGTCGTCGAGCAGACCCGGCAGCGCGAACAGGTGCTCGACGAGGCGTACCTGGAGCTGCCGCAGGTCTTCGCCGACGAGTCCGACTCCGACGATGCCCACGGCGAGTTCGATCCCGACGACGATCCGCTGCTCGACAAGGCGATCGAGAGCGTCGTCCAGACCCAGACCGCGTCGGTGTCGCTGATCCAGCGGCGGCTCCGCGTCGGCTACACGCGAGCGGGCCGGCTGATCGACATGCTGGAGCGGCGAGGCATCATCAGCGGCTATGAAGGCTCGAAGCCGCGCCGCGTCCTCATCGACGAGTCGCAGTACCACACGTACGCAGCTCCGGTCGAGTAACGCCGCAGCCAAATGGCTCGACGCCGTCGGGATTGCGACGCTGATCCCGGGCGCCGAGACGGTGCTGCCGTCGCTCTGGGAAGCGGTCGCAGGAACGCGCGAGGTGACGTGGGGCGAGCGCCGCGCCGACGGCACGCACGCGTTCACGCCCTCGATGACGCGCTGCTGGCAGTGGAAGGACGAGCTGCCGAGCAAGCGGCTCGCGCTCGTCGGCAAGCATTTCGGCCCGCGGGCATCGCTCGTCGCGCCGCGACTCGTGCCGCACGTCGTGGCGGCGGCAGCCGAACGGCGCGCCGCCCTGACCGAGTTCGACCTGCATGTGGCCGAAGCCGTTCGGGAGCACGGCGCCTCCACCGTCCCGCAGCTGCGGGCGCTGTGCGGCGCCGAGAAGAAGCACGTCGACCGCCTCCAGCGCGCGCTCGTGCTCACGAACTCGCATCTGGTCGCACAGCCGACCGGGTGGGACGCAGTCGCGGTCGACCTCGTCGAGCGGCTGTACGACCCGCCGCCCGTCGACGATCCGGACCCCGTGCTGGCGCGGGTCGTCGTCGCCGCGAGCGGCGAGCTCAGTGCGGCCGACGTCGCAGGCGCACTCGGCTGGCGGATCAGGCGCGCACGCGAGGCGCTGCAAGGCCTCGACGAGCGGGTCGAGGCCGGCCTGACGCTCTACTCGTCGAGCTGACGCGCCGCCTGCGCGATCCACCAGCCGGCGAAATGGCCGTCGTACGACGGCAGCTCGTCCGCAGGGAGCTCGTCGCGAAAGCGGATCCATTTGAAGAGGTGTGCGATGCGGCCGACGCGCAGTGCAAGGGCGAACGCGTCTCGATCGCCACCGTATGCCTCGAGGTAGGCGTCGCGGATCTCGTCCTGACCGGTCTCGACGAAGACGAACGTGACGACGAGCGAGAAGAACGGGTGCGAGACGCAGCTGTCGCCCCAATCGAGGATGCGCGGCCCCTCGTAGACGTTGAAGTGATGGAGATCGTCATGGTTGATCGAGGCGACGTCCTCGAGCTCGTCGCAGAGCCGGGCGAACTCGGGCTCGAAGCGCCGGAAACGCTCGCGCTCGTCGTCGCGCCAGGGCAGGTCGTCGCGCTCGAGCATGTCGGCGTAGAAGGCCGGTAGAGCCGCGTTTCGCTGATCCGGCACGCCGTGCGCGAGGTGCTCGTCGACGCGCGCGAGCTCGCCGCGCTGGAGCTCGGCGTAGCGGGCGATGCCGTCGAGCCACGTCTGGTGGCTCTCGACGAGCGCACCCGCGTCGCGCATCAGCAGCCAGTCATCGCCGTGGTCGATCACTTCCGGCATACGATCCGGCCATCGTTCCGCCAGCGCGGCCGTCAGCTTCGGCTCAAAACGCCAGATCGACTTGCACTGCTTCCGCCACGTGCCGTCTGCGAGCCGCCAGACGGTCGACCACGGACGGTCCTTTACGAGCTCGCGATCAGTGATAGGAACATCTCCAGGTTCCGGTGGACACCAAGATGGTCGTCGCCGCCGACCCGCTGCCATTGCAGCACGCGAGCGAACGCGGCGACGGCGAGCACCCGGTCGAGCTCGTCGCCGACATCGCCGTCCCAGGCGTCGAGATAGGCGCGACGAATGCGCGCCGCCGTGTCGTCGCCGTGGAAGTGGGCCGTCCAGCGAAGCGCGACGTACATCGTGGCGAACGGGTGCGCGATGCAGGTGTCGCCCCAGTCGAGGACCGTGACGTTGCCGTCGCGGGCGTACGCGTTCGGTCCACTCAGGTCGTCGTGCTGCACCGTCGGCGCGCGCGACAGCGACATGCAAAGCTCGCCGAATCGCTCGGCGAACGGCGCGAGCCGCGGCTCGCGCTCTGCGCAGACCTCGTACCGCGCCGGCAGCGTCTCGGGGCGCAGGTCGGGCACGCCGGCCGCGAGATGCTCGCCGGCGTGCGCCGCCTCGCCCTGCTGCAGCTCGGCGTAGAGCGGGAGCAGCGCCTCCCAGGCGTCCACCATGTCGCCGAACGCGGCGATGGGCGAGCCCGCGTCGGCGAGCAGGAGCCACGATCCCTCGGCGGCGAGCAAGGTTGGGACGCGATCCGGCCAGCGGGCCGCGAGCGACGCCGTCAACGGCACCTCGTACGCCTGCACCGGCGCGCACTCCTTCAACCAAACGTCGCCGATGCGCGTGACGCGAGCCCACGGCTGCTCGCTCACGACCTCCACGTCGCCGGGGGCGTCGTGCGCCCGGGCCCAGTCGAGCGCCTCCATAGAATCGAAGCATGGCGAAGATCGCGGTCGTCGGCAGCTACGGAGTCGGCCTCACCGTCGAGCTCGACCGCGTGCCGGACGCGGGGGAGACGGTGATCGGCCGCTCGTTCCGGATCGACCACGGCGGCAAGGGGTCGAACCAGGCGATCGGCGCTGCCCGGCTCGGCGCGCGGGTCGACTTCCTGACCGCCGTCGGCGACGACACCTTCGGCCAGAGCGCCGGTTCGCTGTGGCAGACGGAGGGTGTGCACGCCGAGATCGTCGTGACGTCGGCCGCGACGATGACGGCGCCGATCTTCGTCGAGCCGGGCGGTGAAAACCGGATCGTCGTCGTCCCGGGCGCGCTCGAGCAGCTGTCGCCCGCGCACGTCGACGCATTCAGCGACCGCATAGCCGCGGCGGACGTCTGCGTCGTGCAGCTCGAGATCCCGGTGTGGACGGCGCTGTACGCGCTCGAGGTGGCGGCCGCGGCGGGAGTCCGGACGATCCTGAATCCCGCTCCTGCGCCGGCCGAGCCGATTGCGCCGGCGTGCGACTACGTGACGCCGAACGAGAGCGAGGCCCCGTCGGTCGCCGGCGCACAGGCGACGTTCGTGCGCACCCTCGGTGACCGCGGCGCCGACCTCGACGGCGAACTCGTCCCGGCGTTCCCCGCCACGGTCGTCGACACGACGGGCGCCGGTGACGCATTCACGGCGGCGTTCGCATTCGCCCTGGCCGACGGGCTGGACGAGCGCCAGGCCGTACGCTGGGGCTGCGCCGCGGGTGCACACATGGTCGAGCACGCCGGCGTCGTGCCGGGCCTGCCAACGCGGGCGCAACTCGAGAGGAGACTCGCATCGCTACCCGTCTGATCATCGACACCGACACGGCGGGCGACGACGTCACGTCACTCCTGATCGGGCTGCTCCATCCCGAAGCGCAGCTCGAGGCGATCACGATCTGCTGCGGCAACGTTCGCTTCGAGCAGGAGGTCGAGAACGCGCTCTACACGGTCGAGCAGACCGGGAAGCAGGTCCCCGTCTACGCCGGCTGCGAGCGGCCGATGATCGCCGAGTGGGTCGGCGCCGAGTACGTGCACGGCGAGGACGGAATGGGCGACTCGTTCTTCGATCGTGCCGTCCAGCGGCCGGAGCCGGCGCACGCGGTCGACGAGCTGATCCGGCGCGTCGACGAGTCGCCCGGCGAGCTGTCGATCCTCGCGCAGGCGCCGCTGACGAACATCGCGGCAGCGGTCGTCCGCGACCCCTCGTTCGCGTCGAAGGTCAAACGCCTGTACGTGATGGGCGGCGGCGTCGGCAACATCACGCCGGCGGCCGAGTTCAACTTCTACGTCGATCCCGAGGCGGCGAAGATCGTCTTCGCCGCCGGATTCGAGGTGACACTCTTCACCTGGACGCTGACGCTGTCGCACGGCGTGTTCTTCGACGACGACCTGGCGCGCATCGACGAGATCGACACGCCGCTCGCGCGCTTCTACCGGCAGGTGACGCGCAAGGCGGAGGAGTTCGAGCGGTCGATGGGCGTGCCCGGCACGACCCATCCGGACTCGATGGTCTGCGCGGCGATCGTCGACCCGTCGCTCGTGCTGCGAACGCGCGAGGCGTTCGTCGACGTCGAGACGCGCGGCGAGCTGACGCGCGGCTTCAGCCACATCGACTTCCAGAGCACGACGCCGAACTGCACCGTCGTCGAGGATTACGACACGAGACGGTTTCTCGAGCTGTTCTTGACGATTCTCGGATGAAAGAGCCGCGCCCCCGGGTCGACACGGCGCAGGCGCTGACGCGGTTCCACTACCTCGCGCGTGCGGTCGCGCTTGCGTGCGGCGCCTGGATCGCCGGCACGCCGAGGCTCGAGGACAAGGCGCTGCTCGCGCGTCTCGCGTGGGAGCAGTCGCTCGCCGCCGACGCGTTCCGCGAGCGCGTATTCGAGCTGCGCTACCCGGTGCGGGCGCTCGAGGAGTGGAGCGACGCCTCGTTCGACACGCTGATCGACTCGCCGGACTTCCTCGCCGACCTGCCGCTCGCGCTCGCGGAGCTGCAGTTCCGCTACGAGCAGTTCCTGGCCGATACGGACGAGCTCGACGACGGCCCCACGGAGCGGATCGTCCGCCAGGCGATCGCCGACCTCGAGCGTCACGCCTTTGCAACGGGGGTTGCCCCCGTTGCAAAGGCGTGGACAAGTGGACGTGTCCGGTTCGAGCTGCCGCAGTTTCCGCCCAGGGACGACCGCTACGCGCGGCACAGCTTCTACTGGCCCGACACGATCGTGCCCGGTTACCCGTACGGCGAGGGCATGGCCCTGAGGGTCAGGGCGGCAGTGAGCCACCTGAACGAGGTCTGGGCCGTCGACACCGCCGGCGCGATCATGCACGCGCTGGCGCCCGAGCTCGGCTGGGAGTGGATCCGCGACGCCGGCCGCTGGACATACGACGAGGCCCGCCACATGCTGATGGGAAAGCGCCGGCTCGACGCCTGGGGCCTGCCTCCCGACCTCACCCCGCTCGGCGGCTACATCTACGAGGCGTGCGCGGGCGAGGACCCGCTGTACCGGCTCGGGATGCTCGGCTATTTCGAGACGAAGAACATCGGCCGCAAGAAGGAGCGCGCCCAGGCGTTCCACGAGCTCGGCGATACCGCCTCCGAGGTCGACATGCAGTTCGACTGGGCCGACGAGACGCTCCATGCCGAGTACGGGCGCCGCTGGCTCAAGGAGCTGCTCGCCCGCCGCGGCGAGGATCCGGACGGCTGGCCGCAGGTGCTCGAGCGCTGCGAGCAGCTCGTCGCCGCCCGGCTCGCAGAGGCCACGGACGCCGACCGCGAGGCGATCGTCGCAACGGCCGAGCGGCTGCTCGCGCACGCCGAGGCCACCGCCGACCGGGCAGAGGTCTAGGATCTCATTCGCCGCGCTCGGCGCGGCGGTCTGGGCATTCGTGATTCAGAGGAGGCGGAGTGAAGAAACGGTGGTTGACGCTTGCCGTCATCGCGCTCGGTGTGGCGGCGATGGCCGCCGGCTGCGGCGGGAGCAAGAGCTCGAGCAGCTCGGGAAACACCACGACGACGGGGAGCAGCGCGACGAGCTCGGGCGGCAGCAAGTTCACCGCCTGCCTCGTCAGCGACGTCGCGAAGTTCAATGACAAGGGCTTCAACGAGAACCAGCTGAACGGCGCGCAGAAGGCCGCGAAGGACATGGGGATCAACGTCATCACGGCCGAGTCCAACTCCGCCGCCGACTACATCCCGAACCTCGCGTCCTGCGGCCGCAAGGGTGCCAACATCGTGCTGGCCGCCGGGTTCCTGCTCGCGAAGGCCGAGAACACGGTCGCGAAGCAGTATCCGAAGGTCGATTTCACGATCACGGACGACTCGATCCACGATCCGGCGTTCACGGCGTCGACGAACATCGCGGGCCTCACCTACGCGACACAGGAGAACAGCTACCTCGTCGGCTGCCTCGCGGGCCTCATGGTCAAGAAGCAGGGCGGTAAGCAGGTGATCGGCGTCGTCGGCGGCATCAAGATCCCGCCGGTCGACACGTTCCTCGCCGGCTACAAGGCAGGCGCAGAGAAGTGCGATCCGGGCATCACCGTGCTGATCGGCTACTCGCAGGACTTCAACGACAAGGCGAAGTGCAAGACGGTCGCCCAGAACCAGATCGACCAGGGCTCGCAGGTCGAGTTCAACGTCGCCGGCCCGTGCGGCATCGCGACGCTCGACGCCGCGAACCAGGCCGGGATCTGGGGGGTGGGCGTCGACGTCGACCAGGCGTACCTGTATCCGAAGACCGTGCTGACGAGCGCTGTGAAGCGCGTCGACGTCGGCGTCTACGACGCGATCAAGGCGGCGAAGGACGGCACGTTCAAGGGTGGCCAGGACCTGGTGTTCAACCTGAAGAACAACGGCGTCGCCCTCGGCAAGGTCAACTCGAAGGTGCCGAAGGAGTTCCTCACGAAGGTGAACCAGCTCAAGCAGCAGATCATCGCCGGCAAGATCGTGCCGCCGACGGCGCTGCCGAAGAGCGGCTAGCGAGGCGAAGGATCTGACGGCGGGCCGTCGCCTGGCGGCGGCCCGCCGTCTTCCTACAATCGAGCCACACATGGCCGACACAGCCACTCCCGTCCTCGAGCTGCGAGGAATCACGAAGCGGTTCCCCGGCGTCGTCGCGAACGACGCCGTCGACTTCGACCTCCGCAAGGGCGAGGTGCACGCGCTGCTCGGCGAGAACGGCGCGGGCAAGTCGACGCTGATGAACATCCTCTACGGCCTCTACCGGCACGACGAGGGCGAGATCCTCCTGCACGGCAAGCCGCTCGACATCGACTCGCCGCACGAGGCGATCGCGGCGGGGATCGGGATGGTGCACCAGCACTTCATGCTCATCCCGGTGATGACGGTCGCCGAGAACATCGTGCTCGCGTCCGAACCGACCCGCGGCAACGTCCTGCTCGACATGAGCGCCGCGGAGCAGCGCGTGCGCGAGCTCGCCGAGCGCTTCAAGTTCCGTGTCGATCCGCGTGCGCGGGTCGAGGACATCACGGTCGGCCAGCAGCAGCGGGTCGAGATCCTGAAGGCGCTCTACCGGAACGCCGACATCCTCATCCTCGACGAGCCGACGGCGGTCCTGACCCCGCAGGAGGCAATCGAGCTCTTCGAGATCCTCAAGGAGCTCGTCGCGCACGGCATGTCGGTGATCTTCATCTCGCACAAGCTGAACGAGGTGCTCGAGATCGCCGACCGGATCACGGTCCTGCGCCGCGGGAAGACCGTGGCGACCGTGCCCCGCGAGGGCGCCACCGAGGCCGACCTCGCGCGGATGATGGTCGGCCGTGACGTGCTGCTGCGCGTCGAGAAGCAGCCGGCGAGCACGGGCGAGACGCTCCTTCACGTCGAGGGCCTGCGCGTCGTCGACGACCGAGGGCTCGAAGCGGTGCGCGACGTCTCGCTCGAGGTGCGGGCCGGCGAGATCGTCGCGATCGCCGGCGTCGACGGCAACGGGCAGACCGAGCTGATCGATGCCCTCACGGGCCTCCGGCGGCCGGCCGAGGGGCGCATCACGGTCGGCGGACGCGAGATGACGCACGCGAGCGCGCACCAGTTCCTGGAGGAAGGCGTCGGCCACATCCCCGAGGACCGTCATCGCCGCGGCCTCGTGCTCGAGTTCTCGCTCGCCGAGAACCTCGTGCTGCACGACTATGCGAAGCGGCCGTACGCGACACGCGGCTTCATGAGCCCGCGGCGCGTGCTCGACAAGGCGCGGCGCCTGCTCGAGCAGTTCGACGTGCGGGGTGGCACGCCCTCGACGCCGGCCTCCGCGCTCTCGGGCGGAAACCAGCAGAAGGTCGTGATTGCACGCGAGGTCGACCGCGACCCCCGGGTCCTGATCGCGGCGCAGCCGACGCGCGGGCTCGACGTCGGCGCGATCGAGTTCGTGCACAGGCGCCTCGTCGAGCAGCGCGACGCCGGCAAGGCGGTGCTGCTCATCTCGCTCGAGCTCGACGAGGTGCTGTCGCTCGCCGACCGCATCCTCGTCATCTACGAGGGACGCATCGTCGGCGAGTTCGGCCCGAGCGTCACCGAGGAGGAGCTCGGGATCGCGATGACCGGCGGACGCCGCGAGGCGGTGGCATGACCGAGCCGACCAACCGCGACCCGGTCCAGGGCGGACAGGTCGAGGTCGACGCCCCGACGCAGGAGCCCGGCGGGTACGCCCCGAGCGTTGCCGAGCGGCTCGCCTTCTACCAGCGCGCGGGCGGCGTCGTGACACCGCTCATCACCGTCATCCTCGCGTTCTTCGCCGGCGGGCTCGTCGTCCTGGCGACCGGCCACAACCCGCTGCGGACATACCAGGCGGTCTGGGCCGGGACGGGCCTCAACTGGTTCTTCCATGTCGGCAACTACCACATCGACATCCCGTTCACGGGCCACCACGTCTTCTTCTGGTGGAACACCGACACGAACGGGCTCGCCGCCTACAACCTGACGCAGACGCTGATCCTGACGACGACGCTGATCCTCACGGGCCTCGCCGTCGCATTCGCGTTCCGCTGCGGCCTGTTCAACATCGGCGGGCAGGGCCAGTACACGGCCGGTGCGATCGTCTCGGTCTGGGTCGGCTCGTCGTGGGCGCACATGAGCCAGGGCCTGCACGTCTTCCTCGCGATCGCGCTCGCGATGGTCGCGGGCGCCGGCCTCGCCGCCGTCGCCGGCTTCCTGAAGGCGACGGTCGGCGCGCACGAGGTGATCACGACGATCATGCTGAACTGGATCGCGTACTGGGTCGGCAGCTTCCTGTTCGGCCGCGGCGGCCCGCTGCAGAACAGCGCCGACATCTCGGTCCCGATCTCGAACGACGTCACGCCGTCCGGGAAGCTCCCCGTCCTCTGGGGCAACTCCGACCTGCAGGCGCTGCACGTCGGGTTCTTCATCGCGCTCGGCGCGCTCGTCGTCTTCTGGCTGATGCTGAACCGGACGACCCTCGGCTATCAGGTGCGCGCGGTCGGCTACAACCCCGAAGCGGCGCGCTACGGCGGCATCAACGTCGCCCGGAACTACGTCTACGCGATGGCGATCTCCGGCGCGTTCGCCGGCATCGGCGGCGCCGCGGACATCCTGGGCTGGCAGTACCGCCTCGGCGTCCTCGACATCCAGGTGTCGAACATCGGGTTCATCGGCATCGCGGTGGCGCTGCTCGGCCGCAATACGGCGGTCGGCGTCGGCCTCGCCGCTCTGCTCTTCGGCGCGCTCGTCAACGGGACGTCGACGCGCGGGCTCGACGCGAGCATCTTCCCGCCCGAGCTCGCCGGCAACCTGACGCTGATGATCCAGGCGCTCGTCCTGCTCTTCGTCGGCGCCGACGTGCTCGTGCTCTACATCTGGCAGGCGCGCAGGCACCTACGGCTCGGCAGGCGTCCGGCAGCTCCGGCGCGCCCGGAGGGGACGGCGTGACACGCCCGGAGGGCACGGCGTGAACGCGTTCGCGGGCACGGTCGACCGCTACGCGCAGACGCCCCGGCGCGTCGCGTGGGCCGGCATCGTCGTCGGGACGCTCGCGTTCTGGCTCGCGCTGCCGCCGGTCCAGGCCCGGGCGCCGTGGGTCCCGATCGTCGTCGGGCTGCTCGCCGTCGCGTGCGGCATCTGGGCGCTCACGCGCGACGTCGGCAGGCTCGCCTGGGGCGCGGTCGCCGTCGGGCTGATCGGCATCGGCCTCGGCGTCCTTGCGACGCGGTCGTCGACCGGCCACCTCGGGTCGGTCGTGACGTGGGGCTCGCTGATCGGGTCGACGCTCGTCTGGGCGACGCCGCTCGCCTATGCGGCCGTCGGCGGCATGGTCAACGAGCGCAGCGGGGTCGTGAACATCGGCCTCGAGGGGATGATGCTCGCCGGCGCGTTCTTCGGCTGCCTCGGCGCCGACAAGTTCGGGAGCTGGGAGATGGGCCTCCTGATCGCGGCGGCCGGCGGCGCGGGCTTCGCGCTCCTGTTCGCGTTCTTCGCGATCCATCTCCGCGCCGACCAGATCGTCGGCGGCACGGCGATCAACTTCCTGGCGCTCGGGGTCACCGGCTACTTCTTCATCCAGGTGTACGGGCAGAACGGCACGCCGGGCGACCTACCGCGCATCCCCAACGTCAACATCGGCGGTCTTCACGAGCACACGTTCTTCGGCGACGCGATCGGCCACCTGAACATCATGATCTGGGCCTCGTTCGTGCTGCTGATCGTCGCGCACGTGGGGCTCTTCCACACGCCGCTCGGACTGCGCCTGCGGGCGGTCGGCGAGCACCCGCGGGCGGCCGAGACGGTCGGCATCTCCGTCTACGCGACGCGGTACGTCGCGGTGACGATCTCCGGGATCCTGGCGGCACTCGGCGGCGCCTACCTGTCGATCGGCTTCGTCGGCTCGTTCGGCGAGAACATGACGGCCGGCCGCGGCTTCATCGCCCTGGCAGCCGTGATCTTCGGCAACTGGCGGCCGTTCGGCGCCTACGCCGCCGCGATCCTCTTCGGCGCCTCGACCGCGCTCTCGTTCCGGCTCGCCGTCTACTCCGACGCCGCATCGGTTCTCTTCCAGGCGCTCCCGTACGTCCTGACCCTGATCGCGGTCGCGGGCGTGATCGGACGCTCGATCCCACCTGCAGCCGTTGGCCGCCCGTACACGAAGCAATAGACCGCCGTCGCTCGCGGTCGTGCTCGGCGCCGTCGGCGTCGTCGCCGTCCCCGCGGCGATCGCGTACTCGCGTACGAGCTCGACGTTCAGCCTCCTCGACGCGGCCTGGCTGATCCCGCTCGCGGCTCTCGCGAGCGTCGCGGCGCTGCTCGTACTCCGCGGGACGGGCGGCCACGTGCGGGTCTCGCTCGCGCGTCCGCGCAGCGTACGGATCGGGCGCATCCTCGCGGTCGCCGGCATCTGCATCGCGCTGTCGGCGTCGATCGCCGTCGGCGTCTTCGAGCTGCTCGTGCGGCTCGAAGGCTGACGGCGGCGCCTCGGGCTACCATCCCGGCCAGTGTTCGAGCTGGGCAACAGCCTCCGGGAAGCCCGCACGCGGCAGGTCCTCGACTATCCGCAGGTCGAGCTGGCGACGAAGATCCGCGCGAAGTACATCCGCGCGCTCGAGGACGAGGCGTTCGAGATCCTGCCGTCCGAGACGTACGTCAAGGGATTCCTCCGCTCGTACGCCGAGTTCCTCGGGCTCGACGGCCAGTTGTACGTCGACGAGTACATCTCGCGCTACGGCGGCGAGCGGTTCCTCGAGGAGCAGCCGCGCCGGGCGCGCGTCCACCAGGACCGGGGCCTCGAGCGGAAAGTCGTGCTCGTCGCGCTCGCCGGCATCGCGGCGCTGACGGCGCTCGTGATCGTCGCGTGGAAATTCGGCGGCGACTCGCCGGGCGGGGCGCTCCCGGCCGCACCGCCGACGGCGGTGCGCCGCCACGTCGCGCCCGAGCTCGAGCTGCGCGGCGTCGGGCGCGGGAGCTACGTGGAGGTGCACAGGTCGAGCTCGACCGGGCCCCTCCTCCTCTCTGCCACCGTCGGTCCCGGCGACGTCCAGCGGCTCGCCGGCAGCAGGTTCTGGCTCTACATCCGCCGCTCCGGCGGCCTGCGGGTGAAGCTCGGTGGCCACACGGTCTCGCTGCCGGCGCGGCACACGCTCCGGGTGCTCGTGACGCCGACGCGCACGGCGCTGTCGAGCGGGTGACGCCGCGGCCGCGCGCGGTCGTCGTCGTCACGGGCAGCGAGCTCGTGCGCGGCGAGCGCACCGACCTGAACGGCCCGTTCCTCGCGCGGGAGGCGTTGAAGCACGGGCTCGAGCCGGCGCGGATCGCGATCGTCGGCGACTCGCCGGCGGAGCTCGAGACGGCGCTGCGCGACGCGCTCGGCGCGGACGCGATCCTCGTCTCGGGCGGGCTCGGTCCGACCCACGACGACCGGACGGTCGAGATGGTGGCGCGGGTGCTCGGGCTGCCGCTCGTCGTCGACCCGGAGCTCGAGGCGCAGATCGAGTCGGTCTCGCGCGCGGCGGCGGTACGGATGCGTCGCGACTATGCCGACTTCGCGCCCGGGGTGACAAAGCAGGCGACTCGGCCGTCGACCGCGCTGTCGCTCGGGCTCGCCGGCACCGCGCCGGGCCTGCTGATCCCCCGCGACGACGGCCGGGTGGTCGTCGTGCTGCCGGGCCCGCCGGGGGAGCTGCAACGGTTGTGGCCGAACGCGCTCGAGACGGAGGCGTTTCGCGCGTTGCTCGCGCGCACGCAGGCGCCGGGACGCCGCGTCTTCCGGTTGTTCGGCGTCTCGGAGTCGGCGGTGGCGCGCGCCCTGGCCGAGGCCGGTGGCGACGGGGACGGCGTCGAGGTGACGATCTGCGCCCGCGACTTCGAGATCCACGTCGACTTCGTCGTCGAGCCGAAGGCCGACGCCCGTGCCGACGAGCTCGAACGGGACTTCCTCGCACCGCTCGGGCAATGGCTGTACGGCAGCGACGAACGTGGGGTGGAGGAGCACGTGCTCGAGCTGTGTCGCGCGCGCGGGCTGACGATCGCCACGGCCGAGTCGTGCACCGGCGGGCTCGTGGCGGCGCGCCTGACCTCTGTCCCGGGCTCGAGCGACGTCGTGCTCGGCGGCATCGTGGCCTACTCGAACGGCGTGAAGGAGCGCGAGCTCGCGGTGCCGGCCGGGCTGCTCGCCGAGCACGGCGCCGTCTCCGCCGAGGTCGCGGCCGCGATGGCGCGCGGCGCGCGCGAGCGCCTCGGCGCGGATGTGGCGGTGTCCGTTACCGGCGTCGCCGGCCCGGGCGGCGGCACGGCGGAGAAGCCGGTCGGCCTCGTCTACATGCACGCCGAGGGCCCGGACGGCTGCCTCGGCCGCGAGCTGAGCTTTCCCGGCGATCGGGCGGCGATTCGCGCGCGTTCGGTCGTGATCGCGCTCCATCTCGTGCGTGCGCTTCTGGCACGAAGTCGCGACGAACCGGTATGACCGCGGCGGCTAGCGTCGTCGACAGTGAGCGGCTACGCCTCTTCCTCGCGCTGCGCCTGCCCGCCGAGTCGATCGAGACGATCGCCGGCTGGCAGGCGCGGGCCTTCGCAGGCGCCGACGTGCGGGTCGTCCCGCCGGAGAACCTGCACGTGACGCTTGCGTTCCTCGGCTCCCGGCCGGCGGGCGTGCTGCCGGGCATCGTCGAGGTCCTGCGGGAGACCGCCGCCAGGGCCGCGCCGATCCGGCTCGCCGTCGAGCGGTATCGCGAGACGCGGAGCGTCGCCATGCTCGTCCTCGGCGACGAGACGGGAGCGGCGACGGCGTTCGCAGACGAGCTCCAGTCGGGCCTCGAGGCGATCAGCGCCTACCGGCGCGAGCCGTGGCCCTGGCTGCCGCACGTGACGGTCGCGCGGTTCAAGACCCGGCCGCGGCTCCAGGAGGAGTCGGCCGATCCGATACGAACACATGTTCTAGTTCCGTCCGACGCGGCTGCTTATCTGTCACGACCCGGCCGCGCCGGCATGGAGTACCAGATACTCGCCGTGTTCGACGTAGACGCACGATCCGCCTAGGAGGCTGAAATGGATAAACACGAAGCACTGGACGTAGCCCTCGGGCAGATCGAACGCCAGTTTGGCAAGGGCTCGGTCATGAAGATGAACGACCGCGCCGCGGTCTCGGTCGGAGCGGTGTCGACGGGCTCGCTCGTCCTCGACCTCGCGCTCGGCATCGGCGGGCTGCCGCGCGGGCGCATCGTCGAGGTGTTCGGCCCGGAGTCCTCCGGTAAGACGACCCTCGTCTACCACGTGATCGCCGAGGCGCAGCGCCGCGGCGGCATCTGCGCCTTCATCGACGCCGAGCACGCGATGGACCCGCTGTACGCGCAGAAGATCGGCGTCAACATCGACGAGCTGCTGGTCTCCCAGCCCGACTACGGCGAGCAGGCGCTGGAGATCACCAACTCGCTGATCTCGTCGAATGTGATCGACGTAGTCGTCGTCGACTCCGTGGCGGCATTGGTTCCCAAGGCCGAGCTCGAGGGCGAAA
>JAICLU010000173.1 GCA_025925195.1 Thermoleophilia bacterium
GGCTCGTCGAGGATGTAGAGGACGCCGACGAGCTGCGAGCCGATCTGCGTCGCGAGCCGCAGCCGCTGCGCCTCGCCGCCCGAGAGCGTCGCGGCGGCGCGGTCGAGCGTCAGATAGCCGACGCCGACGTCGTCGAGGAACGTCAGCCGTTCGCGGATCTCCTTCAGGATGCGGTGGCCGATCAGCTGCTCGGTCTCGGTCAGGTCGAGCGACTCGACGAACTGCAGCGCCCGGTTGACGGACATCCTCGTGAACTCGTGGATCGAGATCTCGCCGACCGTCACCGCGAGCACCTCGGGCTTGAGCCGCGCGCCCTTGCAGACCGGGCACGGGCGAAGCGACATGTACTCCTCGATCCGCTCGCGCTGCTGCGACGAGTCGGTCTCCTTGTACCGCCGCTCGAGCGACGAGACGATCCCTTCGAACGCGAGCATGTACTGGCGGCGGCGGCCCATGCGGTTGCGGTACTGCAC
The DNA here is from genome assembly GCA_025925195.1 of Thermoleophilia bacterium. Taxonomy (GTDB): domain Bacteria; phylum Actinomycetota; class Thermoleophilia; order Gaiellales; family Gaiellaceae; genus Palsa-739. Next base: position 474 of record JAICLU010000173.1, read on the forward strand.
GTAGATCCGCTCGCCGTCCGTCCCGTAGAGGAAGAAATTGCGGTCGTCATCGCTCATCTCGTCCCACGGAATCGACGTGTCGATCTCGTAACGCTCGGCGACCGCCTGGATGACCGCCTCGTAGAAGCCCGACGAGCCGCCGAGCGACCACGGCACGAGCGCGCCGTCGTCGATCGAGAGCGACGGATCCGGCACGAGCAGGTCGGGGTCGATCTCCTGCTGCGAGCCGAGGCCGGTGCACCGCGGGCAGGCTCCGTGCGGCGCGTTGAACGAGAAGATGCGCGGCTGCAGCTCGGCGAGCGAGACGCCGTGATCCGGGCAGGCGAAGTTCTGCGAGAAGAGCATCTCCTCGCCCCCTCCCCCGTCAGACGCCAAGACGTGGATCCCGACGAGGCCCTCGGCGAGCGCGGTGGCGGTCTCGATCGACTGCCAGAGACGCGTCCGCAGGTCGGCCTTCATGACGAGGCGGTCGACGACCACCTCGATCGTGTGCTTGAACTTCTTGTCGAGCGGCGGGATCCCCTCGTCGAGCAGGAACTCGGCGCCGTCGACCCGGACGCGCGTGAAGCCCTCCCGCTGGAACTCCTCGAAGACCTCGCGGTACTCGCCCTTGCGGTCGCGGACGACCGGTGCGTTGACGGTGAAGCGCGTCCCCTCGGGGAGCTGCAGCACCTGGTCGACGATCGCCTCGATCGACTGGCCCGAGATCGGCTTGCCGCAGATCGGGCAGTGCGGCCGGCCGACGCGGGCGAAGAGCAGGCGAAGGTAGTCGTAGATCTCGGTGACGGTGCCGACCGTCGAGCGGGGGTTGCGCGACGTCGTCTTCTGGTCGATCGAGATCGCTGGGCTGAGGCCGTCGATGTGGTCGACGTCGGGCTTCTCCATCATCTGCAGGAACTGGCGCGCATACGCGGAGAGCGACTCGACGTAGCGGCGCTGACCCTCGGCGTAGATCGTGTCGAAGGCGAGCGACGACTTGCCGGACCCGGAGAGGCCGGTGATGCAGATCAGGCGGTTCCGCGGCAGCCGGACGGTGATGTCCTTGAGGTTGTGCTCGCGGGCGCCGTGGACAACGAGCTCGTCGGCAGCCATTCGGTCGCCATTGTACCGGGGGAACGTGTGTTCGGTCTAGTGGCTAGCCGGCGAGCCGCTCGACCATGCCGGCGACGTCCTTGGCGTGCGGCACCGCGACGATCTCGAGGTCGCCCGCGACGAGCGTGCCGTAGCCCAGCAGCCGGCCGAGCAGCGACTGCTCGATCTCGACCGTCGAGACCCTCGCGAGGCGGACGGCGGCCGCGCGGCGGCGCACCACCCCGTGCTCGACGAAGAGCTTCTCGGCCGTCAGGACGACCCGCGTCCGGTCCCAGCGGAGGACGGCCGCGAGCGCATAGGACGCCGCCGCGACGAGCAGCACCCCGCCCGCGATCGAGGCCGGCCAGCCGAGCACGAAGCCGCTGACGCCGAGAATCGCGAGCAGAAGCGCTCTGGCGAGCGGCCGAACGAGCACGATGCCGTGGCGGCGCTCGTCGACGAAGACCTGTTCATCTGCCTGCTCGAACATCCCGGGATTGCTGCGTTCGACGGATGGGCAACAATCCCCTGCATGGGCACGACTGCACGCCGCGCTGCCGTCGCGACGCTCGTCGCCCTGGGCGTCGTCGTCGCCGCGCTCGCGCTCTGGAAGATCAAGGTCGTCATCGCGCTGCTCTTCTCGGGCTTCATCGTCGCCGCCGCCATGCGGCCCGGCATCGACTGGCTCGAGCGGCGAGCGCACATCCCGCGCGCGATCGGTCTGCTCATCCACTACCTCGTCCTGGTCGGGCTGATCGCGCTTGCGCTCTGGCTGCTCGTCCCGCGCGCGATCGACCAGGTGCAGCAGGCGACGTCGGGCAACGCCCTGCACCAGCAGGCGGTGCACTCGAGCGGCATCAAGCACCAGATCCTCACCGGCGTCGAGAAGCGGCTCAAGCGACTGCCGTCGGGCTCGAACCTCATCCACCCGGCCGTCGAGATCACGAAGACGGCGTTCGAGGTGCTGATCGGCATCTTCTTCGTCTTCGCGGTGGGCGCCTACTGGATCTTCGAGCGGGACGGCGCGATCGCCCTCGTCCAGTCGCTGGTCCCCCGACGACACCGGCGCGTCACCCGCGACACGTGGATCCTGATCGACCAGAAGCTCGGCTCGTTCGTCCGCGGCGAGCTGATCCTCGTCGTGTTCGTGGCGGTGCTCCTCTCGACCGGCTTCTTCCTCATCAGCCTGCCGTACTGGCTCCTGATCGGCGTATTCGCGGGGCTCGTCGAGCTCGTGCCGGTGATCGGGCCGATCGCCGCGGGCGCGCTCGCGATCGGCGTCGGCCTGACCCAGAGCTGGCACATGGCGCTCTTCGCGGGCCTGATCGTCCTCGCGGTGCGGCAGCTCGAGGACTACGTCGTCATCCCGAAGGTGCTCGGCCACGCGACCGGGCTCTCGCCGCTCGTCGTCCTCTTCTCGGTGACCGGGATCGGGATCCTGCTGGGCGGGTTCTACGTCCTGCTGGCGATCCCGATCGCCGCGGTGCTCGCGACGCTCGTCGACGTCGTCGTCCGCGACGTCGACCCGGCCGAGCAGGAGGTCCCGGCCGTGCTCTTCGCGGGCTCGAAGGAGGAGTAGCCGTGCGTCAGGCCTTGCGCCAGCGGCCGAACACGAGACCGCCGAGCGTGAAGCCGAGCCCGAAGGTGCCGACGGCGAAGCCGCCGATCGCGATCGCCTTGCGCGCAGGCGAGAGGCGTTGCCAGTGCCCGAGCGCCTCCTGCTCCTCCTCGGTCAGCGACTCGCCGCGCCGTTGCTTGCGAAGCGCACCGCCGGCTCGAAGCCCGAGGTACAGGTCGTCGAAGATCTCCGCGGAGTCGTCGGCCATCGCGTTCATCTCGAATCTATAGCCTCATTCGGTCGTGGCGGCTCGCATCCTCCATGTATCCGACCTGCACACGGGTACACGTGAGGACCCCGAGGTCGAGGCGGCGCTCCGTGCGCTGCTCGGCCGGGTCGACGCAGCGCTGATCGTCGCGTCGGGCGATCTGACGCACCGCGGTCGCCGCGAGCAGCACGAGCGGGCCCACCGCTTCCTCACGTCGTTCGGCCTACCGGTGCTGACCGTGCCTGGGAATCACGACATGCCCTACACATTCCCGGCCCGCTTCACGCGCACGTACGCCGAGTTCGAGCGGCAGTGGGAGACGATCGAGCAGACGCACTCCTCCCCCGCGCTGCACGTCGTCGGCCTGAACTCGTCACGGCGCTTCCGCCACCAGGGCGGCGCATTGAGCGAGGGGCAGCTCGACGACGCCGAGCGGCGGCTGCACGAGGGGCCGGACGGCGCGTACCGCGTCGCCGTCCTTCATCACCACATGCTCGGCGCGCCGTGGCGTGCGTCGCGCAAGCGCCCGGTCTCGCACCGCAACAAGGTGCTGCGCCGGCTCGTCGGCGCAGGCGCGGACCTGATCCTCGCCGGGCACATCCACCAGGCGGCGCTGAGCGAGCGGCACGAGTTCGAGGTCGTCGACGGGGACGTGCGCGCCGCGGTGATCTCGATCGCACCGGGTCTCGGGCAGCCACGGCCGAGCCGGCTGGGCGAGGCGCGCGGCCTGCACGTCTACGAGGTCGGTGAGTCGACGCTCACCGTCGACACGTACATCTGGCGCGGAGGCGACTGGGGCCTCACCGCGCGCAGGACGTTCCCGCGCGGGCTCGGCCCCCTCGCCGTCACCGCGTAGCTACACCCTCGCGCGTGCTCCCCGGCCGTGGTCGCCGGTGAAGCGGCCGATCAGCATCACGAGCAGTGCTGCCACGATCACGCCGATCACGAACGCGATCCAGCCACTCGAGATCGCGGCCGCGATGATCATCGCGACGATGCCGACCGCGATCGTCAGCAGCCATCCCATCGCGTCCCGACCCGGATGAACGAGCCGCCCCAGGGCGCCGACGATCGCGCCGACGATGATGAACCAGATCCAGTGCATTTGACCCTCCTCTAGAGCCGTCTGCCGCCCGGCCCCGCGAGCCCGCGTTGCTGGACGAAGCGGCGATGCAGATACAGCAGCAACATCGAACCCAGAACCGAGAACACGAAGCCCGCGGCCCGGTGCCACAGCAGTCCCGCGAGCAGGCCGCCGATGAACGAGCCGGCGAGCCCGAGCGCGATCGTCATCCAGATGCTCATCGGATCCGGCCCCGGAAGCGCGAGCCGGGCGAGCGCGCCGACCAC
>JAICLU010000184.1 GCA_025925195.1 Thermoleophilia bacterium
CTGCGGACGCCGACCCAGCCCGCGATGGTGTTCAGCCCATCGCGCCAGACCGACAGGACGGTCAGCGCGACGCCCGTCGCGAGCCACAGCAGGGCGTAGCGCTCCCTGAGTCGACGGCTGCGGATCAGCTCGAGAACGACGAGCAGGAGCGCGACCGACGCCAATGCACCAACGATCGAGACCGCGACGGGTGTCATGAGCCCTCCTCGGGAACGACCTCGCGCCGGAACAATCCGACGAAGATCGCCAGCAGCACCTTGATCATGTAATAGATGGACCGGAGCGTGGTGATCGACGAACGGCCCGCGGCACGCTCACGCATCGAGACCGGCACCTCGACGGCGCGCAACCGGTGGCGGAACACCATCACCGTGGCTTCGACCTCGGGGTAGTCGTGCGGATAGTCGCGCGCGAAGAGCGCGATGCCGTTGCGGTTGAGGGCCTGGAAGCCCGACGTCGTATCCGTGACGCGTCGACGGATGATCCGCGACACGACCCATGCCAGCAGACGGATGCCCACGCGGCGAGAGCGGGATGACCGGTAGCCGTCACTCGGCCCCGCGAAGCGCGACCCGATCGCGATGTCGGCGTCACCTGCGAGGACCGGCGCCAGAACAGCGCCGAGTTGTGAGGGATCGTGCTGCCCGTCTCCGTCGACTCGAACGGCGATGTCGTAGTTCTGCTCGAAGGCATACCGGAAGCCGGTTTGCACCGCTCCGCCGATACCGAGATTGAACGGGAGCCGCAGAACGCGGGCGCCGTGCTCACGCGCCACACGGCTCGTGTCGTCGACCGAGCCGTCGTCGACGACGACGACGTCCAGCCCGGGATCGAAGGCCACGAGCTCGTCGACGACCCGTCCGACATTGCCCGACTCGTTGTACGCCGGCACGATCGCCACTCGGCGCAGGTCGGTCATCGGGCGAGCCTAGCCTCAGAGGAGGACGCGCACGAGTCGCCACCAGGCGCCGAGGACCGCATTCAACGCCGACAGGCCGGGCGGTTGCTCGACCATCGGGAGCCTGATCGCCGGCGTGAAGAGCCGCGCAAGCTGCCCATCGCCGACGACGCGCTCTGCCTGCAGCCGAGCGCGGCGGGCGTGCAGCCAGCGGCGCTCGCGCACGAGCCACACCCACCCGCGCAGCTTCTCCCGGGCCCAGCCTTCGCGCAGCGCGATGATCGCGACGCCGAGCTCGACGGCGAGCAGAATGGGTGCGGCGAGGACGAGCAGCCGGCGGGAGTAGGTCGTGAGCACGAAGACGAGGCGGTTGCGCTCGAGGTAGTACTCCTTGCGCCGCCCGGGCCGCTCGACGACGTAGTCGTGGAGGACGTCTGCGGCCGGCTCGACGACGACCCGCAGCCCGCGCTGCCAGAGACGCCAGCCGAGGTCGAGATCCTCCTGATAGAGGAAGAGCTCCTCGGTGAACCCGCCGAGGTCGCGAAAGAGCTCCGTCCGCATGCCGAATGCCGCGCCGCTCGGGTAGGCGATCTCGGCAGGCACCCGCAACGCGTCGGCGGGCTCGCCGTAGCCTCCGGGCCAGGCGAGTCCGCTCGGATGCAAAAGATTCCCGCCGGAGTTGAGCAGGTCAGGACTGTCGAGGAGTCGCAGGCGGGCCTGCGCGGCGCCGATCGTCGTGTCCGCGAGCGCGTGCTCGAGGGCGCGGGCGGCGCCGGGCCGGACGACCGTATCCGGGTTCACGAAGACGACGACGCCTGACGACACCGATCGGACGCCGAGGTTGCAGGCGGCGCCGAAGCCGAGGTTGGCGCCCGGCTCGACGAGCTGAACGTCCTGACGCTCGAGGCGCAGCGGGCCGCCGTTGTTGACGACGACGATCTCGTCGGCCTCGCCCCCGAGCGCGTCGAGGCATCGGGCCAGGGCGTCGTCGCTGTTGTACGCGACGACGACGACGGCGACGCTCAGTATGCGCCCCTGCGTGCAAGGACCGCGGGCATCGTCTTCGCGAGGATCGAGACGTCGAGCCAGATCGACCAGTTCTCGAGGTAGTAGAAGTCGAGGCGGACAAGGTCGTCGAAGGTCAGCTCGATCCGGCCCGACACCTGCCACAGGCCCGTCATTCCCGGCAGAACGAGGTAGCGCTTGCGGTGCCACTCCTCGAGCTGCACGTAATCGCGCAGCGGCAACGGCCGCGGCCCGACGAGCGACATCTCCCCGCGCAGCACGTTCAGCACCTGCGGCAGCTCGTCGATCGAGTAGCGGCGCAGGATCTTGCCGACGCGCGTGACGCGCGGGTCGTCCTTGATCTTGAACAGCGGCCCCGACGCCTCGTTCGACGCCTCGAGGCCCGCCTGCCGCTCGGACGCATTGGTGTACATCGAGCGGAACTTGAACATCCCGAACTCGCGCTCGCCGAGGCCGACGCGCCGATCGCGGTAGAAGACCGGCCCGGGCGAGTCGAGCTTCACCGCCGCGGCGAGGATCAGCCAGATGGGCGTTCCGATCAGGATCAGCAGCGAGCTGACCGAGAGGTCGAAGACCCGCTTCACCATCCAGTCGACCCCGGCGAAGACCGGCGGACGCAGCTCGAAGAGCGGCACACCCTGGCCGGGGACGTACTCGGCACGCTGCGTCAGCAGCTCGGTCGTCGTCGGCGCTATCTGCACCTTGACGCCGCGCTCGTGCGCGAGGTCGACGAGCTGGAGCAGTGCGCGATCGTCGAGATCGACGCCGCTGACGATCAGCTCGTCCGGGTGCAGCCGGTCGAGCACGCCGTCCAGCTCGTCGACGCTGCCGATCACCGTGAGCAGCGGATCCTCCGAGCCGTCGGGAGTCAGGGCCCCGAGGAACTCGTAGTCGATGCCGCTTCGTCCGAGGCCGAGGGCCCGCCGCAGGTCGACGAGGCGATCATTCTCGCCGAGCAGCAGGGCGCGGCGGCGCACCCCGGCGATGCGCCAGACGTCCCGGGTGACGATCTCGTAGCACGACCTCAACCCGCCGATCACCGCCGCCGCCAGGACGAGGCTCGTCACGTAGAGGCCGAACGTCGTGTGGTGATAGCCCGTGCCGATCGCAAACGCCAGGGTCACGACGGTGACGAGCAGCAGCGAGGAGACGACACGGCCGGCGCCGGAGCGCTGCTCGCGCGCCGCGTAGAGACCGTTGTGCCAGAAGACGAGGACGGTGACGACCGCGAGGAACGGCAGCCAGTTGTTCTCGGCGCTCCACGCCAGCCCCCAGAGGATCGGCGTCTGGCCGTAGTAGACCTCGCGAAGGATGAGCGCGAGATACAGGGCGACCGCAAGGCCGCCGACGTCGATGATCGCGAGCGCCAGGACGCTCGCCAGGCGACGGGCCAACGTTCGGAGCTGGAGCGACGACGGGAGAACGCGGACGCGGCGGATGTCACCGGTGTCGTCCCCCGGGCCGGCGCCGACGAGAGGCTTGGTTGCCACGGAAGCGCCGATTGTACTGGGCTAGGGTTGGGATCTTGGTGCGCCAGCGCAGCGCCGCCCTCCTCCTCGTCCTCGTCACCGCGCTGCCGCGGCTCGTGGCGCTGCTCTACGAGGGCCGTTCGATCGTGGTCGCGAACGTCGACAAGGGCGACGTCTTCGCGCGTCAGTTCCTCGCGAACGGGACGTACGGCTTCATTCCCGGCCACCCTTCGGCCTACACGCAGCCGCTCTACGGCTGGTTCCTGATCCCGCTCTACTGGATCTTCGGGCGCAGCTGGGAGGTCGTCGGCCTCGCCCAGATCGCCGTCGCGTGCGGGACGACGCTGATCGTCTGGCAGATCGGCCGGCGCTGGCTGACGCCCGGAACCGGCCTGCTGGCCGGGCTCGTCGTCGCCGTGCATCCGTACCTCATCTGGCACGACATCCACATGAACCGCGAGATCCTCGATCACTTCCTCGCCGCTGCGATCGTCTACCTGACGCTGCGCGCCGCGGAGCGGTTCACGCCGCTGCTCGGTCTCGGCCTCGGGGCCGTGCTCGGTCTCGCGATCCTCGGCAACGTCCGCGTCGAGGCCCTGCCGGTCCTCCTCCTCGTCTACCTCGCGTTCCGGACACGGACGACGTGGGTCGCCGTTGCCGCGCTCTGCGCCGGGGCCGCGATCGTCGTCATGCCGTGGGCGATCCGCAACAAGGCCGACGTCGGCTGCTGGGCGGTGACCACCGACGCCCGCGCGCTCTGGAA
>JAICLU010000182.1 GCA_025925195.1 Thermoleophilia bacterium
GATGGTGGCGACCGCCGGCGGCGCATTCCTCGGACTTGCGCCGATCGTCGGCGGTCTTGCCGCGGGCGTGTGGCTGGTCGTGTTCGCGCTCACCCGGTATGCGTCGCTGGCTTCGATGGTCTCGGCCGTGTCCCTACCGCTCTGGAGCTGGTTGGTCGGATACCCGTGGCCCGTGACGGTGTTCGCAGGCCTCGCGGCGGCCGGGGTGCTCGTGCTGCACCGTGCCAACATCGGCCGCCTGGTCCGCGGTGAGGAGAGCCGTTTCTCCCGAGCGAAGCCGGTCGGCCGCCCCGGGTAGGCTGCCTCGACCGTGCAGGACGACACCACCTTCGCTCGACTCGTCTCGCTCGCATGTCATGACGTGCGGACCCCGCTGGCGACCGTGCACGGCTTCGTGAAGACGCTCGAGCGGACGCTCGAGCTCGAGCCGCCGGCCGACCGGTACTTCGAGATGATCGGGCTCGCGTCCGCGCAGATGGCCGAGCTGCTCGACGAGCTGTCGCTCGTCGCGCGGATCGAGAGCGGCCGGTACGACCCGGCGCTGCGAGACGCCGACACGCTGGAGATCGCCTCGCACGCGAAGGATCGGCTCGAGGACGTCGAGGTGCGCGTCCGCGGCGAGGGGGCGGTCGTGCAGACCGACGTCGAAGCAGTCGATCGCGGGGTGTCCGCGCTCATCCAGTGCGCGCTCCGCCACGGCGGGCTCGACGAGGTCGACGTCGTCGTCCGCGGCAGCGAGATCGACGTGTCGCCGATCACACCGGCATCGGCCCCGGTCGTGCTGGGTCAGGACCTGCGCGACCTCGGCGCCGCCGTCGCCGTCCGGCTGATCGACCGGCTCGGCGGCGCTGTTGCCCTCAGCGGCGAGACGCTGACGATCCGGCTTGGCTAGCGTTCTCGTCGCCGGCGCGACGGGCGTGCTCGGGCGGCCGCTCGTGCCGATGCTGCTGGAGCGCGGACACGTGGTCGCCGGCCTGACGCGCTCACGAGGCGACGTGGTGCGCGAGCTCGGAGCCGAGCCGATCGTCTGCGACGTCTACGACCTCGAGCGGCTGCGCACGCTCGTCGGCGCCTTCGCGCCCGACATCGTCGTTCACCTGCTGACCGACCTGCCCGACGACCTCGGCGAGCTGCCCGGCTATCGCGAGCGGAACGCGCGCATCCGTCGCGAGGGGACGCGCAACCTCCTGGCCGCGGCGCCGGGTGCGCGGTTCATCGCGCAGAGCGTCGCCTTCGACGCCGGGCCGGCGGTCGGCGAGCTCGAGGAGCTGATGCCGAACCACATCCGGCTGCCCTACCTCTGCGGGCCGGGAACCTACGACCCGGACTGCACCCGCGAGGGCGACCGCATCCACGTCGACGACGCGGCGCGGTTGTTCGCGGAGGCGGTCGACTCCGCCAGCTCGTGACAGGCGCGGCAGCGCGCCTCGTACGAGTCGAGCGCGCCGACCACGATCGTCGCCCCGTCGGCCGGCGCCGGATAGCCGTCGACGAGCCGCTGCGTCATCGTCGCCGGGCCGCCGCACCGGTGGCAGACCGCCTGCAGCTTGTCGACGAGCTCCGCCCGGCAGAGCAGCTCGGGCATCGCGCCGAACGGCAGGCCGCGGAAGTCCTGATCGAGGCCTGAGACGACGATGCGCTTGCCGCGCTCGACGAGCGCGTCGATCGCGAGCACGATCTCGGCCGCGAAGAACTGCACCTCGTCGATCCCGATCACGTCGTAGCCGTCGGCGAGTCCGGGTATGTCCTCGGGCTTCGATACGGCAACCGCGCGCATCTTCGCGCCCGCGTGGCTGACGACGTGGCCGATGTCGTAGCGGTCGTCGATCCGCGGCTTCACGATCAGCACCCGCTGGCCTGCGATCTCTGCACGGCGCAGCCTGCGGATGAGCTCTTCGCTCTTGCCGCTGAACATCGGCCCGCAGACGACCTCGAGCCACCCGCCCCGCTCGGGAAACAACCGGATCACGGGCGGGAGCCTATTGGTCGCGCTGGACGGACTCGAACGCCCAGCGGGCGAGCAGGCGCAGGCTGACGATCCCGAGGGGCCGGCCGTCCTTGACGACCGGCAGGTGGCGGAAGTTGTGGTCGAACATGATGCGCGCGGCGTCCGCGATCGTGGTCTCCGGCTCGATCGTCACCGGGTCGACGGTCATCCACTGGCGCACGCGGGCCTCGGCGGCTCGGGCGCGCTGGGCGACTGCGCGGAGCAGGTCGCGCTCGGTGACGATGCCGACGACGCGCACCATGTCCTCCACGACGACGACCGCGCCGACGTTCGCGGCGTGCATCTTCTCGGCCGCCTCGCCGATCGTGTCCGACGGCTCGACCGTCAGGACGTCCTGCACCATCAGATCTGCGACCGTCTTCGCCATTGCTCGAGCCTAACGCAGCAGCCGCGACATGCGCCGGTCTTTCAGCGTGCGCCCGCCCGTCTGGCAGTGGGGGCAGTAGAAGATCGTGTGCGACTCGAAGTCGACCTGCGCGATCGGGGTGCCGCAGACGTCGCAGGGCTCGCCGAGCTTGTGATGGATCCGGTAGGTCTTCGCGTCGCTCGCCCCCTGCTCTCGCAGGGCGAGTCCGCGGGCGAGCTCGTCGTTCATCGCGGTCGTGAGGCGGGCGATCTCGTCGTCGTCGAGATCCTTGCTCAGCGCGTAGGGAGACAGCTTCGCGGCGTGCAGGATCTCGTTCGCCCACGAGCGGCCGATGCCCGCGATGAGTCGCTGGTCGCGGAGCAGCGCGTGGAGCCGCCGCGAGTCGCTCCGGAGGATGTCTTTCAGCCTGGTCGCGTCGAGGCCGAGTGCCTCGGGGCCGAGATGGTCGAGCTCCTGCGCGGCCTGCTCGGGCGTGTAGAGCCAGACGCCGGCCTGCTTGCGGCGCGCGTTCTCCGTGAGGATCAGCTTCGAGCCGCCGACGAACTCGAGCGCGAACGCCGGCTGCTTCGGCGCCGCCTCTCCGGCTTTCAGCGTCTTCAGGCGGCCCGACGTCATCAGGTGGATGAGCAGCACGAGCTCGCCGTCGCGCGTGGGGAAGAGGAGCCGCTTGCCGCGGCGCTCGACGCCGGCGAACTGCCGGCCGACGAGCTCGTCGAGCGGCGGATCGAACGTCTTGAGCGTCGCGATGTGCGCCGGGCCGGCCTTCGCGATCGGGAAGGCCGAGACGGGGTCGTTCAGCCGGCGCCGCCACGCCTCCATCTCGGGGAGCTCGGGCATGCCCGTGACGGTAGCGCTATGCGTCGGCGGCGGCCGGGCCGGGCAGCGGCGTTCCCTCGAGCAGCCCGCCTTCGAGCTCGGCCTGCGCGGGTGTCGGCTCGTCGACCGGGGCGGGCATGTTCCGGATCTTCGGGATACCGCCGAAGAGCACCGGCAGGAACGCAAAGAGCTGCCCGATCGAGCCGACCCAGATCGCGGTGCGCAGCGTGAACCACGTCGCGAGCCCGCCGCCGAGCAGTGTCCCGAGCGGGATCGTGCCCCAGACGATCCAGCGCATTGCGGCGTTCATCCGGCCCTGCAGCCGCTCGGGCGTGATCGCCTGCCGCAGGCTGACCTGGGTGATGTTGTAGGCGAGCGCCCCGAAGCCGAAGCCGGCGTTCGCGAGCATCAGGAGCGGCAGGGGGAACGAGACGGGGGCGAGCGGGTAGCCGAGCGCAGCGACCGAGGAGACGGCGATTCCGGCGACGATCGTCGGGCCGACGCCGATTCTCTTGTTCAGCCTGGCGGTGACGAGCGCGGCGGCGATCGAGCCGGCGCTGCCGACCGCGAACACGAGCCCGATCTCGAACGCGCTCAGGTGCAGCGTTCGCACCATGTAGAGGATCACGATCGCGAAGGCGAGCGACGAGAAGAAGTTCGACGTGCCGGTGCAGGCGGCGATCGAGCGCAGCCACGGGTGCCGCACGACCCAGTTGAGGCCCTCCTTCACCTGCGGCCACATCTTCGGGTGCGGCTCGCCGCTCGAGCGCGCGGGCACGTTCTCGCGGTGGCGCATGCGGAGCATGAAGACGGCGGAGGCGACGAAGCTCACCGCGTCCACCACGATCGCGTACGGCGCCGTGATCGCGCCGATCAGGATGCCGCTGACGCTCGGACCGGCGACCTGCGAGACGCTGACCGTCAGCTGCAGCTTCGAGTTGCCGTCCACGAGGTGCTCCCGCTCGATCAGTGCGGGGAGGTACGACTGGTAGGCGACGTCGAAGAAGACGGTGAAGACGCC
>JAICLU010000077.1 GCA_025925195.1 Thermoleophilia bacterium
CAGCTGATCGCGGAGGCGCCGCCGCACGCGCTTCGCATCGCTCGTGACGATTTGTCACAAGCTGAGGTGAACGCGGCGCTCGTCGAGCACGGGCGATCGCGCTTCGTCGTCCGGCTGAAGGGCGGAGACCCGTTCGTCTTCGGACGCGGCGGCGAGGAGGCGCTCGCGCTCGCCGACGCAGGCATCCCGTTCGAGCTCGTTCCCGGCGTGTCGTCGATCGCGGCCGTGCCCGAATCTGCGCTCATCCCGGTCACGCACCGCGGCGTCTCACAGGCGGTCACGGCATTCGCCGCGCACGACGTCGAGCGACTCGACGCAGCTGCGCTCGCGCGCGTGCCGGGGACGCTCGTCGCGTTCATGGGTGGGGCGCGCGCCGAGCGTCTCGCCGAACGGTTGATCGAGCACGGCAAGCCCGCCTCGACGCCGACGGCGGTCATCTCGCGCGGCACGACTGCCGACGAACGGGTGGTCGTCGCGCCGCTCGGCTCCCTGCGCGGCGCTGCGGCGACGCCCGCGCTCGTCGTGATCGGTGACGTCGTCGCGGTCCGCGCAGCGCTCGGTCTGCGACGATCCGCTGCGTGACCGAGTTCCGCCGCGTCGATGCGTTACCGCCGTACGCCTTCGCCGAGGTCGAGCGCCTGAAGCTCGAGCTGCGCCGCTCGGGCGAGGACGTGATCGACCTCGGCTTCGGAAACCCGGACGTCGCACCGCCCGAGGTCGCGGTCGAGAAGCTGCGCGAGGCGGCGCTCCTGCCGCGCAACCACCGCTATTCGTCGAGCCGTGGACTGCCGAATCTCCGCGCCGCCGCCTCCGAGCTGTACAGGGACCGGTACGGCGTCGAGCTCGATCCGGAGACCGAGATCACGATGTCGCTCGGCGCGAAGGAGGGCCTCGTCCACCTGCTCTGGGTGCTGCTCGGCCCGGGCGACGTCGCGCTCGTGCCGAGCCCGAGCTACCCGATCCACCTGTTCGCGCCCGGCTTTGCCGGCGCGGCGGTGCAGCGCGTGCCGGCGCTCGACTTCGTGGCCGGCGTCGAGGAGGCCTGGGAGGCGTCGCAGCCGCGTCCGCGCGTCCTGCTCTGCTCGTTCCCGCACAACCCCACGACCGCCGTCGCGGACCGGGAGCAGCTGCAACGCCTCGTCGACTTCGCCCGCGAGCGACAGCTCGTCCTCGTCCACGACTTCGCGTACGCCGACCTCGGCTTCGACGGCTACCGGCCGCCGTCGATCTTCGAGGCGGAGGGCGCGAAGGAGGTCGCCGTCGAGCTGTACTCGCTCACCAAGGGGTTCTCGCTCGCCGGCTGGCGGATCGCGTTCGTCGCCGGCCGCGCCGACGTCGTCGGGGCGCTCGCCCGGCTCAAGTCGTATCTCGACTACGGGAGCTTCCAGCCGCTCCAGATCGCCGCCACCGTGGCGCTCCGCGAGGCGCGCGACCGCCCCGCCGAGGTGGCCGCGGTCTACGAGGGGCGCCGCAACGCACTTTGTGACGGATTGTCACGAGCGGGCTGGGACGTCGCGCGCCCGCAGGCGACGATGTTCGTCTGGGCGAGGATCCCGACCGGCGAGCTCGCGCAGGACTTCGCGGTGCGGCTGCTCCGTGAGGCGCACGTCGCCGTCAGCCCGGGCAGCGGCTTCGGCGCCGACGGTGAGGGTTACGTCCGCTTCGCCCTCGTCGAGAACGAGCAGCGGATCGCGCAGGCCGTGCGCGGCATCCGAAAGGCGCTGGCTCAGCCGACGTAGATCGGCGTGTGCAGCGGGACGCGCGGATAGAGATCCTCGACGTCCCAGATGTGCATCCGGATGCAGCCGTGCGATGCCGCATGGCCGATCGACCAGTCCTCGTCGGTGCCGTGGATCCCCGCACCGTCGTAGAAGCCCATCCAGCGTGACTTGATCGGGTCGTCGGGCCCCGGCGGGATGACGCGGCCGGCGAGGTCGCCCGCCCACGCGCTCAGCGGCACGTGCCACGACGGGTCGACCTGCTTGTCGTTGATGTCGTACAGGCCGGCGGGCGTATCGAGCCCCGCCTGGCCGACGGCGATCGGATACGTCTTGACGAGCTTCAGCCGCTTGTACAGCCGCAGTGTGAACGTCTCCCGGCTGACGACGATGAACGTCTCGTACTTCCTCGGCAGCGTGCGGAGCGTCCAGCGGGGATGGATCGGCTTCGTCGGGACGGCGATCGTGCGCGCGCCGGCCGTTGCGAGCAACGCATGCGTCAGGCGCTGCTCGAGCTGCGGCCGCTTGACGGCGACGCCCGTCCGCTCCGGGATGATCTTCAGACCCACGGCGAGCGGCTTCGCCACAACCCGCGCGTTCTTCGCCGGCCGGTCGAGCACGCTCGACACGTGGTCGACGACCGTTTCGAGCCGGTCGTGGGACAGGCCGGCACGGAGCGGGATCGCGACGTTCAGCCGGTGGCCGCGCAGGTCGCGGAGGGCGCGATGGACGATCCCGCCCGTGTGGCTCGCCGCGACCGCGTCGTCGACCATCCGCGCGACGTCGAAGCGCACGCCCACATTCGCCGGCCGCACCATGAATTCGTGACGATCTGTCACAAGCCTGACCGGGCGCCGGAGCTGGGCGCCGAGCCGGTCGTCGAGCAGGGCCCGGGCCTGCGGTGCGTGGAGGCCGCCGACGTCGATGCCGGCCACGCTCACGCCCTTCGAGATCGCGTCCGTGTGGCCCCGGTCCCACACGTAGAGGTACGCAGCGCCCGCCGCGGCGGCGACCCCGGCCACGGTGAGGACAAGGCCCGCAGCGACCAGTAGGCGGCGTCGCATATGCAAGGTTGTACTCCCCATGTCCGATGGTGCGCAATCCCCTTTCCAGTTCGTCGACTGCCGGTGGGAGCTCGGGAACCCGCGTCGTGGCCGCGAGCTCTATCGCGCGGGACACCTGCCCGGAGCGTCGTTCCTCGACGTCGAGACCGATCTCTCGGACGTGTCGGTCGCCGGCGCCGGGCGCCATCCGCTGCCCTCGCCCGAACGGTTCGCCGAGGCGGCCGGCCGCGCAGGCATCGGGCCGGGCACCTTCGTCGTCGCGTACGGCTCGCTCGGCGGAGCCGAGCGGCTCTGGTGGCTGCTGCGGCACTTCGGTCACGATGCGTGCGCCGTGCTGATCGGCGGCATCGACGTCTGGGGCGGCCCCCTCCAGGCCGGAGACGCACAGGTCGAGCCGAGGGCCTTCGTCCCGCGACCGCGGACGGACGACGTCGTCGATGCGGCCGAGCTCGCACGCCGCCTCGCCGACCCGGCTCTCGCTCTCGTCGACGCGCGCACGCCGAACCGCTGGCGCGGCGAGCCGAACCCGGTCGACGACCCGCCCGGCCGGATCCCGGGCGCGCACAACGCGCCGTGGGCAGAGCCGCTGCCGGAGCTCCCCGGCGGCGAGCTCGTCGCGTACTGCGGCTCGGGCGTCACGGCCTGCGTCGTGCTCCACCGGGCGGCGCTCGGCGGCCGCGCCGGGCGGCTGTACCCGGGCTCGTGGAGCGACTGGTCGGCGCGCGGGCTGCCGATCGAGCGCGGTTAGCCGGCGGCCGCAAACGTCACGGTGACGGTCGCGTCGATCGTCTCCGTGCCGGGCACGAGCTTCGTCGCCGCACCGGCCGGCGCGGCGAAGACCGGTTGCGGGTACGACGCCGAGCCTTCGGCGACCGACTGGACGCCGCCGAGCGTCAGTCCGGCGGCGCCTGCCAGTGCCGTCGCTTTCGTCCTGGCGTCGGCGACCGCTTCCTTCAGCGCCTGGGCGTAGAGCGCTGTCCGGTCCGACGCCGAGAACGACGGTCCGGAGACCCCCGTCGCGCCCGCGGCGACGGCCGCATCGATCAGCGGGCCCGCCTGCGCGAGCTCGGCGTCGGCCGTGACCGTGGTCGAGGCGGTGTAGCCGAGGATCGCGGCGCCGCGGTCGTCGAGGCGCGGATCGAGGCTGAGCCCGCTCGTCTGCACCTTCGCTCCCTTGAGCGCGGCCACGACCGCATCTGCTGCGACACCGTTCTTCGCCAGCGCCGTCCTTGCGGTGTCGGCGGTCGAGGTGACCGTGAACGAGAAGGCTGCCCGGTCGGGGACGGTCTCGACGCTGCCGTCGCCGCCGACCGTGATCGTCTTCGCCGCCGTCGTATCGGCGGAGCGGGCGAAGTGGGGCTGCGCGACGCCGGCGATCGCGGCGGCGGCGAAGAGCACGAGGACTGCCGTCAGGAGCTTCATGCCCCTGATACGGCGCCGCCCGCCGATTCGTCACGCGGCCGCGGACGCCACCTCGCCGAGGTACGTCGTCCAGCGCTCCGGGATCCGCGGCGCCGCGAGGCGGATGAACAGGACGGGTTGCGGCGCGCGCGGCGCGGTCTTGAGCTCCATCCCGACCTGCTCGAGCGACCGGTCGCCCTTGCGGAGATTGCACGGCGCGCACGCCGTGACGACGTTCTCCCACACGGACTCGCCGCCCTTCGAGCGGGGCACCACGTGGTCGAGCGTCAGCCGGCCGCTCGCCGAGCCGCAGTAGACGCAGCGCCAGCCGTCGCGGGCGAACAGCGCCTTGCGGGAGATCTTCCGCTGGATCGCCCGCGGCACCCGCACGTAGTGGAGGAGCCGGATCACATGCGGCCAGACGAAGCTGCCGGAGGCCGACCGGAGCGGCTGGTCAAGCTGCTCGACGATCTCGGCCTTCCCCTTGAACAGCAGTACGTGGGCGCGCCGAACCGTGCACACATTCAGCGGCTCGTAACTGGCATTCAAGACCAGGACGTGCTGCACCCTGGGCCAAAAGGTACCAGCGAGGCCCGATTTACAGCATTTACGACGCCATGGCCCGATCGACGGCCTCCTGCTCCTCGGGGGAGAGGGCGACGGTCGCGCGGCCGCGGTCGAGCTCCTTCACGTAGATCCGCGCGTAGTCGCGGCCCTGGATCGCGCTCAGGACGACGCCGCTCCGTGACGAGTCGAGCATCGCGACCGAGGCGGACTGGTGGCCGCCCGAGTTCTCGTAAGCGTCGTAGCGCACGATCGCGGTCTTCGAGACGGTGTCGTCGACTCGCGCGTCGACGCGCGCGAGCCCGGCGCCGAGCTCGTCGACCGATTTTCGGAGCTCGTCGATGCGGGCCTGCAGCGCGACTGCGAAGTCGATGATGTCGGTGTTGCCGCCACCCAGCAGCTGCGTCTGCCCGGCGCGGACGCGGGCGAGCGCGCGGCGGGCGGATGCGAGCAGGACGAGCGCCGCGACGGCGACGACGGCGGCGCCGATCGCGATCCAGGCGGCGACCGTCGAGCTGAAGTGCATCAGCTGCTGAGGGTGAAGAACACCGGGTACGTCGCGGTGTTGTTGGAGAGGTTCGTCTCGCCGGGCACCTTGCCGACCGTGACGGTCACCGTGCCCGGGTTCGCGTACGCGTCGGGGCCGAGATCGAAGTTCGCGAAGCGGACGGTCGTCTCGTCGCCCGCCTGGATCGAGGTGATGTGCTCGGTGCGCTTGATGTGCACGGAGCCGACGTCGATCTTCAGGGTGACGAGGACGTTCAGCTCGGGGAAGTTGCCGGAGTTCCTGACCGACGCCACGAACGCGAGATCCGCCGACGTCTGGACGGTCGTCGCCGTGCTCGGGGTGAGGTCGGCCCCTTGCGGCGAGACGTGCACGCCGAGCAGCGTGTCGCCGTGCAGGCCGCTCGGCGTCCCGCCGGTCGACGCGCCCGAGAGCTGCGACAGCACGACGCCGAACGAACGTGAGCTGACGATCTCGGGATTCGTCAGGAACTGCGAGGTCGGGATGACGATGCCGGTGATGCCCTGCTGCTTCAGCTGCGCCATCGCGGGCTGCCGGTAGAGCTGCTCCCACACGACGTCGCTCGCGAACAGGAGGTTGCCCTGGGCGGCCAGCTTGTCGGCGGTCGCGGACGCGTCCTTCGGCGTCGCACCGGCCTGGGCGAGCGTGTCGCTCAGTCCGGCGAGGCCCTTGGCGCGCAGCTCGATCGCGTCGAGCAGGTGTGTGTGGGCAGCGCGCAGCGGCCCGGGCGGACGGATCTCCTGGGCGCGCGTGTACTCCTGCTGCTCCTGCTGCGCCGCCTCGGCGAGGTCGGTCTCGAGTTGCGACTGCTTGAGCGCCGAGGCCAACTGGGAGGCAAAGCGCTTGCCGAGCGCCTTGTCGGCGGCCTGGATCGTGTGCACCTGCTGGGCGTACGACTGGTACGCGTCATGGGTGCTCTTGCCCTGGCAGGAGCCGACCCAGAAGACGAGACCGACGACGACGGCGATCGCGATCGCGATCAGGCCGACGAGCCGCGCGAGCGGGACGAGCCCGGGGGCGCCGCTGCCGCCGCCGCCACGAGGCGTGCGCGGCGGCTGGTCGCCGCCGCCGTCGCCCGATCCGCGACGCTCGAGCCGGGGTAGGCGCCGGCGCGGCGCCGCCTCGACCGTCTCGGGCTCGTCGAAGAAGTCGAACTGGATGTCGTCGTCGTCGAAAGTGCTCACTCCGGCGAGGAGACTGTACTCCGGGGCTCGGCCGCGCAGGAAACGACCGGCCGGTGGCCAAACGAGTTTGGACCGTGTCGAATGCAGCGCTCGCCCTCGAAGGCGCCGGTCTCATCCTCGATCGATACCGGCCGCTGAAGCCCCTCGGGAGCGGCGGCTCGGGCTCTGTCTGGCTCGCCCGGGACGAGCAGACCGGCCTCGAAGTGGCCTTGAAGATCGTCGCGCGGGAGGGCAAGGCGGCTGCCCGCGCGGAGCGGGAGGCCGCGGCGGCGGCCCGCCTGCGGCATCCGAGCTGCCTGCGCGCGTATGCCTTCGCCCGCGACCCGGGCCACGTCTACATCGCCTACGAGTACGTCCCCGGTCGCACGTTCCGCGAGGCGTTGCGCGCCGGCGAGCTCGACGACGCGCGCGCGATCGCCGCGTGCGCCCAGGTTTGTGACGGTTTGGCACATGCGCATGCCGCCGGGATCCTGCACCGCGACGTCAAGCCGTCGAACGTCCTGCTCGCCGAGGATCGGGCGAAGCTGCTCGACTTCGGGCTCGCCCGGATGGCCGAGGCCGAGACGCTGACGGCGCAGGGAGACGTGCCCGGGACGCTCGCGTACATCTCGCCCGAGCGGCTCGCCGGCGGCGAGTCGACTGCGGCCGCCGACGTGTGGGCGGTCGGCGTCATGCTCTGGGAGTCGCTGTCGGGCCGGCATCCCTTCTGGCACACGTCGATGCTCGACACGGCACGGGCGATCGAGGGCGGGGCGCCGTCGCTCGCGACGCTTCGTCCCGACCTGCCGAAGGCGCTGATCCGCCTCGTCGACTCGACGTTGACGCTCGCGCCGGAGAAGCGGCCGTCCGCCGCCGATCTCGCCGCGGGGCTGCGCGGCGCGTTCCAGGATCGGCGCCGCACACAGAAGCGCTCGCGCGGCGGCGGCGGCGCCCCGGCAGCGATCGCCCTCACCGGCCTGCCGCGGCTCGCCGCACCGGCGCTCGCCGCCGCGTTCGCAGGGTTTGCCGCCGCGGAGCTGCCGTTCTTCCCGCACGGAGGCGCGCTCGTCGTCGCCGTCGTGGCGGCGCTCGCGACGGCCGCCCGGCCGCGGCTCGGTCTCGCTGTGGCGCTGGCCGTGCCCGTTCTGCCGCTCGGGAACGTCTCGCTCGGCCTCGCGCTGGCGTACGCACTGGCTGCGGCCGCGTGGATCGTCCTGTCGTGGCGTGAGCCGGAGTGGGGGTTGCTCTTTGCGCTCGGGCCCGCCCTTGCGCTTTTCGGCGCCCTCGGGCTGCTGCCGCTCGCCGTGGCGGGCGTGCGTGCCGCGCCGCGCCGCGGGGCGCTCGCGGCCGCCGGCGTGCTCGCCGCGCTCGTCGCGGCGGGCCTGCGCCGCGATGCTCTGCCGCTCGTCGGCGGCCGCGCACCGCTCGGAATCGGAGTCGGCGGCGCGAACGACCCCTTCGATGTCGTCGGGTCGGTCGGCCGCGCGCTCGCCGCGCAGCCTGCCCTCCTCTGCGAGTCCGTGGCGTTCGCCGCGGTCGCCGTCGCGCTGCCGTACGCCGCCGCCCGTGGGCGCTGGGGCGCAGCCGCGCTCGGCGCCGCGATGCTCGTCCTGACGGTGCTGGCCGTGCCGTCCGCGCACGCCGTGCCACTTGCGGTCGCCGCGTGGCTGACCGCCGGCGCGGTGGCGTTGCGCGGTCGGCAGGTCTAATCACCGGGCGTCGGGGGTAATCTCCCGGCGCAGCCATGGTCCTCAGGGCAATCGAGCAGAAGATCGAGTCGCTCTTCGAGGGCGTGTTCGGTCGTGCGTTCCGGACGAACGTCCAGCCGGTCGAGCTCGCGCGCAAGCTCGCGAAGGAGATGGACGACCACCGCACCGTGTCGGTGTCGCGCGTCTACGTCCCGAACGAGTACACCGTGTATCTCTCGAGCGCGGACCACGAACAGTTCACCGGCTACGAGAGCTCGCTCGTCTCCGAGCTGGAGGAGTATCTCGCCGAGCACGCGAAGCGCGAGAGCTACGCGCTCCTCACGCCGGCGAAGGTCCTGCTCGAGGTGGACGAGGATCTCGACCTCGGCGAGTTCGGGATCGCGACGCGCATGGTGCAGCCGCGTCAGGGCGGCGCCCGGAAGCCGGTCGCCGACGCTCCCGAGGGTCAGGTCGAGCCGGGCGCGACGATGATCTACAAGCCGAAGACGGCCGCCGCTCCGGCAGCCGAGGACGCGCCGCCGCCCGAGGTCGAGCGCGAGGTGGCGATCCTGAACTGGGACGGGCAGACGATGCGCGTCGACAAGCGCCGGGTGCTGCTCGGCCGCTCCAGGGAGTGCGACATCCAGGTCGAGGACCCGAACGTCTCGCGCCGCCACGCCGAGCTGCGCCAGGAGGGGTCGACGTACTGGATCGTCGACCTCGAGTCGACGAACGGGGTCGAGGTGAACGGCGAGCGCGTCAAGCGCGCACGATTGAGCTCCGGCGACACGTTCACCGTCGGCTCGACCGAGATCTCCTTCACGACGGAGCGGGAGTGAACCTGCTCGGGAGCACGACCTACGAGAGCGCGTTGCTCGTCCTCAAGATCGCGTTCCTCGTGCTGCTCTACCTGTTCGTCTGGCGCGTCGTGCGGACGGCGGGCCGCGACATGCGCCTGCCGCAGGAGAGCTTCATCCTCCGCCCGGGCGCGCTCGCCGGCGGCGCGATCGGCCAGGCGATCGAGTCGGGGCGGCTCGTCGTCGTCCACAGCGCCGTGCTCGACGAGGGCACCGAGTACACCCTCGACTCGTCGGCGGTGACGATCGGCCGCGCGAGCCAGAACACCGTCTCGATCGACGGCGACGAGTTCGCGTCGGCGCGACACGCGCGCATCGAGCCGCGGCGCGACGGCGTGTGGGTGTCGGACGCCGGCTCGACGAACGGCACGTACGTGAACGGGGTGCGCCTCGACCGCCCGCGCAAGCTCGTGAACGGCGACGTCGTGCGCGCCGGCGAGACCGAACTGAGGTACGAGGAATGAGCGGCGTGGGATCGTACGCGCGCGCAAGCGACACGGGTCGCAAGCGCCGCCACAACGAGGACTCGTACGTCGTGCAGCCGCCGCTCTTCGCCGTCGCGGACGGGATGGGCGGCGCGCAGGCCGGCGAGGTCGCCTCCAAGCTCGCGGCGGGCGCGCTCGAGGAGACCGACCCCGGCGCGCTGTCGGGCCCGGACAAGCTCGTGCAGCTGATCCAGGAGGCGAATCGCCGCGTGTTCGAGCGCGCATCCTCCGACCCGGCCACGTCGGGCATGGGGACGACGATGACGGTCGCGCTCGTCGAGGACAACGGCGTCACGATCGGCCACGTCGGCGACTCGCGCGCCTACGTCGTGCGAGAAGGCCGGCTCGAGCAGCTGACCGAGGACCATTCGCTCGTCAACGAGCTGCTGAAGAGCGGCAAGCTCTCGCGCGAGGAGGCCGACGTCCATCCGCAGCGCTCGGTGATCACGCGCGCGGTCGGCACCGACCCGGACGTCGACGTCGACGCATTCGTCGTCGACGCGGCGGAGGGCGACATCTTCCTGCTCTGCTCCGACGGCCTCACCGACATGGTCGCCGACGACGACATCCTCGACACGGTCGAGCGGCACCGCGACGACCTCGACCGGGCGACGAAGGCGCTCGTCTCGGCGGCGAACCGCGGCGGCGGCGAGGACAACATCACGGTGATCGCCTTCACGATCTCGGCAGACGGCGACGAGACGATGCGCATGCCGGCGCAGGAGCTGCCGGACGACGACACGCAGGAGCAGGCGCTGCCGGCGCCGCCGGTCGACACGATGGTCGTCCCGCCCGAGCAGCTCGGCGAGATGTTCGTCGAGCCGGGGTCGCCGGAGGCGGCGGAGATCGGCCGCCGCGATCCGATCACGCCCGCGGCGCGGGCGCGGCTCGTGCTGACGATGCTCGCGCTGCTCGTGATCGCGGCCGTGCTCCTCGTCGTGGGGTTGACCCGCTGAGTCTCCGGAATCGCGAGCTCCTCTACCTCGTCCTCGTCGGGGTGCTGACGGGCATCGGGTTCGCGAGCGTGTACATCGCGAGCAAGTCGCAGGTCTCGGGAGCCTCGCTGACCTACGCGGTCTTCTTCTTCGCGCTGTATCTCGCAGCGCATCTCGTCGCGCGCTTCACGGTGCCGCTCGCCGACCCGTACGTGCTGCCCATCGCGGCGCTCCTGACGGCGATCGGGCTCACCGAGATCTACCGGCTCGGCCCGAAGGACGCGTTCAAGCAGGGGACGTGGGTGGTGATCGGCGTCGCGGTCTTCGCACTTGCGCTGCTCGGCCTGCGGCGCGACTACCGCCTGCTCGAGAACTACAAGTACCTGTTCGGTCTCGGGTCGATCGCGCTGCTCTTCATGCCGCTGCTGCCGGGCCTAGGCCAGACGGTGAACGGCGCGCGCCTCTGGGTGCACGTCGGCAGTCTCCAGTTCCAGCCGGGTGAGCTCGGCAAGATCGCGTTGATCGTCTTCCTCGCGGCGTACCTGCGCGAGAAGCGCGAGGTGCTCGCGCAGGGACGGTTGAAGGACTGGGGGCCGCTGCTCGTGATCTGGGGCGCGGCGATGCTCGTGCTGTTCGCGAGCGACGACCTCGGCAGCGCGCTCCTCTACTACGGGATCTTCCTCGCGCTGCTCTATGCGGCGACGGCGCGCATCGCGTTCGTCGCCGGCGGCATCGGGCTCTTCCTCGCCGGGGCCGTGGCGGTGTACCAGGGGACGCCCCATGTTCGCGAGCGCGTCACGAACTGGCTGCACCCGTGGACGACGACGAAGGTGTTCTGTCCGCTGACGGGGCAACCCGCGCTGCGGCAGGACTGCGCGAGCTACCAGGAGGTGCAGTCGCTCTACTCGATCGGGCACGGCGGCTTCGGCGGCACCGGCCTCGGAACGGGGACGTTCACGACGGCGTCCGGCCATCAGATCATCCCGGAGCTGAACACCGACTTCATCTACTCGGCCATCGCGCAGGAGATCGGCCTGATCGGCGCCGCGGGCCTGCTGCTCGTCTACATGGTGTTCACGCTGCGCGGGTTCCGCATCTCGGTCTTCGCCGGTGACGGGTTCTCGAAGCTGCTCGCCGCGGGACTGACGTTCGGCTTCGCGCTGCAGACGTTCATCATCGTCGGCGGCGTGCTGCGCGTCATCCCGCTGACGGGGATCACGCTGCCGCTCGTCTCGTACGGCGGCTCGTCGATCGTCTCGAACTTCCTCGTGCTCGCGGGGCTCATGCTCGTCTCGAACCGCGCGAACGCGGAGATCGAGGGCGGGCTGCGGTGAACAGGCAGCTGAACCGGCTCGCCGTCGTGGCGATCGTGCTGCTGGCCGCACTCGTCGTCGCGACGACGTACTGGCAGGCGTGGGCTGCCGGCGACCTGAAGGCGCGGCAGGACAACGCGATCCAGCGGGTGGTGCAGTTCCAGATCGCGCGCGGGCTCATCTATGCCGCCGGCCGGTCGCAGGTCATCGCCGCGAACCGCAAGGAGAAGCACGGCGGCAACACGCTGTACTTCCGCCGCTACCCGCACCACGGGCTGGCGGCTCAGACCGTCGGCTACTCGACCGCGGCGCGCTCGCAGACCGGGCTCGAGGAATCGATGAACGACTACCTCACCGGTTCCAACACCGACCTGAGCAACGCCTTCCACAACCTGCTGAACAAGCTCGGCCAGGCGACCGTCCACGGCGACAGCCTGCAGCTGACGATCCGTCCCGGAGCGCAGGAGCTCGCACAGCGGCTGCTCGGGAAGCAGTGCGGCGCGGTCGTCGCGATGAGCCCGAAGACGGGCGCCGTCTACGTGATGGCGTCGTCGCCGACGTACGACCCGAACCTGATCGAGTCGAACGGCGGCTACAACAAGGTGCTGCACATCCAGGGCGCCTGCGGTGACGGCTCGGCGCTGCTCAACCGCGCGACGCAGGGCCTCTTCACGCCGGGGTCGACGTTCAAGGTCGTGACGGCGGCGGCCGCACTCGACACCGGCGCGTTCACGCCGAACAGCGGCTTCGACGATCCCGGCTACTGCACCGAGTACGGACAGAAGATCAGCAACGCGCTCAACCCCGACCAGACCGCCGAGGCGTACGGCCACGTAACGCTGTCCGAGGGCCTCGAGCACTCGATC
>JAICLU010000183.1 GCA_025925195.1 Thermoleophilia bacterium
GAGCGGTGCTGTGAGCACCGCGGCGACGAGCGCGATCGCCTGCGCCCGCGTCAGGAACAGGAGCACGCAGAGCGCGAGCACGACGATCTGGTTGCGAGCGGTCGGGCGCTCGAGCGCGACGACGAGCGCGAACGCGAGCCACGCGAACAGCGGATAGAAGACGTTCTCCGTCATCAGCGTCCCGACGTAGACCATCGGCGGGATCGCGACCGCCAGCGCGGCTGCGGCGAACGCGGCGCCCGGCCTGACTACGCGCCGGGCGAGCAGGTACACCGGCAGCACGACCGAGCACATGAGCAGCGCGTTGACGACGCGCGCCCACGCATAGACGTCGGTCATGTGCGTCAGAAGCGCGTACGGGATCGAAAGGAGCAACGGGTAGACGTACCCGTAGCCGGCGTGCACGCCGCGGATCGCGAACTCGCCGTTGTCGGCGACGCTGCGCGCGGTGTCGGAGTAGACGAGCTCGTCGACCATGATCCACGGGCTGTGGATGCGCTGCGCGAGCGCGAGCAGCACGACGACGGCGATCGCGTAGAGCATTCCCAGCCACGTCCACATCGGCCATGCCGGCAGGCGACGCGTCCCGGTGTCAGACACCGGGACGGTGGCCGCTGAGGCCAGGCCCAGCTCGGACAGGTCGGGTGCGAGCAGGACCGGGTCGACGCCGGTGTCGGCGGCTGCCGCTGCGACGTCGCGCAGGACGCTCGCCTCGACGGCTGCGCCGCCGGCCGCCTGTTCGAGCGCCGACACGTACAGCTCGGCGACGCGGTCGAGACCGTGCTCGCGCCGGACGTACTCGCCGGCGGCGGCTCCCATCCGCGCAGCGGTCGCAGGATCGGCGAGACGCGCGAGCGCGGCCGCGAGCGCCGGCTCCTCCGCATCCCCCGCCGGCACCTTGATCGCGACCGCGTCCGGCAGCTCCGCGAACCAGCCGAGGTCGCTGACGATCAGCGGCTTGCCGAGCGAGAGGGTGCGGATCGCGCTGCCCGACGTCTCGCCCATCGTCGGCGCGCGCAGCAGGACGACCGCGTCGCAGGCCGCCATCAGCGCCATCAGCCGCTCCTCCTCGACGTACCGCTCGCGGATGACACCGTCCGGGAGCGCGCCGCGGAGCGTGAAGCCGGGCGCCTCGGAGCCGACGAGCAGCAGCCGCGCCTCAGGGCGCGTCGCGTGAAGCTCGGCGAACGCGCGCAGCAGCTGCGGAATGCGCTTGTTCTCGTTCAGGTGCCCGAAGGACCCGAAGATCGGGGCGCCCGCCACCTGCGCCGACTCGACCGACTCGGCCGGCCAGGCTGGATGCGGGATCACCCACAGCGGCCCGTCGTACCCGTGCTCGCGCACCTGCGCCTCGACGTACCGCGAGTGGACGATGACGCCCGCCGAGCGATCGAGGATCTCGCCCACGAGCGGGAAGTCGGCGGGTCGCACCTCCCACAGCGGCGGCACGCGTCCCTCGAGCACGCCCCAGCCGAGCATGCGGCCCGCGGCGCCCGACTCGCGCTCCATTGCCGAGAGGTAGGCATGGCCGTCGTTGCGGCCGATCGTCAAGCCGGCCATCAGGTGGTGGACGACGAAGTCGTGGAGTACCACGACGCCGGAGCGGCGCCGCAGCGCGTCGACGATCCACGCGTGGGCGTCCGGGTCGTTGCCGATGTGGTAGAGCGCTATGTCGGCATCCGCCACCGGACGCGTGCGCCCCGGCCGCACGACCTCGACCTCGACCAGTCGCTCGAGCGCCGGCAGGAGCAGCGCCGAGTAGTCGGCGATGCCGCTCGTGGAAGGGGGCAACGGCGAGAAGTACGCGACCTTCATCGCGCCACCGCCGCAAGCAGCCGCTCCACGCAGCGGCCCCACGTCACCGCGCCGGCGATCTCGTGCCCGGCGCGTCCGAGCGTCCGCGCCTCGTCCTCGGTGAACGACAGCGCGCGCGCGAGCTCGTCGCGCGTCGGGGCGACGACGCGGCCGGTGCGTCCGTCGTGGACGATGTCGAGCGGCCCGCCCGCGTCGGTCGTCGTGATCACCGGCTTGTCCGAGAGGAAGGCCTCGTACGGCACGAGACCGTAGTCCTCGTTGACCGGCGCGTAGTAGACCGCGCGGCAGCGAGCGTAGAGGTCGGCGAGCTGCTCGTCGTCGACGCGGCCGGTGAACTCGACGTTGCTGCCGGCCATCCCTTCGAGCCGCTCCCGATCCGGGCCGTCGCCTGCGACCACCACGCGTACCTCAGGCGCCTGGGCGGCCGCCTCGAGCAGCAGGTCGATCCGCTTCGCCCGGTCGAGCCGGTTCACCGAGAGCACGAAGTCGCCGTACTCCTCGCAGCGGAACGCGAGCGGCGCCGGCGGCGGCGCGAGGACGTCGGCGTCGAGGCCGACGGAGTCGCGCAGGCGGGCGGCGACGATCGACGACGTCGTGAAGATCGCTCGCGCCTCCCCGAGCGACACGCGGTCGAGGTCGAGCACCTTGCGCCGCAGCGCGCGGTCCTCGGCCGACTCGGTGAACTGGCCGAACTCGGTGCGGTCGAAGTCCCACGCCTGGCGAAACTGGTGCAGGAGCCAGACGACCTTGTTCGGATGGCGGACGACGTAGGACGGGAACTTCGTCGCGATCACGGCGTCGATCGGCCGTCCGTTCGATTCCTCGAGGTCGAGCAGCCGCCAGAGGAACGCCTGCGTCAGGACCCGCTCGTTCGGATACCACTTGAACGGCACCGTCACGAGCTCGGCGTCGTGCCCCGCCTCGCGCAGCGCGCCCACCAGGCCGTCGGCGAAGATCTCGGTGCCGCCCCGCTCGAACGGCACCTGCGGCATGCACACGGCGAGCCGCATCAGCGGCGCTCGAGCTCGTCGACGCGGCGTGCGAGATCGTCGACGAGTCGCAGCAACGCGTCGTTGACGATCCGCTGCTCGGCGAAGGCGGGCTCGACGTACCAGCGCATCAGCTTGCGCAGCACCCGCTTCACATGGAAGGCGACGCGACCCTTCGCGCCGGGCCGTCGCTCGAGCGGCTTGTCTGCGCTGACCGCCCAGAACCGCTCCGCCAGGCCTCGCATGGCGGACGGGTCGCGCGCGTCGCGGTCGATCGCGCGCTTCAGCTCCTCGTAGACACGGTCCACGTCGGCGGGCGCCGGCATTCCGGCGATTGTAAAGAGCCGCTGTTACGAAGTGGTTTGGGCCGTGACGACCCACTGGTAGGCGAACAGGGTCGGACGCAGCATCCCGACCAGCCGCCCGACGGCGTCGAGCGCGTCGCTGTCGCCGGGCACCGGTACGGACCAGTCCACGCCGGTCACCGCGTACCCCGCCCGCTCGATCGTCTCCACCAGTGTCCGGCGCGTGAAGAGATGGGTGTGCGTGCGGTCGAGGATTCCGCGGTCGGTGTACTGCCACCGTCCCGCCAGCAGTGACAGGCGCATGGCCCAGTTCGCGATGTTCGGCGTCGAGACGACGAGCCGCCCCCCGGGCCGGAGCAGCGGCCGCAGCCGCGTGAGGGCGGCTCCGGGATCGCGGAGGTGCTCGACGATGTCCCCGCAGACGACGACGTCGAAGGAGCCCGGCTCGAAGGGCAGCTCCATCGTCTCCAGGTCGCCGACGACGACTCGCTCGCACCAGCGCTCGGCCTGGCGCGCGGCTTCCGCGTCGAGCTCGACGCCGACGACCGTGCAGCCGCGAAGGCTGAGCGGCTCCGCGAGGTACCCGCTCGAGCAGCCGACGTCGAGCACGCGCGCCCCGGTTCCGACGGCGGCGACCAGCTTGGCGTGCGCGCGACGGCGCCGCTCGTTGAACGGCACGTAGCCGGTCATCCGGGCGCCGCGGCGGCATCCACGAGCAGCGCGACCAGCTCGTCGAAGGTCACGGTCGGGGCCCAGCCGAGGACGCGGCGCGCCTTCGACGCGTCCCCGACCATGAGCGTCGTGTCGCCGCGGACGAGCGACTCGTCGACCCGCACGTGCTCGCGCCAGTCGAGGCAGACGTGGCCGAACGCAGCC
Organism: Thermoleophilia bacterium; assembly: GCA_025925195.1. Taxonomy (GTDB): domain Bacteria; phylum Actinomycetota; class Thermoleophilia; order Gaiellales; family Gaiellaceae; genus Palsa-739. The sequence goes on from JAICLU010000183.1 coordinate 3,986, forward strand.
GCGACGAGCTCCTCGACCGTGTGCGCCTCACCGGTCGCGATCACGTAGTCGTCCGGCTCGTCCTGTTGCAGCATCCGCCACATCGCCTCGACGTAGTCCGGCGCGTAGCCCCAGTCTCTGCGTGCGTGGAGATCGCCGAGCACGAGCTCATGCTGTGCGCCGGCCACGATCGCCTGCAC
>JAICLU010000089.1 GCA_025925195.1 Thermoleophilia bacterium
GTGGCGACGACTGCCGTGAGCAGCGAGATGAGCGTGCCGATCAGCAGCATCAGCGCGAAGCCCTTGACCGAGGCGACGGCGATCAGGAACAGCACGAGCGCCGTGATCGCGGTGACGACGTTCGCGTCGAGGATCGTGTGGAAGCCCTTGCCGTAGCCGGCCGAGATCGCCGCGCGCACAGACTTGCCGGCGCGCACCTCTTCCTTGATGCGCTCGAAGACGACGACGTTCGCGTCGGCCGCCACGCCGATCGTGAGGATCAGGCCGGCGAAGCCCGGCAGCGTCAGCGTCACGTTGAAGAGCAGGATCGCGGCGTAGTAGAAGAGCGAGTAGATCGCGAGCCCGAGCACCGCGACGAGGCCCAGGAAGCGGTAGAGGACGAGCAGGAAGAGCGCGACGATGATCAGCCCGACGAGGGCCGCGTGCCACGCCTGCGTCAGCGAGCTCTTGCCGAGCGTCGCCGACACGTCGGTCCGCTCGACCTGCTTGAACGTGACCGGCAGGGAGCCGGTCTGCAGGACGAGCGCCAGGCTCTTCGCGGAGGCCTGGTCGCCGGTCGTGATCTGCGCGCCGCCGGCGATGCCGTCCTGGAGCGACGAGTCGGTGTAGTCGATGTACGGCGTCGACTTGATCTGCTGGTCGAGCACGATCGCCGAGTGGCCCGCGTACTGCCCGATCGTGGTCGGGTCGCGGTCGCCGGCGTGCCCTGCGAGCTCGGCGTTCGTCTTGCCGCGCTGGTACTCGGCGCGCGTGATCTTCTGGAACTCGTGCGAGCCGTGGCCGGTGAAGCCGAGCAGTGTCGTCCACTGGTTCGTGCCGGGATCGATGTCGGCCCGGATCGCCGACGAATCGAGATCCTTACCGGTCAGCTCCGGCGGCCCGTCCGGATTCTTCGGGAAGTACTTGAAGAGGTAGTAGTACGTCCCGTTGGCCGAGGCGGCGGTCGCGCCGATGCAGCCCGTCGATGCGGGGCAGCTGACGACGAGCCGGTTCGCCGGGACCTTGAGCACCTCTGCGTCGGGCGGCACCTTCCCCCTGTGCGTCGACAGCAGCTCCTTCAGCGTCGGCGCCGAGCCCAGGATCGAATGGGTCGTCGTCGTGGTCGGCTTCGCGCCCTTCGCAGCGCCCTTCTTCTTGGTCGGCTTCGTCGTCGTGGTCTTCGTCTTGAAGAGGTAGTACGACTCGGGCTCGCCCTTGTCGGCCTGCGGCTGCACCTGCTTCAGCAGCTCGTACAGCGACGGCGCGGCCAGCGGCTGGTTCTGCGCGTTCAGCGACGGCCCCGCGAGGTCCGACTCGAAGTCGAAGATCATCAGCTGCGCCGTCTGACCGATCACCTTCGCCGCCTGCGCCTGGTTGTGGACGCCGGCGAGCTGGATGACGATCTGGTTCTTCCCCTGCTTGCGGATCTCCGGCTCGGACACGCCGAGCTTGTTGATCCGGCTCTGCATGATCGACACCGACTTGTCGAGATCGTCGGCGGTGAGCGGCTGCCCCTTGGGCGCCTGCGCCTGGAGAACGACCTCGAGGCCGCCCTGCAGGTCGAGGCCGAGGATCGGCTTCTTGTGGATCGGCGACCCGGGGACCGCGAGCAGGACGGCGCCGACGACCGCGGCAAGGATCGCACCGATGAGGATGAGGTACTTGCGGCGGTCGCTCAAGGCCGGGAAAGGGTAGCCGCGCTAGTCCGCGGGCGGTGTTTCGGGCTCCGAGGCCTCCGGCTCGGGCTCCTCCGGCTCGGGCTCGTCGGGCGGGATGACGCCGCCGATCGCCCGGCGCGCGACCCGCACCTCGAGCTGCGGCGCGATGCGCACGGTGACGTCCTCGTCGTCGTCGATCGCGGTGATCTCGCCGTAGATCCCGCCGGCCGTCACGACCTGGTCGCCGACGTTCAGCTGGTTCAGCATCTGCTGCTGTGCGAGCTGCCGGCGCTTCTGCGGCCGGATCAGCATGAACCAGAGGACGGCGAACGCGACGATGATCAGCAGGAAGAAGCCGCTGCCGCCCCCGCTTGCACCGATCGTCATTCGGATCCCCCTGCTCTGAGTCGTTGGAGGGCGCCCGCCCGCCAGGAGGCGAACTCGCCGCGTTCGATCGCCCCGCGCGCCGCGGCGACGAGGTCGATCAGGAACTGCAGATTATGCAGGCTGACGAGCTGGAGGCCGAGAATCTCCTGCTGGTTGACGAGGTGCCGGATGTACGCGCGGCTGAAGCGCGTGCACGCCGGGCAGCCGCAGTCGGCGTCCAGCGGTCGCGGATCCCTTGCGAATCTCGCATTGCGCAGATTGAGCCGTCCCTCCCACGTCAGCGCGCTGCCGGTGCGCGCGGTGCGCGTCGGGAGGACGCAGTCGAACATGTCGATGCCGCGCGCGATCACCCCGATCACGCCCTCCGGGTCGCCGATCCCCATGAAGTAGCGCGCCTTCTCGCGCGGCAGCTGCTGCGCCGCGTGCGCCGCCGCGTCGAACATCGGGGCGCGCTCCTCCCCGACGCTGAGGCCGCCGATCGCGTAGCCGTCGAAGTCGAGCGCCACCAGCTCCTCGCTGCTGCGGGCGCGGAGCGCGGCATCGAGGCCGCCCTGCGTGATCGCGAACCGGAGCTGCCCGGGCGCGCGCGGCAGGTCGCGCTGCGCGCGCGCCCACACGGTCGTGCGGCGGACGGCGTCCTCGAGCTCGGCGCGCGGGAGGCCGGCGGGCGGGCAGACGTCGAGGCACATCGCGACGTCGCTGCCGAGGCGGCGCTGGATCTCGGCCGCGAGCTCGGGCGTGAAGCGCTCGGCGGCTCCGTCGTAGACCGAGCGGAACGTGACGCCGCCGTCGTCGGCCTCGAGCAGCGTGTCGCGCAGGCTGAAGACCTGGAAGCCGCCGGAGTCGGTGAGGATCGGCCCGTCCCAGTGCATGAACGCGTGCAGACCTCCGAGCTCCTCGATCAGCGCGTCGCCCGGCCGGAAGTGCAGGTGGTAGCTGTTGCCGAGGATCATCTGCGCGCCGAGCGCACGCAGCACGTCCGGGTCGACCGCCTTGACGCTCGCCTTCGTGCCGACCGGCATGAAGACCGGCGTCCGCACGTCGCCGTGCGCGGTGTGGAGCGTGCCGGCGCGCGCGTCGCCGTCGGCGTGCTCGAGCGTGAAGGCGCCGTTCACGACGGGGCGACGATCCGTGCGCGGTGGCCGTGGGAACGCGCCAGGCGTAGGTCGGTCGTGACGAGCGGCGCGTCGAGCGCTTCAGCGAGCGCGATGTACGCAGCGTCGTAGGCGGTGACATGCGTCCGGAGTTGCCAGATCCGGCCGAGCAAGAACGTGTGCGGGTACCGCCGCAGCGCGACGTCCGAGTAGTCGTCGAGGGCGCGGCGAGCATCGGTCTGCGCGAGCTCGCCGCGCGCGACGAGGCCGCGCAATGCGTTTGCCACTTCCACGTCCAGCAGGGAGGGCGCGTGGATGCTCTCGAGCTGAAGCTGGCCGCGAACCCAGTCGGCGCGGGCAAGGTTCGCGAAGAGATGAACGGTGGCCGAGCTGTCGAGAACGATCACTCGTGGAGCGGCCCGCGCGCCTCGCGGATGACGTCTTCGACCGCGCTGCCGACCGAGCGCGGGGGCTTGCGTGCCAGCCGCTCGAGCATCTCGTCGAGGCTCACCTGCGTCGCCTCCCGCTCCGCCATCTCGAGCAGATAGTCGGAGAGCGTCATCCCCCGCTGCGCCGCTTTCGACTTCAGCGTTCGGTGCAGGTCGTCGGGGACGTTGCGGATCTGAATCATCTTCGACATGCGCTGCACATTATCACATGTGCATAACATGTCCTGGTCGGTCAGGTCGCGTGAAACCAGTCGTAGACGCGGGTCGCGAGCTCCGTGTCGCGCGTGGGATCCGCGGGCGCCTGCAGCTCGTGCTCGCGGATACGCCCGAGCTCGGCGACGAGCGCCCTGAGCGGCGCGTTGCTGCCGAGGAGCGTCGCGATGCGCACGCTGTACGGCTCGAGCTCGTCGAGCTGGGCGGCGAGCGCCCGCTCGCCGCCGTCGCGCCAGAAGTCCCGCCACTCGTTTGCCGCCCGCGGCCGCATCAGAGGACCAGCATGGCATCGCCGAAGGAGTAGAAGCGGTACCGCTCGTCGACGGCGAGCGCGTAGAGGCGCCGCGTCTCCTCGACGCCGGCGAACGCCATGACGAGTGCGAGCAGCGTGCTGCGCGGCAGGTGGAAGTTCGTCAGCAGCGCGTCGACGCGCCGGAACTCGAAGCCTGGCGTGATGAAGAGCTCGGTGCGGCCGCTCAGCTCGCCGGTGCGGGCCACCGTCTCGAGCGTGCGCGTCGTCGTCGTGCCGACCGCGAGGACCCGCGGCGCGGCCGCGATCCGCGCCCACGCTGCGGGAGCGACCTCGTACCGTTCGCCGTGGATCCGGTGCTCCTCGAGCGTCGGCTCGTTGACCGGCCGGAACGTGTCGAGCCCGACGTGCAGCGTCACCCGCTCGACGTCGAGCCGCCCGAGCAGCTCGTCCGTGAAGTGCAATCCCGCCGTGGGAGCCGCGGCGGAGCCCGGAACCCGGGCGAACCGCGTCTGATACCGGGACGGGTCCGAAAGGGGCTCGGTGATGTACGGGGGCAGCGGCGTCTCACCGTCCGGCTCGCCGGCGAGGCGGACGCGCCAGCGGCCCTCCCCGAGATGCTCGAGCAGCTCGACGCCGTCGTATGTCCGCCCCGGCTGCAAGCGACGTGTCGGCCGCGCGAGCGCTTCCCACTCGCGGTCGCCGAGCTGCTCGAGCAGCAGCACCTCGCCGCGCGGGCTCGAAAGGCGGATGCGTGCAGGGACGACGCGCGTGTCGTTCACGACGACGAGCTCGCCCGCGAGCTCCTCCGGCAGCTCGGCGAAGACACGGTGGCGGACGTCGCGCGTGGCCCGGTCGTACACGAGCAGGCGAGACGCGTCCCGCCGGTCGGCCGGCTGCTGCGCGATCAGGGCGGCAGGCAGGTCGTACTCGAGCTCCGACATGTCCATGCCGGCCAACGTAACGAGCGGATCGCGACTCCGTCACGCCCGACGCGGGGTCATGTTCCGTCCGGCCAGGGCTGTAACGTCGCGGGCGATGGACGGCGAGGCATTGCAGCGGGCACAGGAGCGGCTCGAGGCGGCGGCGGCGACGCGGGTCGCGCCCGCCGACGTCGACGCGACGCTCGAGCGGGCGCGCGACCAGGTGGCGGCGCTCGCCGCCACAGCCGCCGAGCTCGAGGCGTCGCTCCCGGGCCGCGTCGGCGACGCGGTGCACGACGGCATCCGCGCCGAGGTGCTGCCGGTCGCCCGTCACATCGCCGAAGTGCGGGGCCTGATGACGCAGCTGATCCGCCGCGTCGAGGGGCTCGAGACCGACCTGCTCGCCGAGCGGCACGCGCGCGTCGACGACCTCGGCGTGCTCGTCGACCTGATCGCCGCCGGCTTCAAGGGACTCGACCAGCGGCTCGCCCGCATCGAGGCGAGGCTCGACGCCGCCGACGGCGGCATCGTCCTCCCGCTCGCGTCCTAGACGGGCACGACTTCGGCGTCGGCCGGCGCCGTCGCCGGCAGCAGCAGCTCGAACCGTGACCCGAGGCCCGGCTCGCTCCGCAGCTCGATCCGGCCGCCGAGCGCGACCGCCAATTCCCGCGCGATCGCGAGCCCGAGGCCGGTACCGCTGCCGTCACGCGACCAGAAGGGCCGGAAGATCCGCTCCCGCTCCTCGGCCCTGATCCCGGGGCCGGTGTCGGAGACCGAGACCGAGACCGTCCCGTCGACAGCGGCGAGCTCGAGCCACACCCGGCCCCCCTCGGGCGTCCACCGGAATGCGTTCGCGAGCAGGTTCGAGATGATCTGCAGAACCCGGTCGCCGTCGCTGAGGATCACCGGGTGCGGCGCGAGCTCACGCCGGTAGTCGATCGTGCGCCGGCGCGCCTGCTCGGCGAACGCCGAGAAGGCCCGCTCGCACAGCTGCTCCATGTCGACCTCCTCCTGGAGCACGGTGAACCGGTGCGCGTCGAGCTTCGCGAGGTCGAGCACGTCGCCGACGAGCCGCTCCAGCCGCATCGCCTCTTCCTCGATCACGGCGAGCGACGCCGAGCGCATCGTCGGATCGTCGATGACTCCTTCGCGCAGCGCCGACACGTGTCCGCGGATCGCCGTCAGCGGCGTGCGCAGCTCGTGCGACACCGACATCAGGAAGTTGCGCGACAGTTGCTCCGACTCCGCGAGCTTCGCCGCCATGTCGGAGAACCGGCGCGACAGCGTCGAGATCTCGTCGGAGCCGCGCGCCGGTGGAAGCTCCACCGCGTAGTCGCCCGCGGCCACCTCGTCGGCGGCGACGGCGAGCGTGCCGAGCGGGCGTGTGAGCCGTCGCGTGAGGTACACGCCGAGCAGCCCGACGACGACGACGCCGCCGCCGAAGGCGATCGCGAGCTGCTGGATCAGGTCGACGAGGCGGCTACGCAGCTGCTTCTCGGGCTTCGCAACGACGAGTGCTCCGAAGAGCTGCGGGCCGAGCGTGATCGGGCGGGCGACCGCGAGGTAGTGGTGGCCGTCCCGTTCCAGGCTCATCGTCAGCGGCCCCCCGCTCCGGCCGAGCGCCTGCAGGTCGACGGCGCTCCGCGGCAGCTGCGGCAGCTTCCCGACGAAGAGCTGCGCCCCCGCGACGACCGGCACGAAGAAGATCCGGTCGCCGCCAATCGCGGCCTCGAGCCGCGCGCGCGGCACCTCCAGGTGACCGGCGGAGGTCGAGTAGAGGCGGACGATCCCTGCGCCCTCCGACCGGAGCTCGTCGATCGCGCGCTCCCGCGTGTAGCTCTGGAAGAAGCGGATCGAGATGAGCGCCGCCACGATGCCGGCGAGCACGATGCCGAGCAGGAAGAGCGCCGGCAGGCGAACGCGCAGCGAACCCAGTGCCGAGGAGCCCCGCATGTCGCCGAGCCTACTCCGCTACGCGGCGGGGGCCTCGCGGGCCGGGCTGACCTTGTAGCCGACGCCCCAGACGGTGACGATCGGCGACGCGTCGCCGAGCTTGCGCCGCAGCTGCCGTACATGGACGTCGACCGTGCGCGTGTCGCCGGCGAACGTGTAGCCCCAGACGCGCTCGAGCAACTGGTCGCGGGTGAGGACGAGCCCGCGATGATCGAGCAGCTCCCAGAGCAGGTCGAACTCCTTCGGAGCGAGCTGGATCTCGGTGTCGCCCACCTTGACCTCGCGCCGTCCCGCGTCGACGTGCAGGTCGCCATGGACCAGGACGGCGCTCTCGCGCTTGTCGTGATCGGGGCCCGACCGGCGGAGGATCGCCTTCACGCGCGCCACCAGCTCGCGCGGATTGAACGGCTTCGTCATGTAGTCGTCGGCGCCGACCTCGAGCCCGATGATCTTGTCGACGTCCTCGTCGCGCGCGGTGAGCATCAGCACGGGCAGCTCGCCCTTCTGCCGGATGCGCTTGCAGACCTCGACGCCGTCGAGGTCGGGCAGCATGAGGTCGAGGACGACGAGCGCCGGCTTCTCGGAGTCGACGAGCCGAAGCGCTTCGTTGCCCGACGCGGTCGTGCGGACGGCGTAGCCGGCGTTCTTGAGGTACGCCGCGACGAACGATGCGATCGACGCCTCGTCCTCGACCACGAGCACCGTCTGGGGCTTCGCGGCCATAGGGGCGCTACCCGCTGGTGCCGATCGTGAGCTGTTTCGACGGCGTCCCCGGCAGGGACTTGGGGTCGACGGCGCCGTTCAGGTAGTAGCTGCCGTCACCCGACGGCGTGTCGGGCTGGCCGGCAAGCACGACCGTGCCCTGCCCGACCGCGAACAGGTTCACGCCCGAGCCGTAGACGAGGATCGTGAATGTGCCGCCGACAGCACGGAACTTGAAGCCGTCGTTCGAGGCCCACCACTGCGCCGTGTCCTTCGGCGAGACGTCGTGACCCGCGCCCGCGCCGCTGACCTCGGGCACAGGCCCCTTGGCGCCGGCGTCGATGACGATCCGGCCGGCGTCCTTGACCTCGCCGATCACCGAGCCGGTGATCGTCAGCTGGACGACCGGCACGTTCTTCGGCGCCTCGCCCTTCTTGACGACGAGCGTCCCGTCACCGGGCGACGCCTTCAGCGCAAGCGCCGCCGCAGGCGCCGCGAGGGCGGAAATGGCCACGACAATGAGCGCAAGACGCCGCATCTCTGGACAAAGTATCCCGCCGCATCGTGACGCGCCATTCAGGGGTCCGTAAAGGTTCTGTTACGCCGCGGCGCCTGCTATCACGTGCGAGGTGCTGGCCGCCCTGGCGACGTCTCTGCTGCTCGTCCCGCACGTCGTCGGTGTCACTGTTGACAACGGGTCGACGCCGTTTCTCGGCGACGGCCTCCATCTGACGACGATCAGCCCGAACGGTGACGGCTTTCGCGACGCGGCACGCGTCAACTTCACGCTCACCTCGCCCGGGCGCGTGTCGCTCGACGTCGTCGAGACCGACACGGTCAAGGGCGACCCGGAGCACGGTTCGCAGCAGGTCGTCCGGCACTTCCCGGCGAGGCGTCTCGCCGCAGGCCTGCACACGTGGACGTGGCGGCCGGCGAAGACGATCATGCCGCGCACGTACGTCGTGCGGCTGCACGTCGCCGGCGGGACGGTGCCGGCGAGGCAGCCGGTCGTCCGCGTGCAGGGGATCGATGCCGGCTTCTTCGAGCCGAGCTACGCACCCGGCCAGGACGCGACGCTCAAGGTGGCGACCGACGCGAAGACGCTGACGTTCCAGGTCTTCGCCTACGGCGGCGGCCGCTTCCCGTCGGCGCGCGACCTGCGCACGAGCGGCCAGGCGATGACGGCGCCCGCGCGCGTCGACTGGTCGTCGCACCGCGACGCGCCGGCGTCGATCGCCGTCGTGCGACCCGGCGACTGGCCGAGCGGTCTCTACTTCCTGCGGATCACGTCGGCCGACGGACGCGTGGGCTACGCGCCGTTCGTCGTCCGGCCGAAGACGCTCGGGACGCATCGCGTCGCCGTCGTGCTCGCAACGCAGACGTGGCAGGCGTACAACTTCGCCGACGCGAACGGTGACGGCTGGGGCGACTCGTGGTACGTGAGCGGCCGCACGCACAGCGTCGACCTGACTCGCCCGTTCCTCGACTTCGGAATCCCGTTCCGCTTCAACGACTGGGACCTCACGTTCCTCACGTGGCTGCAGCAGACCGGCAAGCAGGTCGACTTCCTCAGCGATCAGGACATCGACGCGACGACGGGCGACGAGCTCGCACGCGACTACGACCTGATCGTGTTCCCCGGTCACGAGGAGTACGTCACCGCGCGCGAGCTCGACGCGATCACCCGCTATCGCGACCTCGGCGGCAACATCGCGTTCCTTGCGGCGAACAACATGTTCTGGCACGTGCGCATCGACGGTCCGCTGATGTCGAAGGTTGCGACCTGGCGCGAGCAGGGCCGGCCGGAAGCCGCACTGACGGGAGCGCAGTACATCGGGTCGAATCACGGCGCCGTCCAGAAGCCGTACACCGTCACCGGCGCGACGCTCGCGCCGTGGCTGTTCGCGAATACGGGGCTGCAGAACGGCTCGACGTTCGGCCGCTACGGGATCGAGATCGACGCGCGCGGGCCCGACTCGCCGCCGGGCACGCTTGTGCTCGCCCGGATCCCCGACCTGCTCGGCCCGGGCCTCACGGCGGAGATGACCTATTACGAGACGACGGCCGGCGCGAAGGTGTTCGACGCGGGTGCGATCAACTTCGCGGCCACCGCCACGACGCCGCCGGTGTCGACCCTCCTGGAGAACCTCTGGGCTCGCCTTTCCGTCCCGTAGCACGTGTAGGAAACGGGCTCTCCGCGCAGAAGTCCAGAAGATGGCCACTGCGGAGTCGTTGACCGAACGCATCGACGCGCTCGCCGAGGCGCTGCGCGCCGCGGGCGTTCCCACGGACCGGGTCTCGACGATCCTCGGCTCGGCGGCGACGGCGACGATGCACGCGCTCATGCTCGACGTCGTGCTCGACGAGAACGCCGAGGCAGCACAGCACGTGGAGCCCGCAGCGGCGACCGAGCAGACCCCGGTCGAGACGCTCCGCGTCGCCGCCTAGTACGTGTAGAAGCCGCGGCCGCTCTTGCGCCCGAGCAGGCCGGCGTTGCGCATCGCGACGAGCCGCGGCGGCGGCGCCATGCGCGGTTCGCGCGTCTTGTCGTACAGCGCCTCGCTCGCGTGCACGTGCACGTCGAGTCCGACGAGGTCGAGCAGCGCGCAGGGGCCCATCGGCCAGCCCGCTCCGTGCTGCATGCCGGCATCGAGATCCTCGGGAGCGACGCGAGCCTCGTCGAGCACGCGCACGCAGTCGTTCAGGAGCGGGATCAGCACGCGGTTGACGACGAAGCCCGGCGTGTCGTGGCAGCGGATCGGATGCTTGCCGAGGCGGGAGCCGAGCTCATATGCCGTCTCGACCGCCTCGTCGCCGCTGAGCTCGGCACGGACGATCTCGACGAGCGGCATCAGCGGCGCCGGGTTGAAGAAGTGCATGCCGACGACGCGCTCGGGCGTGCTCGTCGCCGAGGCGATCTCGGTGACGGACAGCGCCGAGGTGTTCGTCGCGAGCACCGTGTCGGCACGACAGACCTGCTCGAGCCCGCGGAAGAGCTCCTGCTTCGGCCCAAGCTCCTCGACGATCGCCTCGATGACGACGTCACAGGCGGCGAGATCGTCGAGCGACGTCGTCAGCGTCAGCCGGTCGATCTCGAACGACTCGATCTGTCCCTTCTCGACCTTGCGCGTCAGGAAGTGGGCGATCCGCCCCTGCGCACGCTCCGCGAGCTCCATGCTCACCTCGCGCCCGACGGTGTCGATGCCCGCCTCGACGCACAGCTGCGCGATTCCGGCGCCCATCGCGCCCAGCCCGACGACTCCGACCTTCACGAGCGAGAGCGTAGCCTGGGTCCGA
>JAICLU010000030.1 GCA_025925195.1 Thermoleophilia bacterium
GACTACGCCCAGACCCTGCAGCTGGCCGAGCTGCACGGGCTCGAGTACGAGCTGATCGGCCGCCACGGCGGGGGGGGGGGGGGGGGGGCGGCGGCCCCCCGCCCCCGCCCCCCCCGCCGGGGGGGGGGGGGGGGGGCCCGCGCGCCCTCCCCGGGCGCCACCCCCGACTCGCGCAACGAGAGCTCGGCGAACCGGTCCCAGTTCTCCTCGAGGAACCCGGCCATCGCGCGCTCCTCCTCGAGGATCTCGCGGCACGCCTGCGATGTCTCCTCGTCGCCGGCGCGATCCGCGACGCGGCGCAGCAGCTCATAACTCGCTATCTCGAGGTGCTCGGTCGTGTACGCGTCGCGCGCACCTCGGCCCGTGCGCTCGCCGCGGACGAGATCGAGCGGCATCTTCATGACCGCTTCGAGCATGCCGGCCGCCTGCCGCACCATCGACGGCTGCGCGCCGTGCGCCTCGAGCCGGCGCCGCATCAGCGACTCGTGCCGCTGCGTCTCGAGCTTGTGGTGCTCGAGCCGGTCGATCAGCTGGGGATCGTCGGCGCTCTCGATCAGCCCGTCGAGCATTCGCAGAACCGTCTGCTCGAGCGCGTGCGCCTCGTCGATGTGGTTGACGAGCTGTGTCTGGATGTCGGTCACCCTGGCCCTCCTCAACTCGAATTCTCCGTAGGTGCGGCCGAAGGCCGTCGCCCGCCCGCGGAAGCCGTCGCCGGCCGGCTCGAGCACGTCGACGAGGAACGCGAACGGCGCCCGGTAACGAAGCTCCTGCCCGTCGACGTCGAACGGCATCCCCGGGCCGCGGAGCACAATCGTCTCGCCGGCCGTTCCGTGGATGCGCTTTCGCACCCCGACGAGCGGCGGCAGCGCGCCGCTGGTGCGCCTGACATCCCAGGTCCCGTCGAGCTCGGCCACGTGGATAGGGTCCCCGGCGATGCCCGACCCAAACGCTGCACCCGGCCCGAAGGTTCCGTTCCCGCCGATGGAGGCCGAGCTCGTCTCCGAGCTGCCGGAAGGCGGCTGGCGATACGAGCCGAAATGGGACGGCTTCCGCGGCGTGCTCGAGAACGACGGCGGCGAGCTTGCGCTCTGGTCGCGGAACGGGAGGCCGCTGCTGCGCTACTTCCCCGAGCTGCGTCCGCTCGGGGAGCTGCTGCCGGAGCACTCGGCGCTCGACGGAGAGATCGTGATCGTGCGCGACGGCAAGCTCGACTTCGACGCGATGCAGATGCGCCTCCACCCGGCCGAGAGCCGGATCCGCCGCCTCGCCGGGGAGATCCCTGCCACCTTCGTCGCGTTCGACCTGCTGCTCTGGGACGGGCAGCCGGTGCACGAGCGGCCGATCGAGGAGCGGCGCGCGGAGCTCGAGCGGGTGGCAGACGGCTTCTCGCTCTCCCCCGTCGCGGGTGACGTCGCCGCCGGCCGTGCGTGGCTCGACACGCTGCAGGCCGCGGGCTTCGACGGCGTGATCGCGAAGAAGCTCGGGCTGCCGTACCTGCCGGGCTCGCGCGACGGGGTCGTCAAGGTGAAGCCGTTCCGTACCGCCGACTGCGTCGTCGTCGGGCTGCGGTGGAAGGCCGGCGGCCGCTCGACGATCGCGACGCTCCTGCTCGGCCTCTACGCCGACGACGGGCAGCTCGACTACGTCGGCTCGTGCGCGGTCGGCGCCAGGCGGCACGACGAGATCGCAACGCTCGTCCTGCCCCTCCTCGACGAGCAGAACGACCGCGTCTTCTCGGAGCCGAACCGCTGGGGGACCGGCGACCTGGAGCAGGTGGCCCTGAAGCCCGAGCTCGTGGTCGAGGTGCGATTCGACAAGCTCGAGAAGCGACGGTTCCGCCACGGGACGCGCCTGATCCGGTTCCGGCCCGACAAGGATCCGGCGCAGTGCACGTGGCGAGAGGTGCGGCCGCCGCGCAAGCCGGGCGACCTCTCGGTCGACGCGCTGCTCGGCTGACACGTAAGCCGAGCGCAAAACCGGCGCCGTGCGGGCGTACGGATCGGCCTCCGGTGGAACAAGGGATCCCCACCCACCAGGAGGATCTCGATGAACGCGCAACGACTGCTCAGGCCCGCGGCGGCGGTTGCGATCGCCGTCGCGGTTGCGGGTATCGGCGCCGCGACGGCCGCGGCGGCACCGCCGTCCAACACCTCGCTGCCGACGATCGGCGGCACGGCCCGCGACGGCTCGACGCTGACGGTGTACAACGGCCGCTGGAGGAACAACCCGACGTCCTTCGCGTACGCGTGGCTGCGGTGCGGGTCGGCGGGCGCGAACTGCGTGCCGATCAGCGGCGCGAACAGCAAGCGCTACACCGTGTCGACGAGCGACGTCGGGCATCGCCTTCGCGCCGAGGTGACCGCGACGAACAGCAGCGGCAGCACGAGCGCGACCTCGAACCCGACCGGGATCGTCAGCGCGGTCGGCAGCGCGCCGCACAACACGTCCGCGCCTGCCATCTCGGGCAACCCGCAGGAGGGCCAGACCTTGTCGGCGAGCTCGGGCGGCTGGAGCGGAGCCGCGCCGATCTCGTTCGCGTACCAGTGGAGCAGATGCGACGGCGCGGGGGCGAACTGCGCGGCGATCGCCGGCGCCACCGGACAGACGTACAACGCGACGTCGGCCGACGTCACACGAACGCTTCGTGTGACGGTGAAGGCGTCGAACCGGCTCGGGAGCTCATCGGCGACCTCGGGCTCGACCGCCGTCATCGCGCCGGCACGCACCGGCGGCGCGGCCGTCCCCGTGCAGACGATCTCGCTGCCCGACCGCCTCGTCGTCGACAACGTGAAGTTCTCGCCGCAGCCGCTCGGCAGCCGCAGGCCGCTCGTCGGACGGTTCCACGTCTCCGACCAGCGCGGATTCTCGGTCCAGGGGGCGCTCGTCTACGCGCTCGGCCTCCCGTACGGCTGGACGAAGGGCACGGGCGAGGTCTCGACCGACTCGAACGGCTGGGCGACGATCACGTTCGTGCCGACCGCGCGCATGCCGCTCCGCCACGGGACGTATCTCGTCGTCTTCGTCCGGGCGCGCAAGCCGGGTGACAGCGTCCTCTCGGGCGTCTCCTCGCGGCGTCTCGTGCAGGCGACGATCCGCTGAGTCCCGCTGCCCGGGTCAGCCCTTCCGCTTCGCGCGGGAGGGCTGCACCCGCGGCGGCTCGCCGGGCATCTTCGGAAAGTTCGGCGGATACGGCGCCTCCCCCACGCCCTCGGCCTCCTCCCGCTCCACCCACTCGAGCAGCACGCGCAGGTCGCACACCGCGTCGTCGATCCCCGCGTGCAAGTCGCCGAGCTCCGCAAAACGTGGCGGCATCGTCGCGATCGTGAAGTCCTCCGTCTCGACGCCGGGCAGCTCGTCCCACGTCACGGGCGCCGACACCGTCGCGTCCGGGCGGCCGCGGACCGAGTACGCCGACAGGATCGTGCGGTCCCGGGCGTTCTGGTTGTAATCGACGAAGACCTTCTCGCCGCGCTCCTCTTTCCACCAGGCCGTCGTCACGAGGTCGGGTGCCCGGCGCTCGATCTCGCGCGCGAACGCGAGCGCGGCACGGCGGACGACGCGGAACTCCCAGTTCGGCTCGATGCGGCAGTAGATGTGGATGCCGCGATTGCCGCTCGTCTTCGGCCAGCCGACGTAGCCGATCTCGTCGAGCACCTCGTGCACGACGGCGCCGACGCGCTTCGCCTCCGTGAAGCCCGTGCCCGGCTGCGGGTCGATGTCGATGCGCAGCTCGTCGGGCTTCTCCGGATCGGCACGGCGCGACGGCCACGCTCCGAACTCGAGCGTCGCGAGGTTCGCGGCCCAGACGACGTGCGCGACCTCGGTCACGCAGAGCTCGTCGGCGTGCCGCCCCGACGGGAACGTGACGCGCGCCGTCTCGATCCAGTCGGGCCGGCGCTCGGGGACGCGCTTCTGCCAGATCACCTCGCCGCCGACGCCTTCCGGCTGCCGCTTCAACTGGCAGGGGCGTTCGTACAGCGCACGCACGATCCCGTCGCCGACCGCGACGAAATACCGGACGAGATCGAGCTTCGTCTCGCCGCGTGCGGGGAAGTACACCTTGTCGGGATTCGTCACCTTGACGGTGCGGTCGCCAACCTCGAGCTCGACGAATGGAGCGGCCACGACCGAAGTATGGGCGGTACGATGCCGCTGCTCGCGGAGGGGTGGCAGAGCGGTCGAATGCGGCGGTCTCGAAAACCGTTATCCGTCGTTAGGCGGATCGAGGGTTCAAATCCCTCCCCCTCCGTACCCGCGCGCTGCGCGCGGAGGTCCACTCTCACGGGGGAAACGTGGTTTCCCCCGTGAGGCTCCTTCTTCGGCGGCAGGATCGAAGCGCGGGTCTCGGCAGCCCCGCGGAAGCGCAGGGCTACGATGCCCGTCGCCATACGGAGAGGTGTCCGAGTGGTCTAAGGAGCGCGACTGGAAATCGCGTACGTGCCGAAAGGTGCGTCGCGGGTTCAAATCCCGCCCTCTCCGCTCCGCAGGAACGGAACCGGCCGGGGCTCGTCGTGAGCCCCGGCCGTGTTCGAAGCGGAGAAGGAGGGATTCGAACCCTCGATGGAGACATTCATCCCCATAACGCCTTAGCAGGGCGCCGCCTTCAGCCACTCGGCCACTTCTCCGGGTGGGAGCCGCAACAGGTTAGCGCAGCCCGTTTTGCGAAGATCCCCCTTTATCGGGACGCCGCGCGAAATCCGCCCATGGATGATCGTGCCCGCCGGGTTCCCCCTCCCCCTCTGCCCGGTGACGTGCCAAGCCCGCTGCGGCCCCCCTCGGCGGGCTTCCCCTTTAACGGGTCAGCCGACGGTGATCAGCCGACGCTGAGCTTCGCAACCATGCCGAGCGCGCGATGGCCGGCGACGCTGCAGTACAGCGTGTAGTTGCCGACCGCGAGGGCGACCTTGAGCTTCGCCTCGTCGCCCGGGGCGATCAGCGCGGTGCGCGTCGGGCCGGTCGCCTTGCCGCCGGTGATCACGAGGTCGTGCGGGATCTTGCCGGCGTTCGTCACGTCGAAGGTGTATGTGCCCTCCTTCAACTCGTTCACGGCCGGCAGCTGGATCTTGAACTCCGTCTCCTTGACCGCGATCGTCTGCTGCGCCGGCGAGCCGTGCGCGCCGACCTCGGCGCCCGCCTCCTTCGCCTCGCTCCCGAACACGATCACCGCCGAGAGCATCCCGGCGAACAGGACGAGGCTCGCGATCACGAACACGCTCAGCCCGTTCTTGCCCGGGAAGTCCGGCCAGCGCCGCGGCGCGAGGAACGACGAGGCGAGCGCGAACGCGATGAAGACGACGGCGACGATCGCCAGGCCGATCTTGTGGCCGGTGGTGAGACCTGCGAGGAGCAGCACGTGCCCTATTCCATCAAAAGTCGGTCGACCGCGCGCCGGCGCCAGAGCCAGAGCAGTGCGAGCGCAACTGCGAGCGGGCTTGCGACGATCAGCGCAAACAGGAGCACGATCCCCTCGAGCGCGAGGAAGCCGACCGCCGCGTGCAGCATCCGGCCGATCCGGCCGCGGTGTGCCGGCGCGACGGCGGGCGCCTGCTGTGTCGTCAGGACGAGCGAGACGCGCGACATCGCACCTGCCCTGAGCGTGCCCTTGCGGCCGTTGAGGCGCTGCGCGAGCGCGCGCTTCGACTCGGCGAGCTTGATCTGCAGGAGGACGCGCTGCGACTCGGGAAGCGCCGCGTTCCGCAACGCTGCGTTCAGCGCCGCGATGCGACGCCGGAGCTGACCGATCTGCTCCGACTGCGTCATGAGCTTGGCGGTCAGGTCCTGGATCGAGATCCGCTGGGAAACGAGCGTGCCGAGGCCGGCGAGCTCGGACAGCGCGTGCTGCACGCGAGCCGCCGGCACGCGCAGCTCGAGATACGACGCGCCGGCGCCGCTCTGCAGCCTCCGGTAGACGACCGACTGCGCGTAGCCGCCCAGGCTCGTGGCGATGCGGGAGGCGCGCGTCGTCTCGACGCCGAGATCGCCGACGCGAACGCGGATCGACGCGTCGGTGTGCTGGAGGCGCCCGGGTGCAGGCGCGGGCAGCGCGACTCGCGCTTTCGCGTGCGCCTGCAGGGCGTCGGTCGCCGTGGTGACGGCGCCCCCGGCGCCCGCAGAGCTGCCATGCGAGGCACCGCTCAAGGAGAGATGGTGCTCGACCGGCCGGGGCGCGGACGTCGTGAAGCCGTGCACGACGGCGGCAGCCACCGCGAGCGTGGCCGCGACGGCGAGCACGAGCAGCGGCCGGACCCGGACCGGCCGCCGCCGCGCAGCCGGGCGCAGGGCGAGGACACGGGCAGGCAGATCCTCGGGCGTGCGCGGCGGGTGCGCGCGCAGCAGCTCAACGGTCGACATCGGGCGTCAACTCCTCCAGTCGCTTCAGGGCGCGGCTCAACCTCGTCGAGCACGCGGTGGTGCTGATGCCGAGCACGCGCGCGGCGCTCGGCCCGTCGAGCTCGAGCAGGATCCGCAGCGCGATCACCTCGCGCTCGCCGCGCGACAACTCGCGGAGCGCCGACTCGAGCGGCCCCGGCAGCCCCTCACCGAACTGCGCGACGAGCTCCACGTCCTGCGCATAGGCGTCCTCGCGGCGGCGTCGTCGCGTCTCCGCCCGGAACCAGTCGACGGCGGTCGTGCGCGCGATGCTGCAGAGCCAGGTGCGCGGTGCGGCGCGACGCGGGTCGAAGCGCCGCCAGCTGCGAAACGCCTTCTCGAACGTCTCCGCCGCGAGATCCTCCGCCGCCGAGCGGTCGCCCGTCAGGTACACGAGATAGCGGTAGACGCTGTCGAGGTGCTCGGCCACGACGGCGTCGAACGACGGCTGCGCCGCGGCACGCGGCAGGCGGAGCGAGGGTGTCGCGGCGTTCACGCCTTCTTATACGGCGCGAACAGGCGCCGTGTCACATCAACAGGGGCCGGGCTCGGGCGAGCCGCCCGGGCCGACCTCGTGCATGCCGCCGGCCTCCAGGCAATACGAGGACGCGTCGGCCCGCGCGACGACCACGCCGTAGGAGGGCGGCAGCGTCGCGCCCGCATACGTCCCGTTGTCCTGGAACCAGAGCTGCAGGGTCGGGCCGGCCGAAGCGAAGTTCGTCGCGGAGGCAGCGACCGCGGCCTGGGTCTCGGCCTGCTGGGCCTGCGCGTCCGGCGCGACGGTCTTCGATTGCTGCGCGAAGAGGTAGCCGCCGACGGCGAGCGAGACGAGAACCAGCAGGAGCCCGAGGCTGCGCGTCATGGCCCCTGTATCGGCAGGCGGCCGCATACGCTGAACCCCGTGCGCAGGCTGCTCGTCCTCGTCGCCTCGCTCGTGTTCGTCGACACGATGCTGTACGCGGCGCTGACGCCGCTGCTGCCGCACCTCGTGCACTCGAAGAGCCGGGCCGGCGTGCTCGTCGCGGCGTACGCGACCGGTGCGCTGATCGGCGGGATCCCGGGCGGGGTCGCCGCCGTCCGGCTCGGCGCACGACGCGCGGTGCTCGTCGGCCTGACCGGGATGGGGCTCGCGAGCGTCGGCTTCGCCTTCGCCGGCACGTTCACGTCGCTGTTCGCCGCACGGCTCGTCCAGGGCCTCGGCAGCGGCTTCACCTGGGCGGGCGCGTTCGCCTGGCTGCTCGCCGCCGCTCCACGCGAGCGTCGCGGCGAGCTGATCGGCGCGGCCATGGGCTCGGCGACCTTCGGGGCGCTGTTCGGCCCGGTCGTGGGCGCGGCGGCTGCGCTCGCCGGGCGGTCGGTCGTGTTCTGCGCGCTCGCCGGGCTTGCGGTCGTGCTGGCCGCGATGACCTTGCGCATCTCCTCGGTGGCCCAGGAGCCGCTGCCGTCGGTCGAGGCGCTCGTCCGGGCGCTGCGCCACCGCCTGTTCCTCGGCGGCCTCGCGCTGATGGCGCTGCCGTCGCTTCTGTTCGGCGTGCTCTCGACGCTCGGCCCGCTGCACCTGTCGCACGCAGGCTGGGGCGCCGCCGCGATCGGAGCGATCTGGCTCGTCGGCGCCGCGCTCGAATCCGTCCAGGCGCCGTTCGTCGGCCGCCTCAGCGACCGGCGCGGGCTGCTGCTGCCGGTGCGCGTCGCGCTCACGGCGAGCGGCGTCTTGTCGATGGGGCTCACGCTCGGCAGCCGGCCGCTCGTCTACGCGCCGCTCGTCGTCCTCGCTGCGATGGCGTATGGCACGCTCTTCACGCCGGCGTTCATCCTGCTCTCGCGCGGCGCCGAGCACGTCGGCCTCGCGCAGGGGATGGCGTTCGGTCTGATGAACGCCGCGTGGGCGCTCGGCGCGGTCATCGGGCCGTCGGTGGGCGGCGCGATCGCGGGCGCGACCGGCGACTGGATCCCGTACCTCCTCGCCGCCGGCGCCTGCGCGGTCGCACTCGCCGCGACGCGCTCACGACATGAAGGCGCCGCCGTTCTGGTCGATCGCCTGGCCGGTGACTCCGCGGGAGTCCGGCGATAGGAGCCAGGCGACCGTGCCGGCGATGTCCTCCGGCTCGCTCATCCGCCGCAGCGGCACCTCGCTCATCGCCCGCTCGTACGCCTCGTCGCGGGTGATCCCGAGCGCCTCGGCCAAAAGCCCGATGCCCTCCCAGGACATGTCGGTCGCGACCCAGCCGGGACAGATGGCGTTCACCTGCACCTCCTCCGGCGCGAGCTCCGCTGCGAGCGAGCGGACGAGGCCGAGCAGCCCCGCCTTCGACGCCGAGTAGCCGGTGTAGAACGGCACCGGGATCCGCGCGAGGATCGACGAGATCACGACGACGTCGCGCCGGCCGCCCTCGGCGAAGCCCCGCTGCGCGGCCCGGACGCAGGCGTACGTGCCGATCAGGTTCGTCTGCACGAGGTCGACGAAGCGGTCGCCCTCGCCGGGCTCGTTCGGCCCGCCGATGCCGCTGTTCGCAACGAGCGCATGCACCGGCCCGTTCGCTTCGACGGCGGCGTGGAATGCTTCGTCGACCTGCGTGGCGTCGCGGATGTCGACCCCGTGCGTGAAGGCCCCGCCGGCCTCGCGTGCGGTTTCGTCGAGCGCGTCGACGCCGCGCGCAAGCAGGCTGAGCGTCGCGCCGTCACGCGCGAGACGCAGCGCGATCGCCTTGCCGATCCCGCGTCCCGCACCGGTGACGACGACGTGCCTCCCCCGCATCGGGCCTCTAGGCGAGCGGCACGTCGACGTAGAAGGTCGTGCCGCGCTCGCGCGGGAGCAGGCCGATGCCGCCGCCCATGCGCGTCACGAGCTCACGCGCGATGTAGAGACCGAGGCCGATGCCCGAGACACCCCCTCGCTGGTCCGGGTCGAGGCGGTAGAACTTCTCGAAGATCCGCTCGTGCTCGCTCGCCGGAATCCCGGGGCCGTCGTCGGAGACGGTGAACCGGGCAACGCCCGGCTCCTGCACGAGTGCGACTCGCACCGTGCCCGGCGCGTACTTGAGCGCGTTCTCGACGAGATTCGTCATCACCTGGCGGAGGCGGTCGAGGTCGGCACGCACGAGCACGCCTTCCGGGACTGCGACGACGACCCGCACGCCCTCTTCGCCGCGGTCCCGTACGAGCGGATCGACGACGTCGGACGCGTCGAAGATCTCGGCGGCGGTCGGGACGTTCCCGGTGTCGATCCGGCTCGCTGTCAGGATCTGGTCGACGATCCCCGACAGCCTGCGCGTCTGTTCGACAACCATCTCGAGCAGCGCCTGACGGGCGCCCGGATCGAGCTGGTCTCCGCGCGCGAGGAGTGTGTGCGCCGCCCCGTAGGCGCCGGTCAGGGGCGTGCGCAGCTCGTGCGAGACGATCGCGATCAGCTCGTTCCGCAACTCCTCGAGCCTGTGGTCGCTCGTGACGTCGCGAATCGTGTAGACGACGCCGTCACCCGCGTCGACGGCGGCCACGGCGAGCCACTGCTCCTGCACGCCGTGCCGGGCGAGGACGACCTCGGGGCAGGCGCCTGCGGGCACGTCTCCGACCGCCTCCCACCCCTCGAGAACGTCTGCCGCGGGCTTGCCTGTCACGGTCGCCGTCTCGACGCCGAAGATCCGCTCGGCCGACGGGTTGAGCACCTCGACCCGGCCCTGCTGGTCGAGGAGCACGACGGCCTCGTACACGTGGTCGAGCGCAAGCGACGAGCGCGCGCGTAGCTCGGCCTCGTTGCGTGCCCGCAGGAGCTCGCGCTCGTACCGCCTGCGATCGGACGCGTCGAAGATCGTCGTGCGGACCACCCGCGGCCGGCCGCGGTCGTCGGTGACGGCGGTCGAGTTCATCAGGACGGGCAGGCGCGTCCCGTCCGCGCGAACGATCTCGACGGCGATCTCCCGCACGGAGCCCTGCATCTGCAGCAGCGGCGCGTAGTGCGTCTCGTAGTAGATGCGCGCACCGGGCGCCAGCAGATCGTGGACGCGCCGATGACCGACGATGTCGTCGCGCGCGTAGCCGGTCCAGTCGAGCAGCGTCTGGTTGACCTTGACGATCGTCCCGTTCGCGAGCGAGGAGAGGTACGCCGCGGGCGCGTGCTCGTACAGCTCCTCGGCGCTCTCTTCGAGCAGCGGCGCGAGTTCGTCGTCGTCGATCATCTCATCGGCGTCTCCCCCCGCGCCCACGATCGAAATCAGAGGAAGGCCCTGATCGCGGCGATCGTCTCGTCGGGAGCGCTCAGATTCGGGCAGTGCCCGGTGGCATCGAGGAAGACGAGCTCGCTGCCGGCGAGGTGCGCGTGGACGTATTCGCCGACGGCCGTCGGGGCGATGACGTCGTCGCTGCACTGGAGGACGAGCGCCGGCGTCCGCACGCGCTCGAGGTCGGCGCGGTTGTCGGATGTGAAGGTGACGTGCGCGAAGTGCCGCGCGATCTCCGGATCGGTCCGGCAGAAGCTGTTCGTGAGCTCCTCGCCGAGCTCCGGACGATCGGGGCGGCCCATGATCACCGGGCCGAACTGGTGCGACCAGCCGAGGTAGTTGCTGTCGAGCGAGTCCAGCAGCCCCTCGATGTCCTCCTGCTGGAAGCCGCCCACGTAGTCGCCCTCGTCGATGTACCGCGGCGACGGGCCGACGAGGACGAGCCTCGCGAAGCGGTCCGGCTCCTGCGCGGCGGCGAGCACGCCCACCATCGAGCTGACCGAATGGCCGACGAAGATGACGTCACGCAGCTCGAGCTCGCGGCAGATCTCGAGAACGTCGTCCGCATATCCCTGGAGCGACGAGTACTTCGCACGGTCGTACGCGGAGAGATCCGAGCCGCCGGCGCCCACGTGGTCGAACAGCACCACGCGGTGGTCGTCCTCGAACGCGGGCGCGACGTGCCGCCACATGTTCTGGTCGCAGCCGAACCCGTGCGCGAACAGCATGGGCTGACCGCCGACCTGGCCGGAGAGCTTGACGTTGTTCCGCTCGATCACCGACACCGCCGGCCGATCCTATCGGGTCGTCCGTCCGTGGCCACGGCCCCGCTCCGCTAAAGTTGAGCGCCTCCGGGCGCGTAGCTCAGCGGGAGAGCACTCGCTTCACACGCGAGGGGTCGCTGGTTCGATCCCAGCCGCGCCCATCGGCAACCACCTGCAAATCGCCAGTTTTCGGTTTAGGCAATGTGCAGTTCTCGCACTCGCCAACGCGTGGAAGATCCGTGCGAGATTTGATGCCGACAGAGGCAAATCCCCTGCCGTCCGGCTTGGTTGAGCTGACTCGGGGGCGCGCTCAGTTGGGAGGGCCTCGACCCTCTCCGTCACCTCGGCTCGGAATGCGAAGAAGAACTCGCGCAAGAGTTCTACGAGACGGTCGAGCCGGCGCTCGCCCGAGGGGAGGGCCGGCCTCGTGATGCTGTTCGGGAGATGGCGAGGCTGAGGCAGTAGCATCGCGGCAATGGCGGCGAGGGCGCAGCGGATCGTCTTCGCAGGCGCCAACCTGTTCGACGGCACCGGCACGCCGGCCGCGGAAGCGGACGTCGTCGTAGTCGACGGGCTGATCGCGGAGGTCGGGCGCGATCTCGACGGCGACGAGAGCGTCGACCTCGCCGGCAAGGGGCTCCTGCCGGGGCTCATCGACTGCCACGTGCACGTTGTCGTTTCCCCTGGGCCGCGGCACGAGCTGTTGCAGACGCCGTTCTCATACCGCTTCTTCCGCGCGGTCGCGAACCTCCAGACGACACTTGCGACCGGGATCACGACCGCGCGGGATGCCGCCGGAGCCGATCTCGGATTGAAGCGGGCCGTCGCCGACGGGCTCGTACAGGGGCCGCGGCTGCAGATCGCGATCCGGATGCTCTCGCAGACCGGCGGTCACGGCGACGAGTGGCAGGCGTGCGGCTTCGCGCCCGGCCTTGCGTTTCCGACCTATCCCGGCATGCCGGACGGCGTGATCGACGGGGCGATCGAGGCGCGACGTGCGGTGCGCACCCTCGTCCGGGCGGGCGCGGACTGGATCAAGGTCGCGACGACCGGCGGTTTCTCGTCACCCGTCAGCGACCCGACGCGGCCGCACCTCCGGCCCGACGAGCTGGGCGAGTTGCAGACGGAGGCGGAGGCGGCGGGGCGGCACGTGATGGCGCACGCGCAGGGCCTGGCCGGCGTCAAAAACGCTGTCGCGGCCGGCTACCGCTCGGTCGAGCACGGCGTCTGGCTCGACGACGAGGTGATCGCGCGAATGGCCGAGCAAGGAACGTGGCTGGTGCCGACGCTGCTCGTACCGGTCTGGTCGCTCGAGAACGGCCGGCCGCAGCCGAAGTTCGACCTGCAGGCGACGATCGAGGCGCACGGCGACTCGTTCCGCCGGGCCGTCGACGCAGGCGTCCGCATCGCGCTCGGCACCGACTGCGGAATCGTCCCGCACGGCGAGAACCTGCGTGAGCTCGAGCTGATGGTCGAGCGCGGACTGTCGCCGGCAAGGGCGCTCGCAGCCGCGACGTCGAGCGCCGCCGAGCTGCTGGGGCTCTCCGACTCCATCGGCACGATCGAGTCGGGCAAGCGCGCCGACCTCGTCGTCGTCGACGGCGACCCGCTCGACGTGCGCGGCTTGCGCGACAGGATCGAGGCCGTCTACCAGGACGGCCGGCTCGTCAGCGCCCGTTCGGCGAGCTGAAGAACGCGACCATCGTCCGCGTGCCACGCTCGAAGTTCGCGATGTCGAAGTGCTCGTTCGGTGCATGGGCGCCGTCCGTCGGCAGCCCGAACCCGAGCAGGAGCGAGTCGACGCCGAGGCGCTCCTTGACGAGCGCCGCAACCGGCACCGACCAGCCGCTGCGGAAGAAGACCGCCTCCCGGCCGTAGCCCGTGCCGAGCGCGGCGAGTCCGGCCTCCACGATCGGAGCGTCCCGCGGCATCGTCATCGGTGCCGCGCCCGGCAGCGTCCACACGATCGTCAGTTCCGCCTCGGGCGGGCAGTGCCGACGCAGATGCGCCTGGAGCGCCTCGAGCACCGGCTCGGGCTGCTGGTCGGCGACGAGCCGGCACGAGAGCTTCGCGTGTGCCTCGCGCGGGATCACGGTCTTGATTCCGTCGCCCTGGAATCCGCCCCACATGCCATGCACGTCGAGTGTCGGGCGCGCCCACATCCGCACGAGTGGGTCATGCTCGCCGCCCCCGATGAGGCGTCGAGCCCCGATCTCCGCGCGCAGTGCCTCCTCATCGAAGCCGAGCGACTCCCACGAGGCGGTTTCCTCGGGCGGCAGGGGCCGCACCGCGTCGTAGAAGCCCTCGACCGCGACCCGGCCGTCGTCGTCGTGCAGCGTCGCGATCAGCCGCGCCATCGCGTGCAGGGCGTTCGGTGCGACACCGCCGTACATGCCCGAGTGCAGATCGGCGTCGGCGGTCTCGAGCCGGAACTCGAGCGCCGCCATCCCGCGCAGAGACAGGGCGATCGACGGGACGTCGCGGGCGTACAACGCGGAATCGGAGATCACGCACGCGTCGCACGCGAGCAACTCTCGGTTCTGCTCGAGGAACGCCTCGAGGTGATCGGCGCGCAGCTCCTCCTCGCCCTCCACGATCAGCTTGACGTTGTACGACAGACGGCCGTCGACCGCGAGCACCGTCTCGAGCGCCGCGAGATACGTGAACAACGGCCCCTTGTTGTCGGTGGAGCCGCGCGCGTAGATGCGACCGTCGCGGACGGTGGGCTCGAACGGCGGCGTGTCCCACAAGTCGAGCGGCTCCGCCGGCTGCACGTCGTAATGGCCGTACAGGAGGAGGGTCGGCGCATCGGGGCCGGCATCGAGCCACTCGCCGTAGACGATGGGATTGCCCGGAGTCTCCATCAGTCGGACGTTGCGCAAGCCGATTCGCTCCGCGTGTGCGGCGACCCACTCCGCTGCACGCCGGATGTCGGGCCCGTGCTCGGGCAGCGTGCTGATGCTCGCGATGCGCAGGTACTCGAAGAGATCCGTGCGCTGCCGCTCCGCAGCAGCCGCGAGGTACTCGTCGTACCGGGTCACAGCGGCTTTACCTCGCTGATGCGATTCCGTGCGCGCGGATCGAGATACATGCTCAGGCCGTCGCCGAGCAGATTGATCGCGAGCACGAGCAGGAGCAGCGCGAGCCCCGGATAGATCGCAAGCCAGTTCGCGACGCCGATGTATTGGCGGCCGTCGGTCAGCATCGAGCCGAGCGAGGGATCCGGCGGCTGCACCCCGAGGCCGAGATAGCTGAGCCCCGCTTCGAGCAGGATGGCCACCGAGACGTTGAGCGTCGCGAGCGCGATCGCCGACGGCAGCAGGTGCGGCAGGATGTTGCGACGAAGGATCCGGTGCCGCGGTGCGCCGAGTGCGCGTGCGGCGCGGACGAAGTCGCGCTCGCGCAGCGACAGCGTCTCGGCGCGCGCCGTGCGCGCATATGTCATCCACTGCGTGAACGCGATCACGAAGATCAGGTTACGGATGCCGCCACCGACGACGGCGAGCACGCTCAGCGCGAGCAGCACGATGGGGATCGCGAGCACGGAATCGGTGATGCGCATGATCACGTCGTCGACCCAGCCGCCGAAAAAGCCCGCGACCATCCCGACGAGCACGCCGAAGACACCGGCGATCGCGACCGACGCCGCGCCGATCTCCAGGGAGATGCGCACGGCGACCATGATCCGCGCGAGAATGTCTCGGCCGAGCGTGTCGGTGCCGAGCAGATGCCCGGGTGTCCCCGGCCGGTCGAGCTTCTGGATCAGGTTCTGCGTGTACGCCGGTCCGTGGTCGAACGCGCCCGCGATCGCGAGGCCGAGAAAGAAGATGAGGAGAACGAGTCCGACGGCCGCGCCCGGTGAGCTTCGCGCGAAGCGCCAGAGACCGCGGCCGGGAAGCAGCCGTCCACGGCCGGGCAGCTCGATGCCGGGTGCGGCTGAGCTCATGCCGTCGCCACCTGCGCGTCGCGGATGCGTGGGTCGAGGGCGAAGTAGAGGAAGTCGACGAGCAGGTTCAGACCGACGATGATCGCCGCCGTGAGCAGCGTCACAGCCTGCACGACCGCGTAGTCGCGCGCTTCGATCGCCTGGATGGTCAACCAGCCGACGCCGGGCCACGTGAAGATCTGCTCGGTGATCACGGCGCCGCTCAGCAGCTGGCCCATCGCGATGCCGCCGACCGTCACGACAGGGATCAATCCGTTGCGCAACACGTGGCGGCTGAGCACGGTGCGCCGCCGCAGTCCCTTCGACTCGGCGGTTCGGACGAAGTCCTGAGGAAGTACCGCACCGACGCTCGACCGTGTGATTCGCGCGATCGTCACGAGCGGGACGATCGCGAGCGTCACCGCGGGCATGATCAGCGACTCGAAGCCGGTTCGGCCGCCGACAGGGAGCACGTGCAGGTCGACGCCGAGCCAGAGGATGAGGAGGATCGCGAGCCAGAACGAGGGCACCGCCTGGCCGATCGTGAGGGCCGACGTGATCCCGTAGTCGGCCGGACGGCCACGGAAGAGGGCGGCGAGGATGCCCGCGGGGAGCCCGATCACGACCGCGGTCGCGAGCGCCGCGAGGGCGAGCTCGATCGTGGCCGGCATGTGCGAGAGGACAAGGCCCGCAGCACCCGTCTGGAAGCGGAGCGACCAGCCAAAGTCACCTCGCAGCGCGTGCGTCAGGAACGTCCAGTACTGCGCCGGCTCGGACCGGTCGAGGCCCAGCTGGTGGATGAGCGCCGTTCGCTGGCTCGGCAACGCCCCCTCCGGCAGCAGCAGGTCGACGGGGTTCCCCGACAGCCGCGAGATCGCGAAGACGATCACGGTGAGCAGCCAAAGAACCGCGACTCCCTGCAGAAGCCGCCGGAGGAGGTAACGCTGCATCTATTTCAGCGATGCCTCGTACATGTCGATCGTCTCGTCGGTACGCGGCGTCCAGTTCAGCCGTTTGGAGACGCCGTACAGATCCTTGTACGCGAACAGGTAGATGAACGGCGGGTCCGCGCGGATCGCCTTCTGGAACTTCAGGATGATCGCGTCCTGCTTCTTCTGGTTCACGGTCGTCGCGGCCTGATTGATCAGCTTGTCCACGCGCTTGTTGCAGTACCACGAGAAGCCCTTCGTCCCGCACTGGACGGCGACCTGCGCCTCGTCGATCGGGCTGAAGAAGTTCTCGCCCCAGCCGGCGAAGAATGCGTCGGGGATCTTCCGCGTCTGCGTGGCCTTCGCGAAGACGCCGAATTCGACGATGTCGGCCTTCGCCTTCACGCCCACTGCGTTGAGGTAGCCGACGACCGCTTGGGCGATCTGCTCGCCGAGCAGGTAGCGGCCGGCGGGGACCATGAGCTTCATCGAGAACCCGTGCGGGTAACCAGCCTTCTTGAGCAGCAGCTTCGCTTCCTTCGGGTCATACCGATACGGCTTGACGCTCTTCGAGTAGCCCGCGAAGTACGGGGGCACGATCGTCGCCGTCCGGAGCGCATAGCCACTCATCACCTTCTTGATGATCGTGTTCACGTCCACGGCGTAGTTCAGGGCCTGCCTCACCTTCACGCTCTTGAGCGGCTTGCTGTCCAGCGCGTTGAGCCAGATCGAGGTGATGCGCGCGCTCGGCACCGACTCGACCTTCGCCCCGGCAGCGGTGACCTGCGACGCGTTGTCCGGCGGGAGGTTCGAGATCACGTCGACGGCTCCCGACTCGATTGCCGCGAGCCGCGATGCGTCGTCGGGCATGTCCTTGATGATGACGTTCGTGATCTTGGGCTTGCCGAGGTAGTAGTCGGGTTTCGCCTTCAACACGACCTGGTTATTGCGGTCCCACGAGACGAGCGTGTACGGGCCTGTTCCGTCGGGCTTGCTCGCGAGCGCGTTCGGATCCTTGGTCACGGAATCGGTCGGGACGAGGAGTAGTGCGCTGAGCCGCGCGAGCAGGAGCGGGTCAGGCGACTTCGTGAGGATGTCGACGGTGGTCGGATTGATCACCCGCACCCCGGTGATCGACGTGTACTGGAAGGCGGCGAGCGGCGGCGTCTTCTCACCCGGCAGTTTGCCCATGATCCGGTCGATGTTGTACTTGACGTTGTTCGCGTCGAACGCAGAGCCGTCGGCGTACTTGACGCCTTTGCGCAGAACGAAGCGGTAGTCCGTCGGCTTCACCTGCCGCCACGACGTCGCGAGCACGCCGTCGAACTTCTTCGCGTTCTTCGGGTCGCGCTCGATCAGCGGGTCGTAGAGGTGGACGAGGACGTTGAACGTGGTCGTCTCACGTTGATTCTGCGGATCCATTGTTGTGGGGTCGACGCTCTGAGCGACGACGACCGTATCTGCGGTCGCGGCGTGGCCGCGGTCACCGGCGAGCGACGCTCCGGGAATCGCGAGCAGCGCTGCGGCGACCGCTCCGACGAGAGCGGCGGGACGCAGAAGCGTCCACCGCGAGGGGGTTACGGGCTGCATCGTGCGGCTCCTTCCATCGGACGGCGATGGTGGGTTAGACGACGGGTACATCGACAGGTTTGTCGGTGGTGAAGACCGACGCGCGTCGGAGCTCCTCGGCGAGCGCCTGCGCCGCGAGCTCGAGCAGGTCGTCCCCAGCCTTCGCAGTGGAGCCGACCGGATCCCCCAGGATCCCGTTCGGACTCTGCGTCTGGATGCCGTAGAGGAACGACTCCATCTGGGAGCGCGCGACGTTCTCGGGGCGGTAGAACTCCTCGTCGCTGCGCCCCGGCTCGGCGTCCTCCATGTGCACGAGGCTGGGCTGGTATTGCAGCATCATCGACGTCTCCGTGAACCCAGCGTGCGCGCCGGCTGCCCCGGCCGTGACGCCGAGCGGCGCGAGCAGCTCCGCCGAGCGACGCATCAGGTCGCCCCGCAGCCAGACCGAGACGTCGACGCGGCCATGGAAGGCGCGCGCGAGCAGCGGCGCCTGGGCACGGAGCGTGTCCGCGTTGCCGCCGTGTGAGGGGAAGATGACGATCCGCTCGAAGCCGTGGCGGGCGAGGCTCTCGCAGTAGTCCTCGATCAGCGCGACGAACGTCGACGGGCGGAGCGTAAACGACCCCGGGAACCACATGTGGTGCTCGGAGAGGCCGGGGCGGATCGTCGGCGCGACGAGCGCGTTGCCTGCGATACGTGCGGCGCGCTCTGCGATCGCAGTGCCGAGATAGTCGTCGGTGCCGGTCGGCAGGTGCGGCCCATGCTGCTCGACCGCGCCGCACGCAAAGACCGCCGTCGTCCGTCCCGCCGCCATGGATTCCTTGACCTCAGGCCAGCTCAACTCCTGCAAGAGAACACTGGACGGCACAATTTGATGAAATATCACACCTGGTGAACGCCGTCCAATCGAGTACGGTCTCCGCCGTGCCGCTCCTCGAGGTCGACGGCCTGCGCACCCAGTTCTTCACGCCGGCCGGCCGCGTGCACGCCGTCGACGGCGTGAGCTTCACGCTCGACCAGGGGCGCGTGCTCGGGGTCGTCGGCGAGTCCGGTTGCGGCAAGTCGGTGATGGCGCTCTCGCTGCTGGGGCTGCTGCCGCCCAGGCAGGCCGCGATCGTCGCAGGGCACGTGCGCTACGACGGGCGCGAGTTGACGACGCTCGGACGCCGGCAGCTGGAGGACGTGCGCGGGCGGGAGATCGCGATGGTCTTCCAGGATCCGATGACGAGCCTCAATCCGACGCTGTCGATCGGCGACCAGCTCATGGAGCCGCTCCGCCGTCACCTCGACCTGTCGCGCCAGGCGGCGCGGCGGCGCGCGATCGAGCTGCTGGAGGAGGTCGAGATCGCGGGCGCGGCGACGCGCCTCGACGACTATCCGCACAACTACTCCGGCGGGATGCGCCAGCGGGTGATGATCGCGATCGCCGTTGCCTGCCGACCGAAATTGCTGATCGCCGACGAGCCGACCACGGCGCTCGACGTCACGGTGCAGGCGAGCGTACTCGACCTCCTGCACGACTTGCAGCAGGAGTACGAAATGGCGCTGCTGCTGATCACGCACGACATGGGCGTGATCGCGGAGATGGCCGACGACGTCCTCGTCATGTACGCGGGCCAGGTGGTCGAGCACGCGCCGGCGCTCGAGCTCTTCGACCACCCTGAGCACCCGTACACCGAGGCGCTGCTCGCGGCGCTGCCGCAGGTCGATGTCGTCGGCGCGCACAAGCAGCACCTCGCGGCGATCCCGGGCCGGCCGCCGAGCCTTCTGCAGCCGCCGGCCGTCTGCCGCTTCGCGGCGCGGTGCCCGTACGCGGAGCAGGACGACCCGTGCACGTCGCAGATGCCGGAGCTGCGCGAGGTCCGCCCATCCCACTTCGTGCGGACGTTCCATCCAGCGATCGAACGGGTGGCGGCGGCCGGGGTGTCGGCATGAGCGGGAACGTGCTGCTCGAAGTGGAAGGGCTGACGAAGCACTTTCAGGGACGGCGCGGGTTCCGCCGCCAAGGCGAAGCCGTGCGCGCCGTCGACGACGTGAGCTTCGTCGTGCGCGAAGGCGAGACGCTCGGCCTCGTCGGCGAGTCTGGGTCGGGGAAGTCGACGACGGGCTACTGCGTGCTGCAGTTACTCAAGCCGACCGCCGGATCCGTGCGCTTCCAGGGTCAGGAGCTGACAAGCGCACCGCGCGCGGAGCTGCGCGCGGCGCGGCGCGAGCTGCAGATCGTCTTCCAAGATCCGTACTCGTCGCTCGATCCGCGGCAGACGGTCGAGCAGATCGTCGCCGACCCGCTCGAGATCCACCGCATCGGGGACCGCGCGTCACGGCGCCGCCGCGTCCACGAGCTGCTCGACCTCGTCGGCATCGATCCGGCGTTCGCGAGCCGGTACCCGCATGAGTTCTCGGGCGGGCAGCGCCAGCGCGTCGGCATCGCCCGCTCGCTCGCGCTCGACCCGAAGCTCCTGATCTGCGACGAGCCGGTCTCCGCGCTCGACGTCTCCATCCAGGCGCAAATCCTCAATCTGATGAACGAGCTGCAGCGGGAGCTCGGGCTCGCATACCTCTTCATCGCGCACGATCTCGCGGTCGTCCGTGCCGTCAGCGACCGGATCGCCGTCATGCGGAACGGGAAGATCCTCGAAGAGGGCGATGCAGAAGAGGTCTACGTGCGGCCGCAGCATCCGTATACGAAGGCGCTCCTTGCCGCCGTGCCGGTCGCCGACCCGCGGCGGATGCGAGCCGAGCGGGAGCGGCGGCGCAGCACGCGCGCCGCGGCCGGCGCGGGCGCCTAGGCGCCCGCCCGGCAGACGTACGGATAGAGGTAAGGATCCGCGTCGGTCAGAAGCTTGACCGTTGCGGGTCCGCCTCAGACGGAGTAGCTCGACGACGCGATCGCGCCGCCCTTGCCCGTCCAGTCCGTGTGGAAGTACTCGCCGCGCGGCTGGTCGAGCCGCTCGTACGTGTGCGCACCGAAGTAGTCGCGCTGCGCCTGCAGCAGGTTCGCCGGCAGCCGCTCGGTGCGATACGCGTCGTAGAACGCCAGTGCGCTCGAGATCGCCGGCACCGGAATGCCGCGCTCGATCGCGAGCTGCACCGTCCCGCGCCAGCCGGCCTGGCAGCGCGCCAGCACCTCGGAGAAGTAGTCGTCGAGGAGCAGGCTGGGCAGGTCGGGATCTCGCTCGAACGCCTCCTGGATGCGGTCGAGGAACTGGCTCCTGATGATGCAGCCCTCGCGCCACATCAAAGCGATCGCCCCGTAGTCGAGCTGCCATCCGAACGACGCCGCCGCCGCCCGCATGAGCATGAAGCCCTGGGCGTACGACACGATCTTCGACGCAAGCAACGCCTGCCCGATCGCCTCAACGACCCCCGGATCCGCGTCGACCTCCTTCTCCGCCGGGCCGGTGAGGACGCGTGATGCGGCGACGCGCTCGTCCTTGAGCGCCGACAGGCACCGCGCGTACACCGCCTCGCCGATCAGCGTCACCGGCACGCCGAGGTCGAGCGAGCTGACGCTCGTCCACTTCCCCGTCCCCTTCTGGCCCGCGGTGTCGAGGATCTGGTCGAGCACGAGCTCGCCGCTCGCGTCGCGGTACGCGAGGATGTCGCGCGTGATCTCGATCAGGTAGCTGTTGAGCTCGCCCTCGTTCCAGCCGTCGAAGACGGCCGCCATCTCTTCGGCGTCGAGCCCGAGCCCGTCGCGCATCAGGTGGTACGCCTCGCAGATGACCTGCATGTCGCCGTACTCGATGCCGTTGTGGGTCATCTTCACGTAGTGACCGGCGCCGTCGTCGCCGACCCACTCGCAGCACGGCGTCCCGTCCTGCGTCTTCGCGGCGATCGCCTGGAAGATCTCCTGCACGAGCGGCCACGCCTCGGGGCTGCCGCCCGGCATGATCGACGGGCCGTGGCGCGCGCCCTCCTCGCCGCCTGAAACGCCTGTACCGACGAACAGCAGCCCGCGCTCCTCCACGTACTTCGCCCGGCGGATCGTGTCGTAGAAATTCGCGTTGCCGCCGTCGATGATCACGTCGCCCGGCTCGAGCAGCGCGGCGAGCTGCTCGATGAAATCGTCGGTGGGCTGCCCCGCGCGCACCATCAGCATCACCTTGCGCGGCCGGCGCAACAGCCCGACGAGCTCCTCGAGCGAGCGGGCGCCGACGATCGTGTCGCGTCCGGACGCGGCGCCTGCGTGGAAGTCGTCGATGCGTTCGAGCGTGCGGTTGAACGCGACCACCTCGTAGCCGTGGTCGTTCATGTTGAGGATCAGGTTCTGGCCCATGACGGCCAGCCCGATCACCGCGATGTCCGCGTGCGCCTCGCCCATTCTCCGCTGACCGTACCAAGCCGCCGCCGGCAGCAGGCAGGTCAAGGATCGCCGGCGCGACCGAGCGCGCCGGCGATCCTCTCGAAGCGGCTAGGCGATGATCTGGAACCGGCCGCGGACCATGACGCCGCTGGCCTTGAAGCGGCTCGAGGTGAAGCTGACGTGGTCGCGCATGCCTGCGCGGTGCACGACGACGAGCCTCAGCCCGTGCCC
>JAICLU010000063.1 GCA_025925195.1 Thermoleophilia bacterium
AGGCGCACGATCACGTCCTCCATCCCTTCGCACGGCTCGAGCTCGTCGTGGAGCGGGATGTTGTGGGCGCGGTAGACCGTGACGAGCTCGTCGACGCGATCGGGCGCGAACGCGGCCATCTGCGCCTCGAGCCCCGGCCCGCCGACCGCCTGCATCAGGTCGTGGTCGGTGTATTCGCGGCCGAGCACCTCACGCGTCGCGTGACGCATCGAGGCGAGGATGATCGCGCCCGAGTCGACGACGGTGCCGTCGAGATCGAAGAGGACGACCGGGAAGCTCATGCCGGCTCATCGTAGGCAACGCCCACGAGGTAGAGGCCGTGCGGCGGCGCGGTCGCGCCGGCGTCCCTGCGCGGCGCGCCGCCGAGCAGCGGCGCGAGGTCCAGCCCGTCCACCATCGTCCCGACGAGGCTGCGGACCATGTGCCGGAGAAAGCTGTCGGCGGAGATCTCGAAGTCGAGGTGGTCGTCCCGACGGATCCAGCGGGCCGACCGGATGGTGCGAACGAAGACCTCGTGCTGCGTCTGGGTGGGCGTGAAGGCGGTGAAGTCGTGCTCGCCGACGAGCAGCGCGGCCTGCGCCGCGAGCCGGTCGTCGTCGAGCGGTCGAGGCTGCCACCAGCTGCGGTGCACCTCGAACGGCGACGGCGTACGGCGGGTGAAGAGGCGGTACCGGTAGCTGCGGCCGCGGGCCGAGAAGCGCGCGTGGAACTCGGGCGGTGCCGGCTCGGCGGCGAGGACGGAGATCTCGTCCGGCAGGCGCGGGTTGAGCGCGACCGCGACGCGCTCCGGCGGCGGGCCGCCCTCGGCCTCGACCGACGCGACGTTCGCGAGCGCGTGGACGCCCGCGTCCGTCCTGCCGGCCACCGCGAGGCCCTCGTGGCGGTCGAAGGTCCGGGCGAGCGCCGCCCGCAGCGCGCCCTCGACGGTCGGCAGGCCGGGCTGGACGGCCCAGCCGCGGAACGGCGTGCCGTCGTACGCGACCGTTAGCTTCAGGCGCACGTCAGGCGCCCCTGATCCTATTTGTCAGGGATGCCTGATGCTCTAGTGACTTGCAAACTAATGGATACACTCTAGCGATGCCGGACGAGCACGCCTTTCTCCTGCAGCGGATCCAGCCGATGATGGTCGGGCTCATCGACGGCTCGCTGTCGACGCTGGCCCCGATCTTCGCAGTCGCGCTCGCGTCGCACGACACCCGGTACGCATTCATCGCGGGCCTCGCGACGTCGCTCGGCGCCGCGATCTCGATGGGCTTCTCGGAGGCGCTCTCCGACACGGGCGAGCTGACCGGCCGCGGCAGCCCCGTCACGCGCGGCTCGATCACGGGCGGCGGCACGTTCCTCGGCGGCATCCTGCACTCGCTGCCCTTCCTGATCCCGAACTATCACGCGGCGCTCCTGTTTGCGATCGCCGTCGTGGCGGCCGAGCTGATCGTTCTCGCCTACCTGCGCTGGAAGTTCTTCCAGGACACCTTCGTCCGCGCCCTCGGCATCGTCACCTTCGCCGGCATCGTGATCGCCGCCGTTGCCGCGGGGCTCGGCAGCCTGCTGGGCACCCCGGGCGGCTAGATCCACTCCGTCAGCTCGACCCGATTGCCGAACGGGTCGCGCGTCATGAAGCGCGGGCGGCCGACGATCTCGGTCGTGTCCTTGCATGCGACGCCCGCGGCCTCGAGACGGCTGCGTAGCTCCGCCAGCCCTGCGTCGAGCCGGAGACAGAAATGCTGCGACGGCTGCGTCGACTCGTCCGACTCGTCCGACTCGTAGCAATGGAGCTCGAGGTCGCCGCCCGCGCGGAACCAGACGAGCTCGGACGCGTCGAGCTTCGGCGGCACGTCGCGTTCCTCGAGCCCGAGCAGGCTGCAATAGAACGCGCGCGCCGCATCGTGCCCACCGCGCGGCATGGGAATGGAGACGTGTTGGAGCTCGAGCGTCAACGTGCCTGCATTAATGCAGGCACGGAGTCGTCGGCGCTACCGGCCGCGCCCGGCAAGGACTAACGGCCGGCGGCGGGGTCGTAGTCGACGAGCTCGAGATAGACCATCTCGGCGGCGTCGCCCTGACGCTGGCCCAGCTTGACGATGCGCGAGTAGCCGCCGGGCCGGTCCGCCATGCGTGGCGCGACGTCGGCGAAGAGCTTGTGCACGACCTCCTGGGAGCGGAGCTCGCTCAGGGCCTGGCGACGCGCGTGCAGGTCGCCGCGGCGGCCGAGGGTGATCATCTTCTCGGCGTACGGCTTGACGGCCTTGGCCTTCGCCTCGGTCGTCCGGATGCGCCCGTGCTCGATCAGCGAGCACGCGAGATTCGCGTACAGCGCCTTGCGATGCGCGGAGTCGCGCCCGAGCTTCTTGCCTGCCTTCGCGTGCCGCATCGACCTTAGACCTCCGAGAAGCTCCCGTTGCCGCCGCTGTCGCCGCGGAGGTTGAGGCCGTGCTGCTGCAGGGTCTCCTTGACCTCCTCGATCGACTTCTTGCCGAAGTTCGGGATCGCGGCCAGCTCGTTCTCGCTCTTCATCACGAGGTCGCCGATCGTCTCGATGCCGACGCGCTTCAGGCAGTTGTACGAGCGGACGCCGAGCTCGAGCTCCTCGATCGGGAAGTTCTCCATCCCGTGCGCGAGCGCCGTCTCGGGCGTCGCGCCCTCGGCCGCCGCGGCGGCAGCGCTCGCGTCGAGCGCATCGAGCACATCGGCGTTCGCGAACTGGCGGAGCTGCGTGATCAGGATCTCGGCCGCCTCGGCGAGCGCGTCCTTCGGCTCCACCGACCCGTCCGTCGTGATGTCGAGCGTCAGGCTGTCGAAGTCCGTCCGCTGGCCGACGCGCGCCGACTCGACCTGGTACGAGACCCGGCGGACCGGCGAGAAGATCGAGTCGATCGGGATGACGCCGATCGTGTGCTGCGGCCCCCGGTTCATGTCCGACGGCGAGTAGCCGCGACCGCGGCCGATCGTCAGCGTCATCTCGAGGCGGCCGCGATCGGAGAGGTTCGCGATCTCGAGCTCCGGGTTGAGGATCTCGAGCTCGGCCGGAGCCTCGATGTCGGCGGCCGTCACGGTGCCTGCGCCCTTCTTCGCGATGTGCACCTCGACCTCGGGCGAATCGCCGTGCAGCCGCGCGATCAGGTTCTTGAGGTTCAGGACGATGTCGGTGACGTCCTCGCGGACGCCCGGCAGCGTCGTGAACTCGTGCGCCGTCCCCTCGACCTTCACCGAGGTGACAGCGGCGCCCTCGAGCGACGACAGCAGCACGCGGCGCAGCGAGTTGCCGAACGTGTGGCCGAAGCCGCGCTCGAGCGGCTGGATCTGGAAGACGCCGCGATGCTCGTCCACTTCCTCCTGGACGATCTTGGGCAGCTGGAAGTTCATCTCACGTGTAGCCAAGGGGGTTTCCTTCCTACTTCGAGTAGAGCTCGACGATGAGCTGTTCCTGGACGGGCGTGTCGATCTCCGCGCGCTCCGGCTGCTTCAGCACCTTGCCGGTGAGGCCGTCGTGGTCGGCCTGCAGCCACGGCGCGACGGTCGACACGAGGTCGGTCGCGTCACGGATCACCTGCTGCGCAGACGAGTTCTGCGCGACGGTGACGATGTCGTCCGGACGAACCTGGTAGCTCGGGATGTTGACGCGGCGGCCGTTGACCTGGAAGTGGCCGTGGCGCACGAGCTGGCGAGCCTGCGCCCGCGACGACGCGAAGCCGAGGCGGTACACGACGTTGTCGAGACGCGTCTCGAGCATCCGCAGCAGCTCTTCGCCCGTGACGCCGGAGCGACGAGACGCCTTCTCGTAGTACGCACGGAACTGCTTCTCGAGCAGGCCGTAGTACCGGCGTGCCTTCTGCTTCTCGCGCAGCTGCAGCAGGTACTCGCTCTGCTTGATGCGGCCGCGGCCGTGCTCGCCCGGCGGATACGAGCGACGCTCGATCGCGCACTTCTCGGTCAGACAGCGCTCGCCCTTCAGGAAGAGCTTCATGCCCTCGCGCCGGCAGATGCGGCACTTCGGTCCCAAGTCTCTGGCCAACTAGACCCTTCTCCTCTTCCGCGGCCGCACGCCGTTGTGCGCCTGCGGGGTGACGTCCTTGACACTGATGATCTCGAGGCCCGCCGCCTGCAGCGAGCGGATCGCCGTCTCGCGGCCGGAACCCGGCCCCTTGACGAACACCTCGACCTTCTGAAGTCCGTGCTCCATGCCCTTGCGGGCGCACGCGTCGGCGGTCACCTGCGCTGCGAACGGCGTCGACTTGCGCGAGCCCTTGAACCCGGCCGAGCCGGCCGATTCCCAGGCGATGACGTTGCCCTCGCGGTCGGTGAGCGCGACGATCGTGTTGTTGAAGCTCGTCTTGATGTGCGCCTGGCCGATCGCGATGTTCTTGCGGGCCTTGCGGCGTGTACGGCCCCGCGCAGCGGGCGCTCTCCTCGCGGTGGCCACGCTACTTCGCCTTCTTGCCGCGGCCGACGGTCTTCTTCGGGCCCTTGCGGGTCCGCGCGTTCGTCTTCGTCCGCTGCCCGTTCGTCGGCAGGCCGCGGCGGTGGCGGACGCCCCGGTAGGCGCCGATCTCGGAGAGACGCTTGATCGCCTGCGTGCGCTCGCGCCGCAGGTCGCCCTCGACCTCGAGGTTGCCGTCGATGTAGGTGCGGAGCTTCGTGACCTCGTCGTCGGTGAGGTCTCGGATCTTCGTGTCCGGCGAGAGGCCCAGGTCGGCTGCGATCTTGCGCGCCGTCGGCTGGCCGATGCCGAAGATGTACGTCAGCCCGATCTCGAGCCGCTTCTGGTTGGGGAGGTTCACTCCCGCGATGCGTGCCAAGTGGCTAGCCCTGCCTTTGCTTGTGCCGAGGATTGGTGCAGATGACCATGGTCGTGCCGTGCCGCTTGATGACGCGGCAGCGCTCGCACATGGGCTTGACGGAGGGGCGTACTTTCATCTCGATTACCTGTGCCGGTAGGTGATGCGACCGCGGTTCAGGTCGTACGGGCTGAGCTCGACCTTGACCTTGTCGCCCGGGAGGATGCGGATGTAGTGCTTGCGCATCTTCCCGGAGATCGTGGCGAGAACGGCGTGACCGCCCTCGAGCTGCACCCGGAACATCGTGCTCGGGAGCGACTCGACGACCTCGCCCTCGACCTCGATCTTCTCTTCCTTTGCCGGCATCGAACCTTTCTTCAGGGGAATTTCGCGCGCAGGCCAAGGCCTGCTCGCGAGGGCAGTCATCGTAGCAAAGCAGCGCTTGCCCGCGTGAGAATCCGCGGGCCGTCAGGCGCGATCGCGACCGTGTGCTCGAAGTGCGCGGCGAGCGACTCGTCGACCGACGAGATCGACCAGTCGTCGTCGTGGACGTACACCTCGGGACGCCCCATGGTGATCATCGGCTCGATCGCCAGCGTCATCCCTTCCTGCAGGACGGGACCACGGCCGGGCGGCCCGTAGTTCGGGATCTGCGGGTCCTCGTGGTAGCTGCGGCCGACCCCGTGGCCGACGAGGCTCCGGACGACCGCGAATCCGGCGGCCTCGACGACGGTCTGGACGGCGTGCGAGATGTCGGAGAGGCGATTGCCCTCCTGGGCGGCGTCGATCCCGGCGGCGAGGGCCGCCTGGCAGACGTCGAGCAGGCGCTGCGCCTCGGGCGAGATCTCCCCGACCGGGACCGTGATGGCGCTGTCGGCCACGAGGCCGTCCAGCGTCACTCCGAGGTCGAGCGAGATGAGGTCGCCCTCCCGGGCGCGATACGCGCTCGGGATGCCGTGGACGATCATCGAGTTCGGCGAGATGCAGAGCGCGTTCGGGAAGCCCTTGTACCCCTTCGACGTCGGATGACCGCCCTTGGACGCGATGTGCTCGTCGGCGATCCGGTCGAGGTCGAGCATCGAGACGCCGGGCTCGAGCGCGTCGGCACAGAGCTGCAGCGTCTCGTTCAGGAGCTCGCCGGCCCGCGCCATGCCTTCGATCTCGGCCTTGCTCTTGCGGATGATCACGCGCGCGCCTCCACGGTCTCCAGGGCGTTCTGGATCTCGGCCCAGACCTCGTCGATCGAGCGCTCCGCGTGCACCTTCACGAGCTTGCCCGTCGCGAGGTAATGCTCGACGACCGGCTCCGTCTGGTCGTGGTAGGTCGCGAGCCGGCGCTCGATCACCGCGGGGGTGTCGTCGGCGCGGCCCTCGATCTCGGCACGCTTGCGCATCCGCTCGCGCGCGATCGCATCGTCCAGCTCGAGCAGGAGGATGATGGAGAGCGGCCGGCCGATCTCCTCGAGCATCGCGTCGAGCGCCTCGGCCTGGACGAGATTGCGCGGATAGCCGTCGAGCACGAAGCCCTGCTCGGCGTTCTCGATCTCGGAGCGGACGATCGGAATCGTGATCTCGTCCGGGACGAGCTTGCCCGCCTCGAGGAGCGGCTCGACGACCCGGCCGAGGTCGGTGCCCGCCGCGACCTGCGCCCGGTAGAGATCCCCGGTCGCGAGGTGCGGGACGCCGTACTCGGTCGCGATGCGCTGTGCCTGCGTGCCCTTGCCCGCGCCCTGCGGGCCGACGATCAGGACGTTCACTATCTGAGGAAGCCTTCGTAGTGCCGCATCATCATCTGCGACTCCATCTGGCGCATCGTGTCGAGGGCGACGCCGACGACGATCAGCACCGAGGTGCCGCCGAGCGCGCGCGATGTCGCTTGCGAGAACCCGAAGTAGCGAATGAACAGGCTCGGCGCCACGGCGACCACCGCCAGGAACAACGATCCCGGCAACGTCAGCCGCTGCAGCACGCGGTCGAGATAGGCGGCGGTCGGCGGGCCCGGGCGGATGCCGGGGATGTAGCCGCCGTTCTTGCGCAGGTTGTCCGCCTGGTCGACGGGGTTGAACTGGACCGAGGTGTAGAAGTACGTGAAGACGACGATGAGCAGCGCCTCGACGCCGAGATAGACGCCGCTCGTGGGCTGGAAGTGGCCGTTGACGAAGCTCGTCCACTGCGGCACGAACTGCGCGACCGTCGGCGGGAGCGCCATGATCGCGGCGGCGAAGATGACCGGGATGACGCCGGCCATGTTGACGCGCAGCGGCATGTAGGTGGAGCCGCCCGCGGTCTGGCGGTTGCCGAGCTGGCGCCGCGCGTACTGCACCGGGATCCGCCGCTGGCCCTCCTGGACGAAGACGACGGCGAGGACGATGCCGATCGCGATCAGCGGGAAGAACAGCCGCTCCATCGTGCCGCCGTTGATCCACGCGGTGACGCCGGCCGGCGTGTACGCGAGGATCGACGCGAAGATCAGCAGCGAGATGCCGTTGCCGACGCCGCGCTTCGTGATCTGCTCACCGAGCCACATCAAGAGCGTGCAGCCGCCGGTGAGCGTCAGGATGATGATCACGAGCCG
Organism: Thermoleophilia bacterium; assembly: GCA_025925195.1. GTDB lineage: Bacteria > Actinomycetota > Thermoleophilia > Gaiellales > Gaiellaceae > Palsa-739. The sequence goes on from JAICLU010000063.1 coordinate 7,350, forward strand.
GCCCGAGTTCACGTTCGGCAGGGCGTCCTGCCGCTTGAACAGGAACGCGTAGCCGGTTGCCTGCATCGCGGCGAGCGCGATCGTCAGGTAGCGCGTGTACTGGTTGATCTTGGCGTAGCCGGCCTCGCCCTCCTTCTGCAGCCGCTCGAGGGTCGGGACGACGACCGTCATCAGCTGCAGGATGATCGACGCCGTGACGTACGGCATGATCCCGAGCGCGAAGAGCGAGAACCGGGAAAGCGCCGACCCGGAGAACAGGTTGAGCAGCGTGAGGATGCCGCCGCCGCTGAACAGGCTCTGAAGCGCCTGCTGGTCGACGCCCGGCGCCGGGATCCACGACCCGAGCCGGTACACGGCGAGGATCGCCGCGGTGAAGAGCACGCGGCGCCGCAGCTCGGGGACGCGCCACGCGTTCGCGAGCCAGGAGAGCATTACTCCGCCTCGGGCTCTGCCGTGTCGGTCGCCTGGGTCTCGTCGTTCGTCTCGGGCTCTTCGACCTCTGCCGTCTCGGTCTCGGCCTCGACCTCGGTCTGGGGGGCCGGCTTCTGGGCGTGCTTGCGCGCCTTCTTCACCTTCGGCTCGCGGAGCAGCTCGACGGTGCCGCCGGCGGCCTCGACCTTCTCGCGGGCCGTCGCCGAGATCGCGTGCACGCGGACGGTCAGCTTCTTCGAGAGCTCGCCGTCGCCGAGCAACTTGATGTCGGTCTTCGTGTTCTTGATCAATCGCTTCTCGACGAGCGCCTCGGGCGTCACGACGTCCCCCGCCTCGAAGCGGTCGAGGTCGCGCAGGTTGACCGGCACGGTGTACGTGCGGAACGGCCCGACCGGCATCGCGTCCTTCGACGTCGAGCCGCGCAGCTTGCCGAGCCGCATCTGGATCGGCATCTGGCCGCCCGCGAAGCCGGCGCGCATCTTGTGCGAGCCCGCGCGCGACTTCTGGCCCTTGATACCGCGGCCGGAGTAGCGGCCCTGGCCGGCGCCGAGGCCGCGGCCGACGCGCTTGCGGTCCTCGCGGTCCTGCGCCGGCTGGAGATTCGAAAGGTTCAGCTGTCTGTCGGCCATGGCTACGCCTCCTCGACCTTCACGAGATGGCGGACCTTGCGCAGCATCCCGGCGAGCACGGGGCCCTCTTCCTGCTCGGCCACCTTGCCGATCCGACCGAGCCCGAGCGCGCGCAGCGTGCCGCGATGCCGCTCGCTCTGGCCGATCTGGCTGCGGACCTGCGTGATGCGCACCCTCGCCATCTACTTGTCGTCCTTCTTGACGGCCTTGCGGACGCGCTTGACGACGCCCTTTGCAGCCTCGGTGACATCGGTGGCAGCTTCCTTCGCGGCCTCCGTGACGCCCTCTTCCTTCACCGTCTCGACGACGGAGGCGGCGGCCTCGACGACGGTCTCGACGATCCCTTCGTCCTGCGCTGCGGCCGGCGCCTCTGCCTTCGGCTCGTCTGCCTTCGGCTTCGCGGCGCGCTTCTTCGGTGCCGGCTTCTCCTCTGCCGCCGGTGACGGGGCGGGCGCCGCGGTCTCGACGACCGGCATCGGGGCCGCAACCGGAACCTCGGGCATCTCGACGACGGCCGCAACAGCGGCTGCCGCCTCTTCGACCTGCGGTTCACGGCCATGCTTCGGCAACGGCAGCACCTCGCTGATCTGCTTGCCGCGGATCGCGGCCACGTCCTCGGGACGGCGCAGATCCTTGAGCGCGGCGACCGTCGCCTTCGCCATGTTGATCGGGTTCGTCGTGCCGAGGCTCTTCGCCAGCACGTTGCGTACCCCGCCGAGCTCGAGCACGGCACGCACGCCGCCGCCGGCGATGACGCCGGTGCCCTCTGAGGCCGGGCGGAGCATGACGCGCGCGGCGTCGAAGTGGCCGAGCACCTCGTGCGTGATCGTCGAGCCGTGCTTCGGCACGGTGAAGAGGTTCTTCTTCGCGTCCTCGACGGCCTTGGTGATCGCCAGCGGAACCTCGCGCGCCTTGCCGTAGCCGACGCCGACGCGGTCGATCTCGTCGCCGACGACGACGAGCGCGGTGAACGAGAAGCGGCGACCGCCCTTGACGACCTTGGCGACGCGGTTGATCTCGACGACGCGCTCCTTGAGCTCGCGTGTCTCCTGGTAATCGAGTGCCATCAGAACGTCAATCCTCCCTCGCGCGCGCCTTCGGCGAGCGCCTTCACACGGCCGTGGTACAGGTAGCCGGCGCGGTCGAAGACACACGCGTCGATGCCGGCCTGCTTGGCGTTCTTCGCGAGCAGCTTGCCGACCTCGGCCGCCTGCGCGCTCTTGTCGCCCTTGAACGATTGTCTCAGCGAGAGCCAGGACGCCGACGCGAGCGTGGTGCCGCTCAGGTCGTCGACGAGCTGCGCGCCGATGCCGCGGTTCGAGCGCGACACGACGAGGCGCGGCCGCTCGGCCGTGCCCTGCAGCTTGCCGCGGACGCGGCGGTGCCGGCGCTTGCGCGCCTCCAGGACCGTGAGACTAGGCACGCTTGCCGACCTTTCTGCGGACGTACTCGCCCTCGTAGCGGATGCCCTTGCCCTTGTACGGCTCCGGCGGGCGGACCTTGCGAATCTCGGCGGCCGTCTGGCCGACCTGCTGCTTGTCGGTGCCGCGCACGACGACCTGCGTCGGCGCGGGAACCTCGAACGTGATCCCGGTCCGCGGCTTGACGACGACGGGGTGCGAGTAGCCGACCTGCAGCTCGAGGTCGGTGCCCTTGAGCGTCGCGCGGTAACCGACGCCCTGGATCTCGAGGCGCTTCTCGAAGCCCTTCGTGACGCCCTCGACCATGTTCGCGATCAGCGTCCGCGTCAGGCCGTGCAGCGCGCGGTCCTCGCCGCGCTCGGTCGGACGGGTCACGGTGACGGTGCCGTCCTCCTGCGCGATCTGCATCCGCTGCGGGATCTCCTGCTGGAGCGCGCCGAGCGGGCCCGTGACCGCAACGCGGCCGGGCTCCAGCACGACGTTCACGCCGGCGGGGACTTCGATCGGTCTTTTCCCAATACGACTCATGTGCTCACCAGATGAAGGCCACGACTTCCCCGCCGATACCGCGCTCCTGCGCGGTGCGGCCGGTGACGAGACCGGATGACGTTGACAGGATCGCGACGCCCATCCCGCCCAGGACCCGCGGCAGACGATCCTTCCGCGCGTAGACCCTGCGACCCGGCTTGGACACGCGCTTCAGGCCACTGATCACCCGTTCGCGGTTCCGGCCGAACTTCAGGTCGACGACCAGGGTATCGAACGATTCGCCCTTCTCGACGTGATAGTCGCGGATGTAGCCCTCCTCCTTCAGGAGGCGCGCGATCTCGACCTTCATCTTCGACGAAGGCATCGTCACGTGCTCGTGCAGCGCCTTGTTGGCGTTGCGGATGCGGGTGAGCATGTCTGCGATCGGATCGGTCAGCATCGGGTCACCAGCTCGACTTGGTCATGCCCGGGATCGCACCCTGGTGCGCCAGCTCGCGCAGGCAGATGCGGCACAGGCCGAACTTCTTGAACACGGCACGCGGCCGCCCGCAGCGGTTGCAGCGCGTGTAGTTGCGCACCGAGTACTTCTGCGGACGGCGCTGCTTCACGACGAGCGATGTCTTCGCCACTTACTGTTCCCTCCTGTCGCCGTCGCTGTTGGTGAAGGGAAGCCCCATCGCCAGCAACAGCGCACGTGCCTGCTCGTCGGTCTGGGCGGTCGTCGTGATCGTGACGTCGAGACCGCGGACCTGCTGCACGTCGTCGTAGTTGATCTCCGGAAAGATGATCTGCTCGCGAATCCCCATCGAGTAGTTGCCGCGGCCGTCGAACGACTTCGGGTTGAGCCCGCGGAAGTCGCGGATGCGCGGCAGCGCGATCGAGATCAGGCGGTCGAGGAACTCGTACATGCGGGCGCCGCGCAGGGTCACCCGCGCGCCGACGGGCATGCCCTCACGGATCTTGAACTGTGCGATCGACTTCGTGGCCTTGCGGACCTGCGCCCGCTGGCCGGCGATCGTCGACAGCTCCTCGATCGCGGCGTCCATCTGCTTGGCGTCCGTCTTCGCCTCGCCGACGCCCATGTTGAGCGTGATCTTCGTGATCTTGGGGACCTGCATGACCGAGCTCAGGCCGAGCTGCTCCTGCAGGCGTGCGCGGAGCTCGTTCTCGTACTGCTCCTTCATGCGCGGTGTGTAGTTCTCGGTCGCACTCATGATTTGTCGATCTCCTGGCCGCAGTCGGCGTGCTTGCAGACGCGGACGCGGACCTGCCGGTCCTTGATCGTCTTGATCACCGTGCCGACCCGCGTCGGCCGCTTGCACGTGGGGCAGACGACCATCACGTTCGAGACGTTCATCGGTGCGGGCCGCTCGATGATCCCGCCCGGGACGATCGTGGGGCCGCCCATGCGGTTGGCGTTCTGCAGCGGGCGTGGCCGCTGGTGACGCTTGATCATGTTGACGTTCTCGACGAGCACGCGGTTCTCGCGGGGCGCGACCTCGATCACGCGGCCGCGCTTGCCGGCGTCCTTGCCCTTGATCACCTGGACGGTGTCGTTCTTCTTGACCTTCAGCGTCTGGGCCATGGGTTACAGGACCTCCGGGGCGAGCGAGACGATCTTCATGAAGTTCTTCTCGCGCAGCTCGCGCGCGACCGGCCCGAAGATACGGGTGCCGCGCGGGTTGCGCTGGGCGTCGATGATCACGGCCGCGTTCTCGTCGAACGCGATCGTCGTGCCGTCGTTGCGGCCGAACGGCTTCTTCGTCCGCACGACGACCGCGCGCACGACCTCGCCCTTCTTGACGGCGCCCTGCGGCGCCGCCGTCTTGACCGTGCCGACGATGATGTCGCCGACGCGCGCGTAGCGGCGGTGATGGCCGCCCATGACGCGGATGCACAGGAGCTCACGGGCACCCGTGTTGTCGGCGACGCGGAGACGGGATTCCTGCTGGATCACTTCGCCACCTCGACGACCTCGGCCAGGCGCCAGCGCTTCGTCTTCGACAGCGGCCGCGTCTCGACGATGCGGACGACGTCACCGACGTGCGCTGCGTTCTGCTCGTCGTGCGCGTGGAACTTGACCGTGCGACGGATGACCTTCTTGTACCGCGGGTGCGACTTGATCAGGTCGACCTTGACGACGATCGTCTTGTCCATCGCGTCGGAGACGACGACGCCGCGGCGCTCCTGGGTGCGGCCGCGCTCGTGCTCCGGCTTCGGCTCGCGCGAGATCGGCCTGCGCTCGGTCGCAGGCGTCCGTTGACGGCGCCCCTTCTGGGGGCGTAGCGCACGCGGGAGCCGCTTGCGCTTCTTCTTCGGCTGCGACACGGCCGGCGCCGCCGGCTCCGCGGGCGCCTCCGGTTCCGCGGGCGCCTCGGCCACGGCGTCGTCGGCAGGCGCCTGCGCGGCGTCGGCCTCCTCCGGCTCGGCGGCGGGGACCTCGGGTGTCGTCGTCGGCTCTTCTGCAGCCGGCGTCGGCGTCTCGTCGGTCTCGGGTGTCTCGTTCTCGGTCTCAGACATCTCTTCTCTACTTCCCGTTCTTCGCAGCTTGCGATTCGCGCTCGTGGACGACAGTGAGGATCCGCGCGATCTCGCGCTTCGCCAGCTTCAGCCGCGCGCTGTTCTCGAGCGCGCCGGTCACCGACTGGAAGCGCAGGTTGAACAGCTCCTGGCGGCGCTCTGCGAGCCGGTGCCCGAGATCGTCGTCGGACAGCTCGCGCAACTCACTCGGCCTAGTCAAAGAGCTCAGCCTCTCTCTTCACGATCTTGGTCTTGACGGACAGCTTCTGACCCGCGAGGCGCAGCGCTTCCTTCGCGAGCGGCTCGGGGACGCCGGCGAGCTCGAACATCACGCGGCCCGGCTTGATGACGGCCACCCAGCCTTCGGGCGAGCCCTTGCCGGAGCCCATGCGGGTCTCGGCCGGCTTCTTCGTGTAGCTCTTGTCGGGGAAGACGTTGATCCAGACCTTGCCGCCGCGCTTGATCTTGCGGGTCATCGCGATACGAGCCGCCTCGATCTGGCGGTTCGTGATCCAGCCGCGGTCGATCGCCTTCAGGCCGTAGTCGCCGAACTGCACGGTCGACTGGCCCTTCGTCTCGCCGGCGCGGCGGCCGCGGTGCACCTTGCGGAACTTGGTCTTCTTCGGCATCAACATCAGTCGTCAGCCTTCTCGAGCTTGGCGGGATTCTCGTCCTGCACCTTCGGCGTCGTCGTGTCCGGCGCGTCGGCGACCGGCTTCGGCGTCACCTCGACCTCAGGCTGGATCACCGGCTGCTCGCGGCCCTCGGCCGACACGGCGTTCTCGTCGGTCCGCGGCTTCTCGACGTTCTCCCCACGGTTGTCCCCACGGTTGTCACTGCGCGGCGGACGCGGCTGGCGATTGCCGCCGCCCGCACCCTGGCCGCCGCCGCCCGCAGGGCGTGCGCCGGCACCGGGCCCGCGCCGCTGG
>JAICLU010000099.1 GCA_025925195.1 Thermoleophilia bacterium
GAGCGCGGCGCGCAGGTCGTCCAGCGTCTGCGGGCGGAAGACACGTGCGCCGAGAGACTCCGCGTTCGCTGCCAGATCGACGCTCACCGTCATCTCGGTGCCGAAGCCCTCGGTGCCGAGGGAGCGCGACAGCGCGCCGATCGACGCGTAGCCGCCGTTGTCGACGAGCACGATCGTCAGCTTCACGCGCTCCTGGATCGCGGTGACGATCTCGCCCGGCAGCATCAGATAGGAGCCGTCGCCGACGAGGACGTACACCTCGCGCTCCGGGGCGGCGAGCTTGACGCCGAGACCGCCGGCGATCTCGTAGCCCATGCACGAGTAGCCGTACTCGACGTGGTAGCCCTTCGGGTCGCGCGTCCGCCACAGCTTGTGGAGGTCGCCGGGCATCGAGCCGGCTGCGCAGACGACGACGTCTTCTGCGGCCGACGCCGCGTTGACCGCGCCGATGACGGCGCTCTGCACGAGCGGATCGCCGTCGAGACCGTACAGCCGTGTCACCTCGTCGTCCCACTCGCGCGCGAGCCGGGCCGCGTTCTCGCGGTAGTCGCCGCCCACGGCGTGACCGGCGAGGAGCTCGCCGAGCCGCTCGAGCGTCGCGCGCGCGTCACCGACGAGTGCGATGCCGCTGTGCTTGGCCGCATCGAGCTCCGCCACGTTGACGTTGACGAACCGCACGTCCGGGTTTCGGAACGCCGTCTTCGACGCCGTCGTGAAGTCGCTGAACCGCGTGCCGACACCGAGCACGAGATCGGCCTCGGCGGCGCAGCGGTTCGCGGCGAACGTGCCGGTGGCGCCGATCGCGCCGAGGTTCGACGGGTGGTCGTACGGCAGCGAGCCCTTGCCGGCCTGCGTCTCGCCGACCGGAATCCCGGTCTGGTCGCAGAACGCACGCAGCGCACCGGTCGCCCCGGAGTAGACGACGCCGCCACCCGCGACGATCAGGGGCCGCCGGGCGGAGCGGATCGCGTCCGCCGCCGCCGCGAGCGCCGCCTCGTCGGGCCGCGCGCGCGGCACGTGCCAGACCCGCTCGGCGAGAAACTCCTCGGGCACGTCGAACGCCTCCGCCTGCACGTCCTGCGGGAAGGCGAGCGTCACCGCGCCCGTGTCGGCCGGGCTCGTCAACACGCGCATCGCGGCGAGGGCGGCGGGGATCACCTGCTCCGGTCGCTCGATCCGGTCGAAGTAGCGCGAGACCGGGATGAAGCAGTCGTTGACGCTGACGTCGCCGCGCGATCCGACCTCGAGCTGCTGCAGCACCGGGTCTGGGACGCGCGATGCGAACACGTCGCCCGGGACGAGGAGGACGGGCAGCCGGTTGACCGTCGCGAGCGCGGCCCCCGTGACCATGTTCGTCGCGCCGGGCCCGATCGAGCTCGTGCAGACGAAGGCGCCGAGCCGGTTCAGCTGGCGGGCGTAGCCGACGGCGGCGTGCACCATCGACTGCTCGTTGCGCGCGGGGACGTAGCGCAGCAGGTCGGGCTGCTCGAACAGCGCCTCGCCGACGCCGGCGACGTTGCCGTGTCCGAAGATGCCGAAGCAGCCGCCGAAGAATCGGCGCCGCTCGCCGTCCCGCTCGACGACCTGTGCGGCGAGAAAGCGGACGAGAGCCTGCGCGGCCGTGAGTCGCGTTCCGGAACGTTCCAAAGCGGCTTCGAGTCTATTCTCTTCGGGTGCCGCCTTCCATCCGAGTCGCGAGCCACGAGCCTGATGCCGGCGGCACGCTCGTCCGCGTCGACATGGAGTACGTCGGCTTCGAGGCTGTACGGCTCGACGGCCGGATCGAGCGCCGCGAGGACGGCAGGGAGACGTGCGTCGTGCTCCTGTCCGGCGAGTGCTTGCTGATGGATCTCGGCTCGGCGGCGCGGCCGAGCCCCTTCGACGGGCCGCCGACGGCGCTCTATGTCCCGCCGCAGACGACGTGGTGGGCCGAGGGAACGGGCGAGCTCGGGATCTGCACGGCGCCCGCGGCGGGTCGGCTCGAGCCGCGCCTGCTCGATCGGCCCGAACTGGTGACCCGCGGGAGCGGCAGCGAGGAGCGGCGAATCGCGAACATCCTGATGGAGAGCGAGGAGGCCGAGTCGCTGCTCGTGACCGAGGTGGTCACGCCGGCCGGGCACTGGTCGAGCTACCCGCCGCACAAGCACGACACCGACGCGATGCCGGACGAGGCGCTGCTCGAGGAGACGTACTACCACCGCATCCGCGGCGGTTCCGGTTTCGCGTTCCAGCGCGTCTATACCGACGACCGGTCGCTCGACGAGTCGGTCGCCGTCGAGGACGGCGACGTCGTCCTCGTCCCGCGCGGCTACCACCCCGTCGCGGGCGACGCCCGCAACGACCTGTACTACCTGAACGTCATGGCCGGCCCGGTGCGCGCGTGGCGCGTCTCGGTCGATCCGGCCTACGACTGATCTAGCAGCCGCAGGAGTGGCGCACGACGAGTTCGACCGGTAGGCGGACGTCCGCGGGCGGCGGGAACGCGGTCGACTGCAGCGCGTGCAGGAGCAGCGAGGCCGCGAGCCGGCCCATCTCCTCCTCGTTTCGGACGAGCGCGGTGAGCGGCGGGTCGAGCAGGTCGCCGAACGGCGGGTCGTCGAACGACACGAGCGCGAGATCCTCGGGGACGCGAAGGCCGGCGTTACGGCACGCGCTCAGTGCGCCGAGCGCGAGCGACTCGCCCGAGGTGACGACGGCGGTCGGCGGCTCGTCGAGTGCGAGCAGGCGGCGCATCGCGTCGGCGCCGCTGTGCGGCGACCACGTCGCCTCGCTCAGTTGCACGTAGTCCTCACGGGCCGCAAGGCCGAACGACGTGACCGCCTGACGGAATCCCTCGAGCCGCTCGGTCCCGGACGTCAGCGTCGGCGGGCCGCCGACGTAGCCGATGCGCGTGTGCCCGTGACCGCGCAAATGCTCGACGAGCAGCATGACGCCGTCGACGTTCGCACGCGTCACGTTGCCGACGCCGCGGTTGCGGACGATGTTGTCGAAGTAGACGGTCGGCATCTCCGGCTCGGCGGCCGACCCGCCCGACGTCGCCACGAGGACTCCGCTGACGCGATGCTCGAGCAGCGTGCGCAGCGCGGTGACCTCCCGGCCGGGCTCCCGCTGCGTGTTCATGACGAGCACGGCGAGGCCCGCGGTCTCGAGCACGTCCTGCGCGCCCTTGACGACGCGGCTGTAGAACGGAGCGCCGATGTCGGGGACGACGATGCCGGCGATGTTCGCGGTCCGCGTCCGCAGCGACCGGGCGACGCGATTCGGCCGGTAGCCGAGCGTTCGCGCGGCGGCGCGCACGCGCAGCTTCGTCGTCTCGCTGATCCGCGGGCTCTCCTGCAGGGCGCGCGAGGCGGTCGAGGTCGCGACGCGCGCTGCCCGCGCGACATCCGCGAGGGTCGGCTGCCGCTCAGCTTCCATTCTCCGCCTGCTCCCACAGCCGCAGGACCTCGTCGACGACACCCGGCGCCGCGCAGAGGATCCCCTCGCGCTCGTGACGCACCTCGGCTCCGGACTCGCGCGCGATCAGTGCGCCCGCCTGGCAGTCGACGAGGTTGAACCTGCCGATCAGCGTCGCGAGCGCGCGGCCCGCGCCGACCGACGCGAGCGAGAGCGCATTGGAGCCGAGGATCCGCGTCACGCAGCCTGCCTGCGCGAGCGCGCCCATCAGCGCAGTCTGGCCCGGCCAGAGCGACTGCATCGTCAGCTCGGTGAGGAAGATCCCGCCGACGAGCGTCGATGCGTCCGCGCAGTGGGTCGGCTCGCCGTCGCGGCGCGCGCCGCGGCCGCGCACCGCGGAGAGCACCTCCCGGCGGTAGGGGTCGGCCACGGCGCCCGCAGCGGCGCCCGCGTCGTCGACCACGACGACGCTGAACGACGAGAACGGCAGCGCGTGCACGAAGTTCGTGGTCCCGTCGACCGGGTCGATGTACCAGCTCGCCGTCGCGGCATCGTCGCCGGTCGAGCCGAACTCCTCGCCCACCACACGGTGCGCGGGAAAGCGCTCGCCGATCAGCTCGCGCACACGCCGCTCGACGGCAAGGTCGGTCTCCGTCACCCAGTCGGCCGCGCTCGACTTCGTCGAGATCTGGTCGGAGCGCGGCCGGTCGGCCAGGATCCGGTCGATCGCGAACGCGGTCAGCTCGTCGATCAGCCCCGCGCAGTCGTCGAGCTCCCGATCGCTCAGCATGCGCGTTCCGGCGCCAGCAGTCCGACGAGATCCGCGACCCGGTTGGTGATCACGGCGTCGACGCCGAGGTCGAGGAAGAACGTCATGTCCGCCGGCTCGTCGATCGTCCAGACGGAGACCTTCGTGCCCCGGGCGTGCATCCGCTCGACTGCGTCCGGGTCGCGGCCGAGGACGTTGCCGCTCGGGTTGTAGAACTCCGCTCCCAGCTCGTCGAGCAGCCGCTCGGGGATCGGCCGGTCGGCCGTCCACGTCGCCGCGATGCGAACGCCCGCCTCGCGCTCGCGAAGCCGGCGGTGCCCTGCGAAGGCGTCGCCGGAGAAGACGACGCGGTCGAGCGCGCCGGCGTCGAGCACCGCGTCGAGCGCCGGCCCGGCGACGGCCTCCTCCTCGTAGTCGACCATCACCTGCACGTGCGGCGGGATCGCCTCGAGCGCCTGCGCAAGATCGGGCACGCCGAGCGCCTGGATCTCCGTCAGCGGCAGGTCGGCCACCCGCCGCCGGAGGCCCCAGAGGCGCTCGAGCGTCGAGTCGTGCACGACCGCAGCGCGTCCGTCTGCCGTTCGGCGCACGTCGAGCTCGATCATGTCGGCGCCGTGCGCGACCGCCGCCGCGAACGCCTCGAGCGTGTTCTCACGCTGCGCGAACGGGTCGCCGCGATGAGCGATCGCGAGCGCCGTCATCGTACGGCGACGGGCGACTCCGACTGCTCCTGCAGCACGCCGTCGCGATACAGCACGCCGCGGCTGAAGCGCACACGCAGCCTGTCGACCGCGGGCAGGTCGGGCGCGACGAACGCGCGCATCTCGTCGCCGCCCACGTCGAGCACGAGCTCCTTGTAGTGCCCGCGCTGGATCTCGCGCACGACGCTCGCCTCCGCGCCGCCGTCGCCGTTCGACGAGACCGTGACGTCCTCCGGCCGCACGCCGATCTCGTATTCGCCCGGCGTCCGGCTCGACAGCGAGTCGACCGGAACCTGCGCGCCGCCGGCAAGCCTGAACCCGTCGCCGCCGAGCGTGCCCGTGTAGAAGTTCATCGCGCCGACGAAGCTCGCGACGAAATGCGTCGCGGGATGCCGGTACAGCGTGCGCGGGTCGGCGTACTGCTCGACCCGGCCGCCCGACATGACGGCGATCCGGTCGGAAAGGGACAGCGCCTCGTCCTGGTCGTGCGTCACGAAGATCGTCGTGATGCCGATCCGCTGCTGGATCTCACGGATGTCCTCGCGCACGCGCACGCGCAGCTTCGCGTCGAGGTTCGACAGCGGCTCGTCCAGCAGCAGCACCTTCGGTTCGAGCACGAGCGCGCGCGCAAGAGCGACGCGCTGCTGCTCGCCGCCGGAGATCCGCGCCGGATAGCTGTGGATGTGGTGCGTGAGGCCGACGAGCTCGAGCACGTTCTCGACGCGCTCCCGAATCTCCGCCTTCGGCAGCTTGCGCAGTCGCAGGCCGAACGACACGTTCTTGAACACCGTCATGTGCGGCCACAGCGCGTAGTTCTGGAAGACCATCGCCGTCGGGCGCTTCTCCGGCGGCAGCCGGCTGATGTCGCTGCCGTCGATGAGGATCGCCCCCGCGTCGGGCTGCAGGAAGCCGCCGATCATGCGGAGCGTCGTCGTCTTGCCGCAGCCGGACGGGCCGAGCAGGCAGGTGAGCTCCCCCGCGTGCACCTCGAGCTGCATGTCGGACACGATCGTGCGGCCGCCGAGGTCCTTCGACACGCGGTCGATCAGCAGGCCGGCGGGAGTCTGAGCGTCGGTCATCGGATCTGGAACCCCTCTGCGAGCTTGCCGCCCATCACATGCTTGCGCGCGAGCGACATGAGGACGACGGATGGGATGGCGAGCAGGATCGAGAACACCGCCGCGGCCTGCTCCGGATAGTTGAGGACGAGCGTGTACATCTCGGTCGGCATCGTGATGTAGTTCGGGATGCCGACGAGGAACGTGCCCTGCGCCTCGTCGAACGCCGCGAGGAACGACAGGATCATCGCGACGAAGATGCCCGGCGCCGCGAGCGGGAACGTGACGCGGAAGAACACGCGCAACGGCCCCGCGCCGACGTCGCGCGCCGCCTCCTCGAGGCTGCGCGGGATCGCCGAGAACGCGGCGGTCGGGATCCACGTCATGAAGACGATCGTCCCGATCAGCTGCACGATGACGACGCCGAGGAACGTCCCCATCAGATTGAGCGAGTAGAAGACGCCGGCCATCGAGATGTACAGGCCGATCTTCGGGAACGCGTTCGTCGCGAAGAGCGAGACGAGCAGCACGCGCCGGCCCGGGAAGTTGAACCGCGAGAACGCGTACGCGGCCGGCAGACAGATCGCGGCCGACGCGACGGTGACGACCGGTGCGAACTCGAAGCTGAGCTTCATCGAGCGGCCGAGGCTCTTGTCGTCGAAGACGGTGCGCCACCACTGCAGCGTCCAGTGGCTCGGCCAGAAGCGCGGGTATTGCCAGATGCCCGAGAACGCGCGGACGGCGAGCCACACGAGCGGACCAACCATGAACACGAGCAGCGCGACGACGAACACGAACCCGAGCCCGCGCAGCACGGCCGCCCGCGGCGTCGGCATGCGGCGGCGCGTCGGCCGCGCGACCGGCAGCTCCGCCTGCTCGAGCCCGCCGAGCGCGACCCCCTGCTGTTCGATCGCGCTCATGACGTGATCGACGCCCGCTTCGATGCGCGCACGTTCGCCCAGACGTAGATCGTCCCGATGCCGACGGCGAGGACGAAGACGATCATCGCCATCACCTCGGCCTGCTGCGGCTGGTTGAACGCGGAGAAGAAGTTCGCCATCGACACACCCATCAGGTTCGGCGCCGACGGCCCCGTCAGATACGGCACCGTGAAGCTGCCGAGCACGTAGATGCCGGTGAAGGTGGCGACGATCACGGTCGGGATCACGTTCATCGGCAGCAACACCGAACGGACGGTGCGGGGCAGCGAGGCGCCCGAGTCGCGTGCGGCCTCGATCAGCGCGTTCGGGACCGAGTTCAGGCCCGAGCTCATCATCAGGACGCCGAACGGCACGTTGACCCAGATCTCGCCGATCGCGACCGCCGTCAGCGTGTAGCCGAGCGTCGGGAAGCTGTGCCAGCCGAGGTGGTAGGCGAGCGTCTTGATGAATCCCTGCGACGCGTAGAACGTGAGGATCGCGTATGACGCGATCACGACCGGGATGAAGAGCGGGATGACGGAGAGCGCAGACACGATGCGCGAGATGCGCGTGTCCGAAAGCCGGAGGTAGAGGCCGATCGCCCAGCTGAGCAGGACGACGACCACGATCGTCACGAGCGTCACCCAGACGGTCGCCCAGAGGTCGGCGCGCACGTGCGGGTTGCCGAGGACCTCGCGGTACGCGGCAGTCGTGACACCGTGGTGGACGATGTGCTGCCGCTGCGCGAGCAGCGCGACGGTCGAGTTGGGGCCGCCCGCACGGCCGAGCGTGTAGGCGATCGCCGCCCCCACCGGGAACCCGATGAAGACGGCGACCACCGCCACCGGCGGGAGCACCATGAGCAGGCCCTGGGCCCGCTCACGGTACGTCCGCCGTCGTGCAGCCCTGCGGAAAGCGACTACGGAACTGTCTGCTGCCACTGAGCCTTGAAGTCGTTGCCCATCTTCGTGGAGTACGTCGGGCGAAGCGTGTTCGCCGAGACGTCCTGGAACTTCTGCTTGATCGAGTCGCCCATGTACTTGACGTCGATCGCCGGGAAGCCCGACATCACGTCGACGATCATCTGCTGCGCCGTGGGCGACAGGATGTAGTTGACGAACTTGTAGAGCACCTTCTTGTGCTTCGCCGTCTTCGGGACGGCGAGGTACGCCGCGCCGCCGGTGAACGACGGGTTGGAGATCTGCGTCAGCTTGATGTTCGACCCGAGCTGACCGCTCTTCAGCGCCGACAGCGACTGATCCGACCACACCGGAGCCATCCAGAGCTGGCCCTGCGCGAGCAGGTTGAGGACGGCGGCGTTGCCGTTCGGGTAGACGCCCTGGAACATGTACTTGTTGAGGCTGTGCAGATAGTCGAGCCCCTGCTTCCAGTTCGACTCGAGATCCGGCACGTAGCCGTTCACCATCTGCTTCTCGACGCTCGGTGAGAGGAAGCTGTCGACGACCGTCTCGGCGAACGAGTAGCCGGACCCACCGGAGTTCGGCGAGTTGTACGTGAACTTGCCGGGGTTCGCCTTGATCCAGTCGAGGAGCCCCTGCAGGGTCTTCGGCGGGCTCTTGACGTGATTCGAGTCGTACGCGAGCACGACCGACGAGCCGCGGTACGGGATCGCAGCGCCCTTGACCGGCACGAGCAGATCCGGGTTGACCCGCTTGATGTTCGGCGCCGTCGCCTTGCTCACGGGCTGGTCGAGTCCGGCGAGCGCCATCGTCGTGACGAGCCCGCCGTCGACGAGGTCGATCCCGGGCCAGTGCCGGCCCTTCACCGCCGCGCCGATGCGCGCCAGCGTCGTTCCGTCCTGCGTCCCGTGCTCGGAGAACACGAACTTCACGTAGATGCCTTTGTTCGTCTTCTCGAAGTTGGGGATGATGTTGTTCTGCCACAGGTTCTGCACGTTCACGTCGCCGCTGGCGTACACGACGATCGTGGTCCCGGCATTCGCCTTCTTGACGGCGTGCATGGAGCCGCCGGCGTCGACCGCGGAATACGCGGCCGGCACGAAGACGAGCACTGCGACGGTGATCGCAAGCAGCCTTGCCTTCACCGAGCACCTCCCTTTCGTTTTTCGCCTATCTCGATGGTTGTCCTGAACGTGTTCATGCGCCGTCCCCGGCGGCCTCGCCGCCGACGACGACCCCCTGCCGCCCGGCCAGAACCGCCGCCGCACGCTGCGAGGCGACGATGTCGAGCCGGCCTTCCGCGATGCCGGCGCGCGGCGTCGCGTCCTCGTGCACGAATGCGGAGAACGCGAGCCACTGCCGCTCGAAAGCCTCGACCGTCGAGCGCGTCTCGCTGACGTGCTCGGACCCGTTCCCCCCGTCGTCCACCACCCGTAGGACGGTGGGAGCGTGCAGAAGATAGGGAGCGGCGAACGTCAACGACAGCGAGCCGTGCTCGTCGTGGACGCGAACCTCCTCGCGATATGCCGGGTAACCCTCGAGGTAGTGCCAGCGAATCGAGACGCGCGTCCCGTCCGCGAGTCGCCCCACGAGCGCGACCGAGGTCTCCCACGTGTCGACGTACTCGACCTCGAGCGGGCCGCCGGCGAGGTACCGGATCACCGCGAGGTCGTGGACGATGCTGCCGAGGATGACGTTCGAGTAGAGCCGGCCGAGCTCGCGCGGAACGTCGCCGAGCGCGCTCCGGATGGTCGCGTCGTCGGCCGCCGAGAGGTCGGCGAGCACCGCGGCGTCGACGTCGGTCGCGGCCGGCAGCAGCCCGGCATGGGCGAGCTGCGGGGCATCCGGCGGATGCAGGACGGTGACCTCGATCGAGCGCGCGGCGGGTCGATCCGCGAGCAGCTGTCGGGCGCGCTCGACCGCCGGGTCGTAGAGCTTCATGTAGCCGAGCATCAGCCGCGGCTCGAGCGCCGCGAGCGCGTCGGCCTCGGCAACGGTGTAGGCGAGCGGCTTCTCGCAGAAGACGGCGAGGCCGGCATTCGCCGCGGCCGCGGCCAGCTCCCCGTGCGAGCCGGGCGTGAGAATGGCGACCGCGTCGAGGTCGCCCGCCGCCAGCAGCTCCTCGGCACTGCCGAACCGGCGGGCTGCGTCGACGGCGAACCGGTCGCCGAGGGCCGCGCAGGTCGAGCGCGAGAGATCGCAGACGGCCGAGATCCGGAAGCGCTCGGGGTGCTTCGCGAGCAGCGGCAGGTGCACGGATTGCGCAACGGCTCCGAGCCCGATCACGCCGACGCGTAGCGGTCCGGTGGCCGGTTCCGTCACGAGATGCTCGAGTTCGCTGTCTGCCAGCGTCGGCAGTTCCCTCCCCACGTCGTGGCAACGTTTGCACTGGGCCGCGCGGGAGTCAAGAGCGGTCCGCCAGCCAGCGGCGATTTCTCCGCTGCGCCTCGATCTGCGCCTCGCCGTCGCGGTCGCCGGGCCCGGGCACCCAGTCCTGCTCGACGACGATCCAGCCCGCGTAGCCGTCGAGCGCGGCGAGGAAGCC
>JAICLU010000075.1 GCA_025925195.1 Thermoleophilia bacterium
CGCGCGAACTCCGCGATCGGCCCTGTGGGGTCGTCGGAGGCGGTGTACACGGTCTTGCCGTCCCCACTGACCGCCACGTTGACGAGGTCGCTCAGGCCGGGCCCCGTCGTGGACCGGCACTCGGTGATCCCGCTGACGCTCGTCGCCTCGCCGATGCAGGCCGACTGGGTGAGCGCGCCGGTCGCCGGGTCACGAGTGAAGGCCGCCAGCGCGCCCGGGGCGTCCCCCGCCCTGACGGCATGTGTGTCGGCGACCGAGTAGAGACTCGTCCCGTCGGGGCTGAGCGCCAGCGCGGTGACTGCCAGCAGGCCGCTCCCGCTCGTCGTCCCACAGACCGGTGTGCTGTCGCCCTGCTCTTCGACGCAGTCATCGGGGGCGGCCAGCTGGGTCAACGCGCCGCCGGAGGCGCGTGCGAGCTCGACGACCGCGCCGCCCTCGTTGCCGCCGCCGCCGGCGGCCACGTAGACGTTGTTGCCGTCCGGGCTGACGACGACGTCGTAGGCGTTCGACATTCCGTGCACGGTCGTCACGCAACCAAGGCTGGAGCGTGCGGCAGCGTCCTGGATGCAGCCCGCAGGCGTCAACGACCCGTCGGTCGAGCTTCGGTCGAAGATCATCACGGTGTCGTCCTGGTCACCCGTGACGTAGACGTTCTTCCCGTCCGGACTGACCACGACCGACGTCGCGTCGCTCAGACCGGGAACGGTCGTTCCGCAGTCGCTGCCGAACGCGGCGATGCAGCCGAGCTCGGTCAGTGAGCCGTCGCCGGCCCGCGCGAACTCGGCCACGGCGTTTCCGGCGAACGATGCGACGTACACGTTCTCGCCGTCGGGCGAGACGGCCGCCCAGTCCGCCCACTTCAGCCCCGCGCCCGAGATCGTGCCGCATCCCTCGATCTCCGTCTCGGCGATGCAGTCGTTCGGCGCCGCGAGCTGGGTCAGCCCGGAAGACGGGGCAGAGCCCGACGTCTCCACCGAGCCGACGTCGCACGCCGCGCCCTGCGGCCGCGTGCCGTCACGCTGGTCGATCGCCGAGCAGGCAGTCCCCCCGCCGTCGATCGCCGCCGACCCGGCCTGCGGCAGCATCGTGTCGGTGTCGCCGCCGTTGTCCGCGAGGGCGGCGAGACCGGCGCTCGACGCGGATGCGAGATCGCCCGCAGCGGTGAGCGCACACGTCCCGTCGGTCGCAAGGTTGTGACCCGCGGAGACGATCGTCCCGACGCAGTTCGGCGCGTGGTTGCTCGGGTCGTTCGCGACCACCGAGCCCTCGAGGGTCGCCGACCCGGACGTGACACGGAGCGACCCGAACGTCCCGTCGCTGTTCGAGTTGCCCGCGATCGTCGTGAACGAGATGCGCGCGGAGGTCGGCGAGTCGATCTCGACGCCGGCCCGGTTCTGCGCGCTGTTGTCGGCGACCGTGCTGTCGTCGATCGAAACGTCGCTGTTCTGCACGCGGATGCCGCCGCCGTCACCGACGGCGCTGTTGTTCGCGATCGTGCTCGCACCGATCGTCAGGTCGCCCTGCGCGTCGAGCCCGCCGCCGTCGGAGTCGGACGCGTTCCCGGTCACGGAGACGTGATCGAGGGTCAAGGCGCCCCACGCCATGATTCCGCCGCCCTCGTTGAAGTCGGGTGCATCGGTCGTGTGCGAGTGGCCGCCGGTGATCGTCAGGTCGGAGAGGACGAGTGCCGGCGCCGCCGACCGGTCGCTGCGGATCACCTGACCGCCGCCGTTGCCGGCGAGGATCGTCGTGCGTGCGCCGGCGCCGTCGAGCTCGAGCGGCTCGGTGGCGAGGAGCGGGCCGAGCGTCAGCGCGTAGCGCCCGGCCGGCACGGCGACGGCCGCTCCCCCGCCTGCGTTCGACGCTTCGACGGCGTCGCGCAGGGAGCACAACGTCGCGGTGCACGCCCCGTCCGAGCTGTCGGAGGTGGTCGTCACGACCAGCGCGCCGGTGCCTCCGGCCGACGCCGACGCGAGCATGGCGACCCCCGACGCCGCCGCCGCTGCGAACAGGATCGACCGTCTGCGCCTCCCCCCTCTGCGCCTCCCCCCGGCCACTCTGTCGATTGTTCGTCCGGCCGGGGCGGGAGACAATACGTAGACGAGTACGTATTTTCGCTTTGCGAAGCCGCCGGATCGTCGTACGATTCATCGCATGGCGGCCGCCGCACTACGCGCCGAGGACGCGCTCCGGGCCGCGTACATCTGGCACGAGGCCCCGGACCTCGCCGGCTTCCCCGGCCGCGTGCTCGAGGGCCTGTCCCGGCTCGTGGAGGCCGACGCCGTCGGCTGGAACGAATTCGACCCGCAGACGGGCAAGCTCGAGGTGCTCGTCGTTCCGGACGAGGGGTTGTCGCGCGACGTGAGCGTCCTCGAGACATGGGCGCACCAGCATCCGCTGATCGGCCGGATCGTGGAAAACCCCATGTCGGAGCCGATCGCCATCTCCGACTTCTGTACACGCCGGGAGTTCCACCGCCTCGACCTCTACTGCGAGTTCTTCAAGCCGCACGAGATCGAATACCAGTGCAGCTTCGGCCTCTCGACGACGTCGTTCATCGGCATTGCGTTCAACCGGTCCAAGCGCGACTTCACGAAGGACGAGCGCCGCTTCCTCGATCTGCTCCGCAAGCACATCGCCCAGGCGCACGCGACGGTCTGCGCACGTGTCGAGGCGAGGGAGAGACTCCTGCTGCTCGAGCAGGCGCTCGGAAACGCCGGCCGGGAGATCGTGGTGCTCGATCGCGCCGGCCGCATCTCGCACGCGAGCCCGCGTGCACGGCGGCTGCTACGCGGGCGGGACCTCGCGGCACTCCAGCGGCTCGAGCTCGCGACAGACGAGGGTCGAGTGACCGTTCGTCGGGTCGACGCCGACCCCACGGTGCTGCTCGTCGACCTCGACCGGACGCCGCCCCTCATCGACTCGCGTCGAGCTGCGACGTATGGACTCACGCCTCGCGAGGTCGAAATCCTCGCTCTGGTCGCCCTGGGTTACACGAGCGCACAGATCGCCGCCGCGATGACGATCAGCGCGCGGACGGTCGACAAGCACGTCGAGCACGCGCTCGCCAAGATCGGCGCCTCCAGCCGCCGCGAGGCGGTCGCGGCGCTGCTCGAGAGCCCGTAGCTACATGCCCATCGCGTGGTACCCGCTGTCGACGTACAGCGTGGTGCCCGTGACGTTCTTCGCGCCGTCGCCGAGAAGATACGCGGCACCGGCCGCGACGTCGTCGGCATCGATCGGGCGATGCAGCGGGGCGCGTTCTTCGACGATCGCCTCCATCGTGGGAAAGCCCGCGATCGAGCGGGCGGCGAGCGTGCGCACGGGGCCGGCGGAGATCGCGTTGACGCGGATGTTCTTCTCGCCGAGATCCGAGGCGAGGTAGCGCATCGACGCGTCGAGGGTCGCCTTCGCAACTCCCATGACGTTGTAGTGCGGGACGACGCGCTCGCCGCCGAGGTACGTCATCGTCACGATCGACCCGCCGCCCGCCTGTTCCATCAACGGCTCCGCCGCCTTCGCGCAGGCGACGAGCGAGTACGCGCTGATGTCGAGCGCCAGCCAGAAGCGGTCGCGCGGCGTGTCGGTGAAGCGTCCCTCGAGGTCCTCGGCTGCCGCGAAGGCGACCGAGTGGACGAGGATGTCGAGCTCGCCGCCGAATGCGTCCCCCACTTCGCCGAAGACGCGCGTGACGTCGTCGTCGGAGCGAACGTCGCACTCCGTCACGAGTGCGGTGTCGACCGTCACCGCGAGGTCGGCGACACTCTTCTGGATCCGCTCCCCCTGATACGTGAATGCCAGCCGGGCGCCGCCGTCGGCCAGCCGCTGTGCGATCGCCCACGCGATCGAGCGCTTGTTCGCGACGCCCAGGACGAGCGCGCGTTTTCCCTCGAACGGAGCGGCCATGGCCGCGATCCTACGGTACCCTCCGCGCGTTGCGCCGCGCGATCCCGCTTCTCGCGATGACGGTCGCGCTGTGCACGGCCGTTCCTGCCGCGGCGCAGCCGCGTGTTCGTGCCGGGACGATCCCGCTTCTGACGCCGGCGGCGAGCCGCGTCCGCGTCGTGGTCTCGCTCGCTCTGCCTCCGCTCGCCCTGCGCGGCGGTCGCGGGCTCGCGACCGCGGGCGCACGGCGGAAGCTCGACCTCCAGTCCTCGTCGGCGCGCGCGTACGTCGCTGCAGTCGAGCGCGCCCAGGCGCGCGCGGTGACGCAGCTTCGCGAAGCGATCCCTCAGGCGCGGGTCGGGCGCCGGTTCCAGGTCGTCCTCGATGCGCTCACCGTGACGCTGCCGGAGTCGCGGCTCCCGGCCCTGATGCGACAGGCGTGGGCTCGACACGTCTACCCGAGCGTGGAGTACTCGCTCGCGACCGACCGGTCGCCGTCGGTGATCGGCGCCGACGTCCTGCGTCAGGTGACCGGCGCCGACGGCACGGGCATCAAGATCGCCGTCGTCGACGACGGCATCGACCAGACGAATCCGTACTTCGCGCCGGCCGGCTTCTCCTATCCCGACGGGTTCCCGAAGGGCATCACGACCGCGACGACGCCGAAGGTGATCGTCGCCCGCACGTTCCCCGGCCCCGGCGCCGGCAGCGCCGGGCGGCTGCCCGTCGACCCCGCGTCGTCCTTCCACGGCACCCACGTGGCAGGGATCGCGGCGGGCGACAGCGGCACGACCGCGCCCGCGGGCGCCGACCACCCGCGCGTCACCGGGCTGAGCGGCGTCGCACCCCGCGCCTGGCTCGGCAACTACCGCGTATTCACGGTGCCGACGCCGATCGGCCACGTGGCGAACACGCCCGAGATCGTCGCGGCCTTCGAAGCGGCCGTGAAGGACGGGATGGACGTCATCAACTTCTCGGGCGGCGGCCCGCAGGTCGAGCCGGCGAACGACGCGCTCGTCGCCGCCGTGCACGCCGTCGCCGCCGCCGGCGTCGTGCCCGTGATCGCGGCCGGCAACGACCGCGACGACTTCGGCGTCGGCTCGGTCGGCTCGCCGGGCACCGCTCCCGACGCCATCTCGGTCGCCGCCGTCTCGAACACCCACGTCTTCTCGCCCGGGCTCGACGTCACCGCCGCCGGCGCGCCCGCCGACCTGAAGGGCATCCCGTTCATCGGCGCCAACGGCGACCGCGCCCCGGGCGCCTGGGGCAGCGCCGACCAGACGCTCGTCGACGTCGGCTCGATCATCGGCACCGACGGCAAGCCGGTCGACCGGTACCTCTGCGGCCCGCCCGGAGCGCTCGACTCCACCCGCGGCACGCTGCCGGCCGGCTCGCTCCGCGGCGCGATCGCGCTCGTCCGACGCGGCCTCTGCCCGTTCGTCGGCAAGGCCGAGCAGGCTCGTCAGGCAGGTGCCGTCGGCATCGTCTTCTCGGACGACCGCGAGGGCGAGGCGAACGGCGTGCCGACGAGGCTGCCGATCCCCGGCGGCATGGTCTCGAACCTCGACGGCGCGCGGCTCGTGGCGTTCACGGCCGCGCACGGCGGCAAGACGACGATCCGCGTCGGTCACGACCCGCTCGAGCTGGAGACCGGCCGCAGCGGCGTCATCACGAGCTTCTCGTCGGCCGGCCCGACGGCGTTCGGGCACGACCTGAAGCCGGACGTCTCCGCCCCCGGCGGCCAGATCCTCTCGTCGACGCTCCCCGGCACGGACGCGTCGCGCTTCGCCGTCTTCGACGGGACGTCGATGGCGACGCCGCACGTCGCGGGCTCGGCCGCGCTCCTGCTCGAGCTTCATCGCACGTGGACGCCGGCGCAGGTCAAGTCGGCGCTCGTCGAGACCGCCGGCCCCGCGTGGGGCGACACCGCGCGCACCCGGGAGGCGGCCGTCCCGCTCGAGGGCGGCGGTCTCGTCTCGCTGCCCGCGGCGACCGACCCGCAGCTTTTCACCGCTCCCTCCTCGCTCTCGTTTCGCGACGTCGCTCCCGGCGCGAGCGAGACGCTGCACGTCGCGCTCTCCGACGCCGGCAACGGCGCCGGCACGTGGACGGTCGAGCTGACGCCGCAATCGGCGACCGCGGGCACCGCAGTCGACGTCGCCGGCCTCGCGGTCGTCGCGCCCGGCGGGTCGACCGACCTGGCGGTGGCCGCCCGCGTCGCGGCGGGCGCGCCGACGGGCGAGAACTACGGCTTCGTCGTCCTCCACAACGGCTCGACGACCCGGCGGATCCCCTACTTCTTCCTCGCCGACAACCCCGGGGTCGCCGCCGCGACCGCGGTGCCGCTGCGGACGTCGCAGCGGGGCACGACTGCCGGAGTCGGCCGCGTCTCCGTCTACCGGTACCCGTCCTCGCCATTCGGCGTCCGCCCCGAGACGCCGCCGATGAATGAGGACGGCAAGGAGGTCCTGTACTCGACGACACTGCCGGGCAAGGCGGTCAACGCCGGCGTGTCGGTGATCGACAGGAGCACGGGCGCGCAGATCGACCCGTGGTATCTCGGCGCGAAGGACGAGAACAGCGTGCAGGGATTCGCGGGCACGCCCGTCGACGTGAACGAGCTGACGTACGACTACCTCGAGGCGATCGGCGCTGCCGGCGTCTCGTTCCCGGCCGCGGGGACGTACTACGTCGCGGTCGACTCCGGCCGCGACCGCTTTACGAACCGGCGGCTCGCAGGGTCGTACCTGTTGCGTTCGTGGGTGAACGACGTGACGCCGCCCACCCTGCAACTGTTGACGACGCGCGTCACGGCGGGCCGGCCGACGCTCGTGTTCCGCTCGGTCGACCGACAGTCGGGCGTCGATCCGGTCTCACTGACGCTCGGGTACGCCGGAGCGCTCGTCGCGGTCGGCCGATACGACCCCTCGACGGGCCTCGCGCTCTTTCCGCTCCCCAACTCGGTGGCCGCGCTGCGGCCCGGTACGACGCGCGTGCGGATGATCGCCTCCGACTTCCAGGAGTCGAAGAACATCGATACGAGCGGGCCCTCGATCATGCCGAACACGCGCACCGCGAGCGCGACGCTGCACGTCGTCGCCGGCGTGACCGCGGACTGGCTGCTCCCGGGCCGCGGGACCTGCGTTCCGCGACGTGCACGGCTCGAAGTCGCGGCGGGATCGCCGCACGGCGTCGTGCGCGTTTCCTTCGCCGTCGACGGCCGGCGCCGCGCAGTCGACCGCTCCGGCGAACAGGGCCTGTGGTGGGCGACGCTGACGCTCGCGCACGGCCGCCACGCGATCACCGCGACGGCCGTCGACCGAAGAGGCCGCACAGCGGTCGTTCGGCGTATGGTCACCGCGTGCAGCGGCTAGCGGTCGTCACCGGCGCGTCGTCCGGCATCGGAGCGGAGATCGTCCGGGCGCTTGCCCGGCGCGACTGGCACTGCGTGCTGCTCGCGCGGCGCGAGGAACGGCTGAAGCCGCTCGCAGAGGAGACCGGTGGCGAGTACGAGCTCTGCGACGTCACCGACCGCGCCGCCGTCGAGGAGACCGCGCGGCGGGTCGTCGAGCGTCACCCCAGGGTGCACCTGCTCGTGAACAACGCCGGCATCCCTGCCAGGGCGAGCTTCCTCGAGGGCGATCCCGCCCAGCTCGAGGCGGTGCTCCACACGAACTATCTCGGGGGAATCTGGTGCCTGCGCGCGTTCCTACCGGCTCTCGAAGCGGCCGCGCCGTCGGACGTCGTGAACATCGTCTCGGTCGCCGGGACGGTCGCCCTGCCCGACTCCGGCCCGTACGCGGGCTCGAAGCACGCCCAACTCGCGTTCTCGCGGGCCACGGCCGCGGAGCTGCGGCCGCGCGGTATCCGCGTCCACACGGTCAAGCCCGGCTTCGTCAGGACGGAGGGCTTCCCGCAGTCGTGGGTGCCCCGGCCGGCGCAGCGGCTCGTGATCGGGCCGGAGCGGGTCGCCGACCACGTCGTCGCCTCGCTCGAGCACGGACGCGGCGAGACGACCGTGCCGCGCTACTACGGGATGGCGTCCGCGATGCAGGCACTCACGCCGAACGTGCTCGCACGGCTTCTGGGAAATAGACTCGGGCGATGAGCCTCGATACGCCACAGGTCATGGAGGTCGCGGACTTCCGCGAGTCCCTCCGGCGCTTCCTGCGCCAGTCGGAGCGGGTCGCGCGCAAGGCCGGCCTGACGCCACAGCGGCACCTGCTGCTGCTGATGATCAAGGGCGCCCGTGACGGGTCGGAAAGGTCGACGGTCACGGAGCTCGCTGCCCGGCTGCAACTCGCGCAGAGCACCGTCACCGAGCTCGTCAGCCGGGCGGAGGAGGCCGGCCTCGTCGCGCGCACCCAGTCGGACACGGATGCGCGCGTCGCCTATCTCCGGCTGACCCCGGAGGGCGAGCAAAGGCTCGAGCGCTCGTTCACCGCCCTCTCGACCGAGCGCGAGCAGCTGCGCGAGGCCTACGACGACCTCGCCGGGAGCCTCTAGGAATTCGGCAGCAGCTCGACGACCTCGCAGCCGACGACCTTGTCGACGCTGTCCACGAGCGCGTAGTCGCGACCCGACCCGCAGTCGACGACGTCGCGTTCCCCGTCCGCCGCGTAGATCGTGTCGGAGCCCGGTCCACCGAGGATCCTGTCCGCGCCCGAGCCGCCGGTGATGACGTCGTTTCCGGGCCCGCCTTCCAGCAGGTCGTCGCCCGCGCCGCCGAGCAGCGTGTCGTTGCCCCGCAGGCCGAGGATCGTGTCGTCATGGCCGCCGCCCGGCAGGTAGTCGGCGCGCACCGTCCCGACGATGCGGCGCCCGCGGATGTGCGGCGGCACGCCGGACACCGCGCTCGTGGGGTCGGACTGCGCGAGCAGCGTGCCGTAGGCGTTCGTCGCGACGACGAAGAGGCGGAGCCGGTAGCCGACGTCGGCGGCGGTCGGGTAGTAGACGATCTTGGTGCCGCCCGCGATCGCGTGGCAGTTCTCGCCGGTCGCATCGCAGCGGTACCAGTGGTAGGTCGTGGCGATCGGCGCGTCTCCCTTGAAGGCGCCGATGTTCGCCGTCAACTGGCGACCCGGCAGCGCCGTGCCGACGATCGCCGGCGCGGTGAGCACGCTCGGCGAGAAGTGCGGCTTGTCGACGACGGGAAACGTGTGGTTGGTGATCGCGACATCGCTGCCGCCGACGTTCGCTCCGGTGATCCATACACGCAGCGAGAAGCCGATATCGGCGAGCGTCGGCGTATACGTGGCCGCCGTCGCGCCGACGATCGGGACGCATGTCTCGAGGTCGCCGACCGGATCGCACCGGCGCCACGAGTACGTGAACGCGATCGGGGTCGACCCGGCCCACACGCCTGCGCTCAGGGTGAGCGCGGTGTCGACGACCGGGGAAGCGGACGAGATCTGCGGCGTCGCGGTGTTCTTCACCGCGATCACGGCGACCGGTGCGGTGACCTCGGAGTTCTGCGTCGCCTGGCCGTCGGAGTTCGTCGCGGTGACCGCGACGCGCAACCGCTTGTTGTAGTCCGCCGCCGTGGGCGTGTAGAAGCTCGAGGTGGCGCCGGCAATGTCGACACACGTCCCGTTCACAGGGTCGGCGGGATCACACGCCTTCCATTGGTAGGTGTACGTGATCGGAAACGAGCCGTTCCAGGTGCCGACGCTCGACGAAAGGAAGTGCCCCACCACCGGTGACGCGTCGCCGGTCGCGAGATGAATCGTCGGGTATGCAGTATTGACGGGGGGCCCGCTGCTCGACGGGGGCGGTGTCGTCGACGCGGCGACCGGCTGCCAATCGGGATTCGCAAAGGGTCCCGTGCCGCTGTCGATCGTGGTGACGCTGCCGTTCACCGACGCGGCCATCGTCGCGAGGTGCCCGGATGAGTCGATGAAGGCGATCTTCGTTCCATCCGGCGCGTAGGCCGGTTGCGAGCCCGCGACGCCGAGATCGGTCGCCGCCGTCCCGAGGCTCGCGAACGGCGAGATGACGAAGAGGTGATTGTTCGACGACCCGTCGAAGACGACCGAGAAGCCGGTCGGCGACCACGTCGGGTGACGCTCGTCGCCGACGGCGTTCGTCAGCTGCGACGCCGTGTCGGTGGACAGGTCGAGGAGCCAGATGTCCCAGCCCGTCCCCGCGGCCGTGTCGTTCCGCGCGAAGGCGATCTCGTCCCCGTTGGGCGAATAGGCGGGGTCGGCGTCGGCGTGCGCGTTGTTCGTCAGGTGGATCTCGCCGCCGTTGCCGCTCGCGAGACTCGACCAGAGGTCGCCGGCCTTCACGTAGGCGACACGCAAGCCGTCGTCGGAGAAGCTGGGCTGCGTCGCAGTGGTGCCGGAGCCGATCTGGTGCACGTTGTTACCGTCGGCGTCGGCGACCTCGATGCCGTTCACGACGCTGACGAAGGCGATCTGCGTCCCGTCCGGCGACCACGACGGGTCGCTCAGGCCGGTCAGCAGCGTGGTCTTGTTCGAGCCTTCCTGGCTCGTGCAGATGTTCACGCCGCAGTCGTAGGCGATCAGCCCGTTGTCACCCGGAAAGGTCCCGCCGGAGGCGGTCGCGAGCAGCAGGAACGCGGCGCAGCAGGCGCCGGCGAGGACGAATGAAAAGCGCACCCAGACGTTGTATCGGTTGAAACCCGGAATGGCTAGACCCTCAGGAGGTACCAGCCGAGGTCCGCCGTGAAGATCTCGCGGCCGTGCGGGGCCAGGGCCACCGCCCGCGCGCGCTCGTCGCCCTCGCAGCCGGCCAGGTCGAGGAATTCGTCGAGCCCCCGGCGCTCCGTCGTCCGACGCTCGCGCAGGAGGACGAGGCCGTTCGCCTCGAAGCTCTGCCGCAGGTCCTGGTCGCTCAGCAGCCGCTGGTGGTCGGCGGCCCGGGCGCGCTCGAACCGGTCGACCGCGAATGCCTCGAGCGGGTCGGCGGGCGCCAGCTGGTCGACGACGAGGATGCGGCCGCCCGGCCGCGTCACGCGGGCGAGCTCGGCGACGACGAGCTCGGGCCGGCGTACGTGGTGCAGCGTCAGACGCGTGCCCGCCAGGTCGAACTCGGCCCGCTCGAACGGCAGCGCGGTCGCGTCACCTTCGACGAACGAGACGTTCTCCGGCGCGTTCGCGCGGGCGCGCTCGAGCAGGGCCGCCTCGGGGTCGAGCCCGACGACCTCCCGGACGAGCGGTGCGAACGCGTACGCGAGTGCGCCCGTGCCCGTTCCGACGTCGAGGGCGCGCTCGTCGCCCGCCGGCACGACGAACGCCCGCACCTCGCCGGCGAGCGCTTCGGCGCGTGCGGCCTGGTGTGCCGCCATCGCGTCGGCGCGATCGGCGAACCGGCTCACGACACGACTACTCGGCGCGCCCGCGCGGGATCGCTGTTGATGCCGGTCGCGAGCTCGTACGTGATCGTCCCGGCGACGCGCGCATGCTCCTCGGCGAGCACTCCTCGGCCGACGAGGACGACGGGCGTCCCGACCGGGAGCTCGCGGTCGAGCTCGACCGCGAATGCGTCCATCGAGATCGTCCCGACCACGCGGCGCAGCTCGCCGCCCACGCGAACCTGCGTGCCCGTGAGGTCACGGCGGAAGCCGTCGGCGTAGCCGACGGGGACGATCCCGATCCAGGTGTCCTGCTCGGCGACGTAGCGGCGGCCGTACCCGGTGCTGTGCCCCGTCGGCAGCAGCTTGACCTGCGCCAGGTGGGACGTCCAGGAGAGCACCGGCTCGAGCCCGTCCTCGGCAGGGTCTGTGCCGAACGGCGAGAGCCCGTACATGGCGATCCCGCACCGGGCCGCATCGAAGCGGGCCGTCGCGTAGCGCAGCGCGCCGGCACTGTTCGCGATGTGACGGGTCAGGTGCGAGTACGGCGCAGTCGCGCTCCGGAAGCGCTCGATCTGCCACTCGGCGTACCCCGCGTCGGAGTCGGCTGTGGCGAGGTGGCTCATCAGCCCGACGACCTCGACGGACGGCGCGGTCAGCTCCGAAAGCCCCCACCGTCCCATGCCCGTGTCGAGCTTCAGGTGCACGCGGACGCCGGCCGGCACCTCGTCTCCCGAGACGACGAGCTCGAGCCGCGCGTCGCGCGCCAGCGCGACCTCGCGGCTGCCGGCGGGGCCCATCACGACGATCCGCGCCGTCGGGAACTCGCGCCGCAGCGCAAGTGCCTCGGGAACGGTCGCGACGCACAGCGCCGTCGCCCCGGCGCCGAGCGCGGCTCCGGCGACGTCCGCGGCGCCGTGGCCGTACGCGTTCGCCTTGACGACCGCCCACAGCTCCGAGCCCGCGAGCGCCCGGAGCAGCGTCGCGACGTTCCGCCGCAGCGCCGCGAGATCGACCGTGAGCTCAGAGCGGTACATCTACGACAACGCCCTCGGCAGGGCGTCGATCAGATCGCTTGCGACGAGCCCGGCGCGCTGCGTCGCCTCGACCGACGCCCGCTGCTGCGCGATCGCGGCGGCGGCGGCGGCGCGCTGCGGCTCGACTCCCTTCGCGAGAAACGCGCCCGCAATACCTGTCAGCACGTCACCCGTGCCCGCGGTCGCGAGCGACGGCAGGCCGCACGCGGCGACCATGATCTCGCGTTTCGGCGCGGCGACGAGCGTGTCCGCCCCCTTGAGCACGACGACGCAGTCGAAGCGCTCGGCCGCCTCCCGGACCGCCGCGAGCCGGCGCTCCTTCACGTCGTGCCCGAGCAGCCCTTTCAGCTCCCCCTCGTGCGGCGTCAACACGCGCGGCCCGCCCCATGCCATCGGCTCGAGCTCGTAGAGCGCGTCGGCGTCGAC
>JAICLU010000203.1 GCA_025925195.1 Thermoleophilia bacterium
CCTGATCAGCCGATCGAAGAACATCGGGATTATCCCGACGTTCGTCGATCCGGGTGCCTCGGTGGTGCGATGCTGAGCGCGCCGGGCGGCACAACGGTCATTCTGTGAGAGCTTCTTAGAGTGCCGGATCGACGACGACCACCGTGCGTGCGCCTTCGCCGCGGCGCAGGCGGCCGAGCGCTTCCTCGACGCCGTCGAGATCGGTCGTGTGGCTGACGACGCCCTCCAGATCGAGCTTGCCGGCGAGCGCCAGCTCCGCCAGCTCGGGGAGGTCCCGGCCGGCGTCGCCCGATCCGTAGTACGTGCCGCGCAGCGACTTGTCCGAGAGGAACTCGATCCCCGGCACGGCGACGTCGACGCCGCGCGGGACGAGCCCCACGACGACGACCTGGCCGCCGGGCCGGACGGCGTCCCACGCGAGGCGCACCGTGTCCGGCCTGCCGACCACCTCGAACGCGTGGTCCGCCCCGCCCTCCGTCAGCTCCCGCACGGCGGCAGCCGCGTCGCCGTGCGACGCGTCGACGAGATTCGTCGCGCCGCGCTCCCGCGCCAGCACGAGCTTGTCGGCACCCCGGTCGACCGCGACGATCGACGCGGCCCCGGCGAGCCGCGCAGCCGCGACGACCTGCAGCCCGACGCCGCCGCAGCCGACGACGCACACCGAGTCGCCGGCGGCAACCGTCGCGACGTTGCGCACCGCTCCGAACCCGGTGACGACGCTGCAGCCGAGGAGCGCCGCCTGCCGCAGCGGCAGCTCGCGCGGGATCTTTACCGCGCCGGCCGCCGCGACGACCGTCCGCTCGGCGAAGCACGCCGTCATCAGACCGTGCTGCAGCGTCTCGCCGTCACTGTGCAGACGGCTCGTCCCGTCCATCAGCGTCCCGGCGAAGCCGTTCCGGCCCGCCGGCTCGCAGAGATTCGCACGACCCGCGCGGCATGACCGGCAGGCGCCGCACGGGGGCACGAACGACAGGGCGACGTGGTCGCCGGGCGCGACGTGCGTGACGCCGTCGCCGACCGCCTCGACGACACCAGCACCTTCGTGGCCGAGCACCATCGGCCAGCGGCCCTCGCCGAGCTCGCCGTCGGCGAGCCGCACGTCGGAGTGGCACACGCCGGCCGCGGCGACGTGCACGAGCACCTCGTGCGCGCGCGGCGGATCGAGCTCGACCTCTTCGACCCCGACCGGCCGCCCGGGCTCGCGCAGGACGACCGCTCTCACGCGACGCGGAACTGCTCGAGCCCGTCGAAGTCCGGCGTCACGCCCAGTCCCGGCCCGGGCGGCGGCGCGATCGTCCCGTCGTCCGCGATCCGCACCGGCTCGGGCAGCAGCCAGTCGCGCCGCTCCGCGGTCAGGCCCGGCGGATCGAACGGCACCTCGACGAACGGGCACGTCGAGACGGCGAGCGCGAGGTGCAGGTTCGCAACGAGGCCGTAGCCGTTCGACCACGTGTGCGGCGACCACATGCGCCCGTGCAGGTCGGCGAGCGCGGCGATCCGCCTGCAGCCCGAGATCCCGCCCGACAGCACGACATCCGTCTGGATCACGTCAACGCCTCCGCGCACGACGAGATCGCGCGCCTCGTGCGCGCCGCGCACCATCTCGCCGGCGGCGATGCGCAGGTCGGTGAGGCGGCGCAGCGCGCGATAGCCCTCCACGTCGTCCGTGCGCAGCGGCTCCTCGAGCCAGTAGACGCCGAGCGGCTCGAGTGCGCGGGCGCACTGCGCGGCGGTGGCGACGTCCCAGCGCGGCTCGCGGTCGCCGGGCATCCGCCAGCCCTGGTTCGCGTCGACCATGATCTCGAGCTGCGGGCCGGCCGCCGCGCGCACCGCCTCGACGGTCGCGACGTCCTCACGCCAGTCGCTGTGGTGGAAACGGACCTTGATCGCGCGAATGCCCGCGTCACGCAGCGACAGCACGCGCCCAACGCGCTCCTCGGGGGTGAGCAGCTCCGCATTCGACGCGTACGCGAGCAGACGGTCGGACCGGCCGCCGAGCAGCTGCCAGCACGGGAGGCCGAGCGCCTTGCCGGCGAGATCCCACACGGCGGCCTCCACCGTCCACGGCCGCGCGTGGTGGAAGTCGACGGTCTCGCAGATCTCGCGCACGACCTCGGTGCGCAGCGGATCGACGCCGGCGAGGAGCCGCTCGAGCAGCTCGCGGTCGGGCAGCGCGTCGCCGCTCGCGCAGCCTTCGACGCCGGCGTCGCTCGTGACGATCACGATCGTCGCCTCCTGCTGCGTGCGCGGCACCGGATCCCAGGCAACGCGCAGCGGCGGCTCGAACGGGAAGACGTACCGGCGCGTCTCGATGCGGGCGATCCGCATCAGTCGCCGCTGTAGAACGGATTCCGCAGCGCGTCGCGGTTCGCTACGAGCGCGGCCGCGGCGGCCGGATCGCGCCCTTCGACACACGTGCCGATCGCCTTGCGCACGGCGGCCCGATTCGCCTTCCGGACGGCCGTCTCGTCGCTCGCGGTCGGGTCGACCCAGACGGCGACGAGCACGACGACCTCGTCCGTCGGCTCGAGGAGCCCGTCGGCGACGGCGTCCAGCACGCCCTGGCCGATCCCGAGCTGCGCCGCGCCCCACGTGATCGTCTCGTGTGCGTCGTCGCGTGCCGTCGCCTTGTTCATCATCAGCGTCGGCGGCCAGACCGGCTCGTAGCCAGCCTCGTCCGGACCGACGCAGACGAGCACCGGCGTGTGGCCCGGCGACGGCTGCGCGAACATGCTGATCGCGGCCGCAAAGGTCGGGCTGCCGCGGCGCGCCAGGACGACGTTGACGTGACTGCCGTTCGGCTTGACGCCGCCCCACCCTTCGCCGATGCGGCCGTCGAGATCCATCACGCGGCAGCGAGGTCGAGGACGACGCGCAG
>JAICLU010000046.1 GCA_025925195.1 Thermoleophilia bacterium
TGTGCCCGCCGGGCCGCCCGCGCCAGCCGCGTCCGCGGCGGTGGCCGCCCCGGCGATTCCGGACGCTGTGTCCGTCAATGTCCCGGCTGCTCCTGCCGACCCCGAGCCTGACGCCGTTCCGCCGGCTCCGATCGAGGCCGCGGCCGTCGCGAGCGTCCCTGCCGGTGCCGTCTTTGCGGGGGCGCCGCCGGCGGCCGTCGTCGCTCCGCCGTCCTTCGACCCGGCGGCTCCCTCGGTCGTCCCCGACCGTCTCTCGCTCGGTGAGCGCGCCGGCCCGGTGGCGGCTCCGACGCCGGCCGTCGTTCGCGTCGCGGTGCCGTCGCCGACCGTGCGACCGGGTCCCCCGGATCGCTCCCGGCGTACCGTCGGGACGAAACGCGTCGCCCACGTCGTCCACGCACAGGCGCGACGGCTGCGTGCGCTGCCTCCGCTCCGCCCGGCGGACGGCGGCAAGCAAGCGGTTTCCCGCGAGTCGCTCCTGCTGCTGCTCCTCGCGGTGCTTGCTGCGGTTGCGACCGTGACAGCGACCGCGATCACCGTTCGTATGATCCCTAGCCCGCGTCCCCGTCGTGAAGGAGCGAGCACTGCCGGAGAAGATCCTCGTCGCACCGGCGTGGCCGTATGCGAGCGGCCCGCGTCATATCGGCCACGTGGCCGGCTTCGCCGTGCCCGCCGACGTGTTCGCCCGCTATCACCGGCTCAAGGGCGACGAGGTGCTGATGGTGAGCGGGACGGACGAGCATGGGACGCCCGTCATGGTGTCGGCGGATCGAAACGGCGTGTCGCCGCGTGAGCTCGCCGACCGGAACAACGCCGTCATCCGGGACGACCTCCGGAACCTCGGCATCTCGTACGACTGCTTCACGCGCACGACGACGCGCAACCACCACCTCGTCACGCAGGACATCTTCCGGACGCTGCACGAAAAGGGCTACCTCGTGGAGCGCAGCGCGCTCGGGGCGTTCTCCCCCGCGACGGGGCGAACCCTGCCCGACCGCTACATCGAGGGGACATGCCCGATCTGCGGCTTCGACGGCGCCCGGGGGGACCAGTGCGACAACTGCGGCAACCAGCTCGATCCGGTCGACCTGATCGACCCGCGATCGATCATCGACGGATCGACGCCGGAGTTCCGCGAGACGACACACCTCTTCCTCGATCTGCCTGCGTTCGCCGGGCGGCTCGAGGAGTGGATTTCGGCGCAGGACACCTGGCGGCCGAACGTCCGCAACTTCTCGCTCGGGCTCGTCCGCGAATTGAAGCCGCGCGCGATGACGCGCGACATCGACTGGGGCGTCGTCGTGCCGGTCGACGGCTACCCGGCCGACACCAAGCGCATCTACGTCTGGTTCGACGCGGTGATCGGCTACCTGTCGGCGAGCATCGAGTGGGCGCACAACGTCGGCCGCCCCGACGCGTGGCGCGAGTGGTGGCAGAACCCCGACGCGCGCCATTTCTACTTCATGGGCAAGGACAACATCGTCTTCCACACCGTCATCTGGCCGGCGATGCTCCTGGGCTACGGCTCGGGCGGCGCGTTCGGCGCCGGGCGGGGCGACCTGCACCTGCCGACCAACGTCGTGGCGAGCGAGTACGTGACGATGGAGGGAAAGAAGGCGAGCACGAGCCGCAACGTCGCGATCTGGGTCAACGACTTCCTGTCCCGCTACGACCCGGATCCGTTGCGTTACTACCTGACGGCAGCTGGGCCCGAGACCCAGGACTCCGACTTCACCTGGGAGGAGTTCGTCCGCCGTAACAACGACGAGCTGCTCGCCAACTGGGGCAATCTCGTCAACCGGACGCTCGTCAACGCGTATCGCAACTTCGGCGAGGTTCCCAAACCGAGCCACCTCAGCGACGCGGACAGCGGTGTCATCGCGGGCGTCGCGGGCGCATTCGAGGAGGTCGGTGCGCTGATCGACGAGGGCCGTTTCCGAGCGGCGATCGCCGCTGCCATGCGAGCGTCGACGCTCGCGAACCAGTACGTCGCCGAGCAGGCTCCATGGGCGCTCGTCAAGACCGACCGCGAGCGAGCGGCGACCGTGCTCTACGTGGCGCTCCGCTGCGTCGACTCGCTGAAGACGCTGTTCGCCCCGTTTCTGCCGTTCACGTCGCAGGCCGTCCATGAGATGCTCGGTAACGACGGGTGGCTCGCCGGGCCGCTCGAGTACCGCGTCGTGGGCGAGGAGGGTGAGCCGGCCCACGAGGTGCTGACCGGCGATTACGCGTCGTGGGTCGGGGCGTGGGCGCCGAGCGAGCTGGCGCCCGGCCAGAAGCTGCAGGAACCGCGCCCCCTCTTCCGCAAGCTGCCGCCGGAGACGGTGGGCGAGGAGCTCGAGCGCCTCGGCATCTCGTGATCGACACGCACGCGCACCTCGACGCGCTCGACGAAGATCCCGGCGGTGTGGTTGCGCGCGCACGTGAAGTGGGCGTGACGCGGATCGTGACGATCGGCCTGCAGCAGGCCCTCGACCTGGCCGACGCGCACGAAGGCGTGTACGCGGTGGTCGGCGTCCACCCGCACGAGGCTGCGGTCGAGCACGATCTCGGCGAGCTGCGCAGGCTTCTCGGGCATCCGAAAGCGGTTGCGGTCGGCGAGATCGGGCTCGACTACTTCCGCGACTACGCGCCGCACGATGCGCAGCAGCGACTGTTCGCCGCCCAGCTCGACATCGCCCGCGACCACGGCAAGCCGGTCGTCATCCACACGCGCGTCGCCGACGACGACACGGTCGCCGGCCTGCGCAACTTCGACGGCACCGTCGTTCTCCACTGCTTCAGCTCGCCGCATCTGCTCCCCATTGCGCAGCAGCGTGGGTGGTACGTCTCGTTCGCGGGCAACGTGACGTACAAGAACGCGACCGATCTCCGGCTGGCCGCCTCGCAGGTACCGGACGACCGCTTGCTCGCCGAGACCGATTGTCCATACCTCGCGCCGCAGCCGGTGCGCGGCAAGAAGAACGAGCCGGCGTACGTGCTGCACACACTCGAGGCTCTCGCGGCGGTTCGGGGCGCGACGCCCGACGAGCTCGCGCGACAGATCGATGCCAACGCAAGCGAATGCTTCGGCCTGTGAAGCCGAACGCTCCGAAAAAGGAATTCGGCCAGCACTTCCTGGTCGACGAGAACATCCTCGGCGTCATCGGTCGTCTCGCCGAGCTGCAACGCGACGACGTCGTGCTCGAGATCGGCCCGGGGGAGGGCGTGCTGACGCGCTACCTCGCGCAGCGCGTCGCGCACGTGCATGCGGTCGAGATCGACGCCTCGCTCGCCCCGCATCTCGAAGGGATCGGCGACAACGTCGATGTCAGCTTCGGCGACGCGCTGCGCCTCGACCTGCGCGGCGATGCGACGAAGCTCGTTGCCAACCTGCCGTACAACGTCGCGACGCCGATCATCGCCGAGAGCCTCGACGGGCTGCCGGAGATCGCGCTCTGGTGCGTCATGGTCCAGCGCGAGGTCGCCGACCGGCTGTTCGCACAGCCGAGAACCAAGGCATACGGTGCGGTCTCGGTCCTCGTCCAGCTCGTCTGCGAGCGCACGGGCTTCCATCCCGTCTCGCGCACGGTCTTCCGCCCACCGCCGAACGTCGACTCTGCGCTCGTCGCCTTCAGGCGAATCGGCCTGCCGGACGACTTCGCACGCCTGAAGCGCGTCGTCACCGCCGCCTTCGCGCACCGCCGCAAGACGCTTCCGAACTCGGTCGAGCTGAGTGGCGTCGCGGGCCGTGCCGAGGCCGCCGCTGCGCTCGCGGCGGTCGGGCTCGAACCGACTGCGCGCGCCGAGGAGCTCACGCCGCCCGATTTCGTCGCGCTCGCCGAGGCGCTCGGGCAGTGAGAGCGTCGGCCCCCGCGAAGGTGAACCTGGGCCTCGTCGTCGGTCCGCTGCGCGGGGATGGGAAGCACGAGCTGCTCACCGTCTACCAGCGCGTCGGGATCGCCGACCGGATCGATGTCGATCCAGCCGAGCGGCTCAGCGTCGAAGGATTCGCCCAGGACACGCTCGTTCGCAGCGCGCTCGAGCGGCTCGCCGAGCGCGCCGAGGGCGAACCGGCGTGGCGGGTGCGGATCGAGAAGCGGTTGCCCGTCGCCGCGGGTCTCGGCGGGGGCAGCTCCGACGCCGCGACTGCGCTCCGGCTCGCGAACGCGAGCCTCGAGTATCCGCTCGGCGTCGTCGAGCTTCACGAGCTGGCGGCCTCGCTCGGCGCCGACGTGCCGTTCTTCCTGCGCGAAGGCCCGCAG
This sequence comes from Thermoleophilia bacterium, assembly GCA_025925195.1. Classification (GTDB taxonomy): domain Bacteria; phylum Actinomycetota; class Thermoleophilia; order Gaiellales; family Gaiellaceae; genus Palsa-739. The sequence continues at coordinate 4,245 of JAICLU010000046.1, forward strand.
CTCGGCAGCGGTGACGGCACGACGCTCGACGCGGTCGACCTGCCACAGGACTTCTGGATCGTCGTGCTGCTCCCGAACGGGACGCAGAAGGAATCGACGCGCGCCGTGTACGAGGCGTTCGACGCGCGGAACGGGGCCGAGGGCTGGGAGGCGCGACGCGACGCGTTCAAGGCCGCGATCGAGGCGGTGCGACGGCCGCGAGACCTCGCCGGGCTGCCGCCGAACGACCTCGTCCGGTCGCCGCTCACCGACGAGTTGCGCTCGCTCGGCGCCTTCCACGCGGACGTCAGCGGCGCCGGTCCCGCGGTGTACGGGCTCTTCCATCACCGCGCGGGCGCCGACCGCGCGCAACGGGCATTGCGGGCACGCGGGCAGGCCTGGGTCACGGCACCAGCGTGGTACGGTTGACACGCCGTGGTGAGTAACTCCTCGCACGCGATCGAGCACGGATCGAGCCGCGCCGGCCGCTGGCTCGAGGCCCGTCGCATCCGCGCCGCCCTGTGGATCGCGACGCTCGAGTCGCTCGTCGTTCTCTTCTCGCACGACGTCACGAAGTGGACGGTGATCGCGCTCGCCGTCATCGGCGTCATCGCGTGGCTCGGAGGCCGCGAGAGCCGTTCGCAGGTCGTCCGGGAAGTCCTGTGGATCTTCGCCGCGTCGCAACTCCTCGCGGTGATCGGGGTCATCCTCGCCTGGATCGTCAAGTGGGCCCTGATCCTCGCGGTCGTCGTCTTCGCGGTGCTCGGCCTCGTCTACCTCTTCCTCGACCGAAGGTAAGCTCCGGGCCGTGCCCTGGGGCGTGGCCAAGCGGTAAGGCAACGGGTTTTGGTCCCGTGATCCCAGGTTCGAATCCTGGCGCCCCAGCCAACTTCTTCGTGATCCCATGACGAACGACGTCACAGCAGTGGTGATGGCCGCCGGCCTCGGCACGCGGATGAAGAGTGCGACGCCGAAGCACCTCCACCCGCTGCTCGGGCGGCGGCTCGTCGACTGGGTCGTCCAAGCGGCGCGCGACGCGGGCGTCGCGCGGGTCGTCGTCGTCACCTCGCCCGACGCCGCCGGTGCGTTCCCGGGCCTCGAGGTCGCCGTGCAGGAGCGGCCGCTCGGCACGGGCGACGCCGTGCGCGCGGCGCGCGACGCGCTCGCCGGCGTCGAAGGCGCGATCCTCGTGCTGAACGGCGACGTGCCCGGCCTCTCCGCCGAGACCGTTCGCGCGTTGATCGAGACGCACCGCACCGAACAGGCTGCGGGGACCGTGCTCGCGTTCGAGCCGGAGGATCTCCGGTCGTACGGCCGCATCGTCCGCAACGCCGGCGGCCGTCTCGCGCGCATCGTCGAGGCGAAGGACGCATCGCCCGACGAGCTCGCTCTGCGCGAGGTCAACTCCGGCATCTACTGCTTCGCGGCCGACAAGCTCTGGCCGCTCCTCGATCGGCTCCAGCCGCAGAACGCGCAGGGCGAGCTGTACGTGACCGACACCCTCGGGATGCTCGTCGCCGACGGCGAGCCCGTCGCCGTGCACACCGCGCCCGTCGCCTGGGAGGTCGAGGGGATCAACACGCGCGTCGAGCTCGCGTTCGTCGCGGGGAAGCTCCGCGACCGGATCAACGAGGCCCATATGCTCGCGGGCGTGACGATCGTCGACCCGTCTTCCACCTGGATCGAGACGGGAGTCGAGATCGAGCAGGACGTGACGATTCATCCGTTCACGGTCATACGCGGCGACGTGCGCATCGCGACCGGCGTCGAGATCGGCCCGTTCGCGTACGTCCGTCCGGGGACCGAGGTCGCCGAGCGGGCGAAGATCGGGACGTTCGTCGAGGTGAAGAAGTCGAAGATCGGAGCGGGGACGAAGATCCCGCACCTCTCGTACATCGGCGACGCCGAGATCGGCGAGGAGACGAACGTCGGTGCCGGCGGCGTCACCGCCAACTTCAAGCACCAACCCGGCCTCCCGAAGGCGAAGACCGTGATCGGGAGCAACGTCAGAACGGGCATCCACAATGTCTTCGATGCACCGGTCACCGTGGGCGACGACGCTTGGATTGCACCCGGCGCGGTGATCACCGATGATGTGCCTCCCGGATCGCTCGCCGGGTTCCCGCCGCGCCAGGAGACCAAGGAAGGCTGGGTCTACGAGAAGCATGGAAAGCCTGACAGCTGAGATCGCGCTGCCCGGACTGGAGAAAGCCGTGACCGAGACCGTGCGGGGCAACTGGATCGAGCGGCCGGGCGGGAAGCGGCTGATGGTGTTCTCCGGCCGGTCGCATCCGGATCTCGCGATGTCGATCGCCGAGCACCTCGGCGTGCAGCTCGGCGGCGTCGAGCTCGAGACCTTCAAGAACGGCGAGACGTACTGCCGCTACGAGGAGTCGATCCGCGGCGCCGACGTCTTCATCGTGCAGACCGGCTGCATCCCGGTCGACGAGCACCTGATGGAGCTCATGTTCATGGTGCAGGCGGCGAAGCTCGCGTCGGCGAAGCGGATCACCGCCGTGATCCCGCTCTACCCGTATGCGCGCCAGGACCGGAAGGCGAAGCCGCGCGAGCCGATCTCGGCGCGCCTCGTCGCCGACATGATCCAGCTCGCCGGCGCCGACCGCGTGCTGACGATGGACCTGCACGCGGGCCAGATCCAGGGCTTCTTCAACATCCCGGTCGACCACATGACGGCCCTGCCGTTGTTCTCACGCCACTTCCGCGACGTCGGCCTGGCCGGCGACGGGATCGTGTCCGTCGCGCCGGACGAGGGGCGCGCGAAGATGGCAGTGCGCTTCGCCGAGATGATCGACGCCGAGTTCGCGATCATGCACAAGACCCGGCCCTCCCACGACAAGGTCGAGGTGACGGAGATCACCGGCCGCGTGCGCGGCAAGACCGCGATCGTCGGCGACGACGTGATCATGACCGGTGGCACGCTGATCGCGAACGTGAACGCGTTGCGCGACCAGGGTGTCGAGGGCGTGTATGTGTACGCGACGCACGGCGTGTTCTGCGACAACGCGCTGGAGAAGTTCCACGACGCGCCGATCGACGGCATCGTCGTGACCGACACCGTGCCGATCGACCCGCGCAACATGCCGACGAACATGACGGTGCTTCCGGTCGGCCAGCTGCTCGCCGAGACGATCATGAACGTCTTCGCCGACGACTCCGTGTCGGCGATCTTCGGCGGCGAGAACCAGCTGTTCTAACGCCGTAACCGGAATCGATCCATGCTCGTTGGACTCCTTGAAGAAAGGAGGAACACGATGACTGGTCTTGGAATCCTGCTGTTGCTCGTCGGACTCGTTCTCTGGCTGACCGTCATGCCGGCGATCGGTTGGGTGCTGATGGGCATCGGCGTCGTCCTGATCGTCCTCGGTCTGATCCTCGGCATGGCCTGGGGCTTCAGCCGCGGCACACGCGCGACCTACTAGAGCCCCGCCCCTCCGCTTCACGGCTGTACCGTCCGCAGCTCGTGCGGATGTTGATCGACACCGACACCGCGTCCGACGACGCCGTCGCGCTGCTGATGGCGTTGCGGACGCCCGGTGTCGGGGTCGAGGCGATCACCGTCGTCGCAGGCAACGTGCCGGTCGAGCAGGGTGTCCAGAACGCGCTCTTCACCGTCGAGCTCGCCGGGGCGCATACCCCTGTCTACGCGGGCCGGACGAGGACGACGCACTTCGGCCACGCAGTCCATGGCCAGGACGGCATGGGCGACATCGGGCTGCCCCTCACGGGACGAGAGCCTGCGGCCGGCGACGCCGTCGACGCGCTCGAGGGTGCGATCCGGGCTGCGCCGGGCGAATGCACGCTCGTCACGCTCGGCCCGCTCACGAACGTCGCGGCGCTCATGGAACGCGGCGTCGCCTCACTGATCCGCGACGTGGTGATCATGGGCGGCACCTCCGACGACGTCGGCAACGTCGCGCCGAAGGGCGAGTACAACGTCTGGGCCGACACCGCGTCGGCGCACGCCGTCTTCACGAGCGGCGCCCGGATCACGATGGTCGGCTGGGACATCTCGCGGAAGTACGCGGTCTTCACCCCTCCCGACTGGGACGAGCTGCGCTCGCTCGGCCCGCTCGGTGCGTTCAGCGTCGACATCCAGCGGACGCTGATCGAGTTCTGCCGGACGACGACGAAGCTCGACGGCTTCGACCTGCCGGACCCGATCGCGATGGCGGTCGCGCTCGACCGGCGCATCGCGACGCAGACGGTGCGCGCCGCGATCGAGGTCGACCGGGAGACGGCACAGACCGTGCTGAACCTGGACGTCGAGCCGCTCGTGGACGTCGTCGTCGACGCGTCACGTGAGCGCTTCGTCGCGCTTCTGCGCGATGCGCTCCGCAGCTAGCTGCTCCGCCGCGTCGGCCGGGTCGCCGCCGCGCCCGAAGATCTCGCGCAGCGTGTCTCCCACCGAGCGGAGGTTGCGCTGCAGCTCGTCCTCGTCCCACCCGCGATCCTCCAGGCCGACGAGCTGGATGACGCCGCCCGCATTGATGATGAAGTCGGGCGCGTAGAGGATGCCGCGCTCGTGCAGGCGCTTCGAGTCGGCCGGCTCGGAGAGCTGGTTGTTCGCGGAGCCGCCGACGATCCGGCAGCGCAGGTGCGGGATCGTGTCGGCGTTGAGCGTGCCGCCGACCGCGCAGGGCGCGTAGATGTCGCACTCCGTCTCGTAGACGTCGTCGGCCGCGACGACGCGGGCGCCCGTCGCCTCCGCGCGCGCCTCGTCCACGTCGGAGACGAGCACGTCCGCTCCGTCTGCCTGCAAGAGCGTCACGAGATCGGCGCCGACCGCGCCCGCGCCCTGGACGAGCACCGTGCGCCCGCCGAGGTCGGCGGACCCGAAGGCGTGCTCGGCCGCCGCCTGCAGTCCCGCATGGACGGCGATCGCGGTGCCGCGCGCGCTGTTGCCGCCGCCGCCGGTCGTCCCGTAGACGTACGCGCAGCGCTCCTTGACGACGTCGAGGTCCTGCGGCGTGATGTTCATGTCGCCGGCCGTGCGGTACGTGCCGCCGAGCGACGCGACGAGGTCGCCGTAGCGCAGCAGGAGCGCACGGCGCGCCTCGCCGGCCGGCAGCTCGGGAACAGCGAGCACGGCCTTGCCGCCGCCGCGGCCGAGATCGGCGCCGGCCATCTTCACCGTCATCGCCTGGGAGAGCTTCATCGCGTCGGCCAGGCCGTCGGCCGGCGTCGGGTAGACGCGCATCCGGGTACCGCCGCCCGCGGGGCCCAGGACGGTCGAGTGCACGCAGACGAACATCCAGGCGCCGCTCTCCCGGTCGTAGCGAACGACCGCCTCCTCGCCGTCCCAACGCTCGAAGAGCTCCTCGAACACGGCGGCATCTTGCCTGCTCTCCGCTACACTGCGCCGCCGTTATGGCTGGAGAGCGCACAAAGCTGACCGTTTCCGAGCGGACGCACCTCGGATCGCCCGAGACCCGGCGCCTGCGCAAGCAGGGCCTCGTGCCCGGCGTCCTCTACGGGCGCGGCGAGCCGATCTCGATCTGCATCGCGGAGCGGGAGCTGCGCCGTGCGCTGACCGGCGCCGGCGGGTTGCACTCAATCCTCGACGTCGTCGTCGACGGGACGGGCACGTCGCACGCGTCGATTCTCAAGGACTACCAGGTGGACAAGGTCCGCGGCCACCTGACGCACGTCGACCTGCAGGAGGTTCGTCTCGACCAGACGATCACCGCCGCGGTGACCGTGCAGTTGATCGGCGGCGACGAGTCGCCGGGAGTTCGCGAGGGCGGTGTCCTGTCGCAGCCGCTGCGCGAAATCAGCGTCGAGGCGCTGCCGCTCGAGGTTCCGGAGCATCTCGATCTCGACGTCTCGCACATGGAGGCGGGCGACACGCTCCGCATCGCCGACGTCCACGTGCCCGAGGGCGTCACGCTGCTCGACGACCCCGAGACGGTCGTCGCGACCGTGACGGCGCCGACGCGCGAGGTCGCGCCCGAGGAGACGCTCGACGAGGCCGAGGCGGAAGCGCTCGCGGTCGACTCCGAGGGCGAGACGCCCGAGGGCGGCGCCGAGGCGCCGGCCGAGCCGGGGGCAGATGCCGCCGGCGACCAGGGCACCGTCGAGGGGTAACCCGCCATGAGGCTCTGGCCTCGCAGGGACGGCTCCTCGCTCGACCTGCTCGTCGTCGGCCTCGGCAACCCGGGCCGGGAATATGCGCGCACGCGCCACAACGCAGGTTGGCTCGTCGTCGAGGAGCTGGCGCGCCGCCACGGCGGCTCGTGGAAGTCGAAGTTCAGCGGGCAGCTGGCCGAGATCCGCCTCGAGGGCCACAAGCTCGCGCTGCTGAAGCCCGAGACGTACATGAACGAGTCCGGCCGGTCTGTCGGGGCCGCAGCGCAGTTCTTCAAGGTCGACCCTGACGCGGTGCTCGTCGTGCACGACGAGGGCGACTTCGAGCTCGGCCGGCTCGAGATCAAGGTGGGCGGCGGCTACGGCGGCCACAACGGTCTGCGGTCGATCGGGCAACACCTCGGGACGCCGGACTTCCTGCGCCTGCGCATCGGCGTGGGGCGGCCCGAACGCGGCGACCCGCGCCCGCTCGCCGACTACGTGCTGTCGAACTTCGAGCCGCACGACGACGCGGAGGCACTCGTCGCCCGCGCCGCGGACGCCGTCGAGCAACTCGACGCCGACGGCATCGAGCGCGCACAGGCGCGCGTCAACCGCCGCTAGCCCGCGAGTACCATGACCGTCCGCGGAACCGCCGGTTTCGCCTTTCGTCATGGACCGTCCGGTACTCCACACGTTCGTCCGGGAGCTCGTCGAGCACGAGAAGCTCGCCGACTTCGCAGACGCGCTGCCCGCGAAGGCCCGCGTCAGCGAGGCGGCGCTCCCGATCGTCCTCGCGTCGCTGCACGAGCGTCTCGAGCGGCCGCTCGTCTGTCTGCTGCCCGAGGACGTCGACGCGCGCGACACCGCGGACGCGATCGCGTGGTTCCTCGGTGAGGACGTCGTCGGGACGCTGCCGAGCCGCGGGGTCAGCTGGGAGTCGGGGCTCGAGCCGCCGGCGCACCTCGTCGGCGAGCGGGCGCGCGCGCTGCACGTGCTCGCGAACGGCGGCATCGTCTGCGCGAGCGCGCGTGGGATCGGCGAGCTCGCCCCGCCGGCTGCGGCGCGGCCGGCGCCGGTCGAGCTGACAGCCGGCGCGGAGACCGGGGTCGACGGCCTCGCCGAGGAGCTCGCGCTCGCCGGTTACGCCCGCGTCGAGCGCGTCGACGATCGCGGCCAGTTCGCCGTCCGCGGCGGGCTCGTCGACGTGTTCCCGACGACCGGTCGCGAGCCACTACGGGTCGAGTTCTTCGGCGACGAGGTCGAGTCGATCCGTGCCTTCTCGCCCTTCACGCAGCGCGCGCTGCACCCCGTCGAGGCGTGCACGATCTTCCCCGCAGCCGAGCGCCGGCTCGACCTCGTCGAGGAGTGGCACGGCGAGGAGGGGGAGATCCGTCCCGCCCCGAACGACCTCGTCCGCGTGCTCGACGCACCGCCCGACTTCGTCTTTCGGCCGGACGACGTCCGCCGCGTGTGGGCCGAGGACGGCAGCGCACCGCCGCCGACGAAGGGCGCGAGCGAGCTCGACCCGTTCCCCCAGGGCCAGCCGTTCGCCTTCGAGGCGCAGCGGCCCGCCATCGCGTCGCGCGGCCTGAGCGAGGCCGAGAACGAGCTCGCGCAGCTCGTGCGCGCCGGCCAGCGCGTCGTCGTCGCGTTCCCCCATCGCGGCGAGGCGCTGCGCACACAGGGAATGCTGCGGCGGGTCGCCGCGAAGATCCTCGAGCCGGGCGACAAGCTTCCGAGCGAGCCCGACCTCTTCTTCACGATCTCGCCCGCGCGTCGCGGCTTCGTCTGGCGCGACCTCGGGCTCGTGCTGCTGCCCGACCATCAGGTCTTCCGGCGGCGCGTCCCGCGCGAGCGCCGCATCGGCGGCCGCGCGCTGCAGTCGTTCGCCGACCTGCGCACGGGCGACTACGTCGTGCACGAGGACCACGGCGTCGCGAAGCTGCTCGGCTTCGAGACGAAGGAGGTCGCCGGCGTCACGCGCGACTACCTGCTCCTCGGCTTCCGTGGCGACGACAAGGTCTACGTCCCGCACGAGCAGCTCGGCAAGGTCTCGCGCTACATCGGCGCCGACGCGAAGGGGCCGACGCTCTCGAAGCTCGGCGGCAAGGCGTGGGAGCTGATCAAGTCACGCGCGCGCGAGTCGGTGCAGGAGCTCGCCGGCGAGCTCATCTCGCTGTATGCGCAGCGCCAGACCCGCGAGGGAATCTCGTACGACCTCGGCAACGAATGGCTGCAGCAGCTCGAGGCGTCGTTCCCGTACCGCGAGACCCCCGACCAGGAGAACGCGATCGAGGCCGTGAAGGAAGATCTCGAGTCGTCGCAGCCGATGGACAGGCTCGTGTGCGGCGACGTCGGCTTCGGCAAGACCGAGGTCGCAGTCCGCGCGGCCTTCGCGGTCGCCGTCAACGGCAAGCAGGTGCTGATGCTCGCGCCGACGACGATCCTCGCCGAGCAGCACTGGAACACGTTCAGGGAGCGCTTCCGCGACTTCCCGATCACGGTCGAGATGGTCTCGCGCTTCCGGCCGGCGAAGGAGGTCAAGCAGGTCCTGGCGGGGTTCAGCGAGGGCAAGGTCGACGTCCTGATCGGCACGCACCGCGTGCTGAGCCGCGACGTGATCCCGAAGGAGCTCGGCCTCGTCATCCTCGACGAGGAGCAGCGGTTCGGCGTCGCGCAGAAGGAGCTGCTGAAGTCGCTGCGCCTCGAGGTCGACGTGTTGACGCTGAGCGCGACGCCGATCCCGCGCACGCTGCATATGTCGCTCGCCGGCATGCGCGACATCTCGATCATCGAGACTCCGCCCGAAGGGCGGCTTCCGATTCGCACGACGGTCGGCGAATACGACGACGAGGTCGTCAAGCTCGCGCTCGAGCGCGAGAAGGAACGCGACGGGCAGGCGTTCTACCTCCACAACCGCGTCGAGACGATCGAGGATCGCGCCGAACACCTGCAGCAGCTGTGCCCCGATCTCCGGTTCCTCGTCGCGCACGGCCAGATGCGCGAGAAGGAGCTCGAGGAGAAGATGCACGCGTTCCTCCGCGGCGACGCCGACGTGCTCGTGTCGACGACGATCATCGAGTCGGGCCTCGACATCCCGCAGGCGAACACGCTGATCGTCGAGCGCGCAGACACGCTCGGGCTCGCGCAGCTCTACCAGATCCGCGGCCGGGTCGGCCGCTCGGACGCGACCGCCTACGCGTACCTGATGTATCCCGACGCGCGCGAGCTGACACCGGAGGCGCGTGCGCGCCTGACGACGCTCGCGGACCACACCGAGCTCGGGGCAGGCTTCGCGATCGCGATGCGCGACCTCGAGATCCGCGGCGCCGGCGAGCTGCTCGGCGCCGAGCAGTCGGGCCACGTCGCAGCGGTCGGCTTCGAGCTCTACGTCGAGCTGCTGAACGAGGCCGTGGCGGAGTTGCAGGGTCAGCGCCGCGTCGCGGCGCGGCCGGTGCGCGTCGACGCGCGCATCGACGCCTACGTCCCGCAGCAGTACGTCGCGTCCGAGGCGCTCCGCATCGACATCCATCGCCGCCTCGCGCTCGCCGAGACCGAGGACGAGCTGCGCGAGCTGCAGGCGTCGCTCGAGGATCGCTACGGGCCGCTGCCGGAGCCTGTCGAGCACCTGTTCGCGATCCAGGAGGCCAAGATCAAGCTCGCCCGGCTCGGTGCGGACTACCTCGTCTGGCGGGGCGGCAAGGCGACCGTCGGGCGGCTCGTGCTCGGCTCGTCCGAGCTGAAAGAGCTGCGCAGCCGCATGAACACCGCCGTCTACGCGGTCGGAAATCGAGAGGTAACTCTTAGGTCCGACCAGGGATTTCCCCAGGCATTGCGGCTCGTCGATGCTATCGTGGAGTCTCGCCAGGCGGCCTGAGCCACTGGCTTCGACGCTGCCTCCGACCTTTGGGATCTTCATGAGACTTCGCTTTCTGCCTGTTGCACTGCTGACCGTGCTCGTCCTCCTCGTGGCCGCAGGGTGCGGCGGCGGTTCGAAGAGCGTTCCTGCCAATGCCGTCGCGGTGGTGGGCGGCGACACGATCACGAAGGCGCAGTTCAACTTCCTGCTCGACGGCGCCAAGCGCACGTACAAGGCGCGCAAGACCGCGTTCCCGAAGGCCGGCACGACCGCCTACAAGTCGCTGCAGGACCAGGCGCTGCAGTACCTCGTCCAGCAGTCGGAGCTCGAGCAGAAGGCCAAGACGCTCGGCATCACGATCACCGCCAAGGACGTCGACGCGCGGCTGAAGCAGATCAAGCAGCAGTACTTCGGTGGCAGCCAGACGAAGTATCAGGCGCAGCTGAAGTCGCAGGGCCTGACCGAGCCGCAGATCAAGCAGGACCTGCGCGCCCAGATCCTGTCGGAGAAGATCTACAACAAGGTGACGGCGGACGTGAAGGTCACCGACGCCGACATCAAGAGCTATTACAACGCGCACAAGAGCAACTACTCGCAGGCCGCGAGCCGCGACGTGCGGCACATCCTCGTCAACAACAAGAAGCTCGCCGACTCGCTGTACGCCCAGCTGAAGGCCGGCGGCGACTTCGCGAAGCTCGCGAAGAAGTACTCGAAGGACCCGGGCTCGGCCGCGAACGGCGGCAAGCTGACCGTGTCGAAGGGCCAGACGGTGCCGCAGTTCGACAAGGAGGCGTTCGCGCTCAAGACGAACGAGATCTCCAAGCCGGTGCACACGCAGTACGGCTGGCACATCATCCAGGCGCTCTCCGACGTCAAGCCGTCCAAGCAGACGCCGCTGAGCAGCGTCAAGGCGTCGATCAAGCAGCAGCTTCAGCAGTCGAAGAAGACCGACGCGATGAATGCGTGGGTCGCTTCGATGAAGAAGGACTTCAAGTCGAAGATCCGCTATCAGGCCGGCTACGAGCCGACTGCGACGACGGACACGACAGCGACGTCCACCGCACCGGCGACGACGACGGGATAGCGCCGTAGCCCTCGAGCGGGCACTGCTCGATCTGCAGCACCTGACGGAGCGCCTGCGCCGCGAGTGCCCCTGGGATCGCGAGCAGACCGAGCGCACGATCGTGCCGCACACGCTCGAGGAGGCGTACGAGGTCGCCGACGCCGCACTCGCCGGCGACGACGCGAAGCTGCTCGACGAGCTCGGCGACCTGCTGTTCCAGGTCTATTTCCTCGCGCTCCTCCTGGAGGAGCGCGGGCAGGGCGATCTCGAATCCGTCGCGCGCGTGATCCACGAGAAGCTCGTGCGCCGCCACCCGCACGTCTTCGGCGACGTCGAGGCCGAGACCGGTGAGCGCGTCAGGCAGAACTGGGATCGGATCAAGCGCGACCAGGAAGGCCGTGAGGGCGTCTTCCACGAGGTGCCGGAGACACTGCCCGCGCTGCTCCTCGCCCGCAAGGTCCAGCAGCGCGCGAAGGCGGTGGGCTTCGAGTATCCGGACCTCGCGGGAGCGGTCGCCGACCTCGACGACGAGATCCGCGAGCTGAAGGAGGACTTCGCGCCGAATGAGCTCGGCGACGTGCTGTTCGCGGCGGTCAACGTCGCGCGCAAGCTCGACGTCGATCCCGAGCTCGAGTTGCGCCGGGCGACGGCCCGTTTTCGCGACCGTGTGACAACAGCCGAGCAGCTCGCGCGCGAGAACGGCGAAGATTGGACAACGCTGCCGCTCGAGCAGCAGGACCGCTACTTCGACCTCGCCAAGGAGAGAACCGAATGAGTCGCATTGCCGCCGTCCACGCCCGTCAGATCCTCGACTCGCGCGGGAACCCGACGGTCGAGGTCGACGTCCAGCTCGAGTCGGGCGCGGTCGGTCGCGCAGCGGTTCCGTCAGGCGCGTCGACCGGCGTACACGAGGCCGTCGAGCTCCGCGACGGCGGCAAGGCATACGGAGGCAAGGCCGTGACGCAGGCGGTCGCGAATGCAAACGGGGAGATCGCAGACGCGATCCGCGGGCTGGACGCCGTCGGGCAGGAGGCGGTCGACCGCGCGCTGATCGAGCTGGACGGGACGCCGAATAAAGGCCGGCTCGGCGCGAACGCGATCCTCGGCGTCTCGCTCGCGGTCGCAAAGGCCGCGGCGGTCGATGCCGGCGAGCCGCTGTTCGTCCATCTGGGAGGTGCGGACGCGACGACGCTGCCGGTGCCGATGATGAACGTCATCAACGGCGGCGCGCACGCTACGAACTCGATCGACTTGCAGGAGTTCATGGTCGTCCCCGTCGGCGCCGGGTCGTTCGCCGAAGGGCTGCAGGTCGGGGTCGAGGTCTACCACGCGCTCAAGAAGGTGCTCGGCGACCGCGGCCTTGCGACCGGCGTCGGCGACGAGGGCGGCTTCGCGCCCGATCTCGAGTCGAGCGAGGCGGCGATCGAGGCGATCCTCGAGGCCGCCGAGCGCACCGGCAACCGCGACCGGATCGCGATCGCGCTCGACCCGGCGACGAGCGAGGTCTACTCCGACGGCCGGTACCGCTTCGAAGGACGCGATCTCGGCTCGGGCGAGCTGCCGGAGTTCTGGCGCGGCATCGTCGACGCGTACCCCGTCGTCTCGATCGAGGACGGCTGCGCCGAGGACGACTGGGAGGCCTGGAAGGCGCTCACCGACGCGCTCGGCGACCGGGTCCAGCTCGTCGGCGACGACCTGTTCGTGACGAACCCCGAGCGGCTGCAGCAGGGCATCGACCGAGGCGTCGCGAACTCGATTCTCGTCAAGGTCAACCAGATCGGGACGCTGACCGAGACGATCGAGGCGGTCCGTCTGGCGCAGGAGAACGGCTACACCGCGGTGATGTCGCACCGCTCCGGCGAAACCGAGGACGCGACGATCGCCGACCTCGCAGTCGCGCTCGGCGTCGGCCAGATCAAGACGGGCGCGCCGGCGCGAAGCGACCGCGTCGCGAAGTACAA
>JAICLU010000119.1 GCA_025925195.1 Thermoleophilia bacterium
CCGACTACTCCGTCTTCTTCCTGTCGGGAATGCGCGGACGCATCCGTCGCGGCGAAGACCCTGCGAGCGCCGCGCGGAACGGCACCTCCGACGTCTTGCCGATCATCGTCACCGCCGGGGTTATCGTCGCGGCCGGCCTTGCGACGCTGCGACTTGCGAGCATCGGCTTCGTCCAGACGCTCGGGCCGGCGATGGCGGTCGTCGTGCTCGTCAGCCTCGCCGTCTCGGTGACCTTCGTGCCTGCGTGCATGCGCATCTTCTGCAGGCTCATGTTCTGGCCCGGCCTGCGGGAGGAGCGCACGCGCGACCCGCTGCTGATGCGTGCCGGCTCGGCCGTTCGCCGCGGGATCGCGAGCGTGACGAGCCGCCGGCTCGCCGCGGTGCCGACGATCGTCGTCGTCGGCGGAGCGCTGGCGATCGCGGCATCGGGGCTCGGCTTCACCCGGCTCGCACTGACGCCGATCCGCGGGCTCCAGGACTCGACGCCGCCGAGCCGCGCGGCGGCGGCCGCCGAGGCCGGCTTCACCGGCGGGATCGTCGCGCCGACCGAGATCGTCCTGCGCGCGCCGGGCATCGCACTCCAGCCGAAGCGGCTCCGCCGCCTCTCGCGCGCGCTCGCCGACCAGCGCGAGGTCGGAGCCGTGGTCGGTGCGGCGATGGCACCGCTGCCGCGGAAGTACGCGCTGACCTTCCGGACGAGATCGGGCGATGCAGTCCGCTACTTCGTCGCTTTCCGCCACCACCCGTACAGCTCCGCGGGCATCGACGACCTGAGCCGCCTGCGACATGCGATGCCGGGTCTGCTGTCGAGCGCCGGGCTCGCGAACGTCGACGTCCTCTATGCGGGGGACACCGCACTCGCCCAGGAGACGACGGCCCGCGTGCGCCACGATCTGCTGTGGATCGGGCTCGCCGCCGCAGCCGTGAACCTCGTCCTGCTCGCATTGTTCCTGCGATCGCTCGTCGCGCCCGTCCTGCTCGTCGGGAGCAGCGCGCTCGCCATCGCGGCCACGTTCGGGTTGACGACCTACGTGTTGCGCAGCATCTTCGACACGTCCGACCTGACGTACTTCGTACCGCTCGCGGTCGGCGTGCTGCTGCTGTCGTTCGGGACGGACTACAACCTGTTCATCGTCGGTCGCATCTGGCAGGAGGCCGACTCCCGGACGATGGGCGAGGCGATTCGCGTCGCCGTTCCACGGGCGAGCCGCGCGATCTCGATCGCCGGCGTCGCCCTCGCATGCTCGTTCGCGATGCTCGCGATCGTCCCGATCGCGCCGTTCCGCGAGTTCGCTGTCGCGATCGGCATCGGCGTCATCGTCGACACCTTCGTCGTGCGAACGCTCCTGATCCCGGCGCTGCTGGCGCTGTTCGGCGAGCACAGCTGGTGGCCGAGCCGACGCAGGCAGACCCCGGCGCCCGCTACGTCGCCCACTCCAGCGGCAGCGGCGGATCGAACGTCGAGGTGATCTCGACCGCCCCGCCCTCGCGGCGCGCAGTGTCGGCTCCGTTCAGCACCTCGACGACGTGCGCCGCGTGCCAGGCTCCCATCCGCTGCGGCCGGCCCGCTTCGAGCGACTCGGCGAGGTCGACGAGCGGCCGCGACCAGTCGATGCCGTGGTACGGCTCGCGCAGGTACGGCACCGGCTCGTAGTCCTCCCCGTTCGTCGTCCGCAGCAGGCGCGAGTCGAACTCCGCCCAAGTCGGCATCCACAGCGCGGCGTCCTCGCCGTGGAACTCGATTCCGCGCTGCTTGCCGGCCGGGATCCAGAACGTCGCGGTCAGGCGGGCGACGACGTCGTCGAACTCGAGGGCGGCGACCCAGAGGTCGGGCGTCTCGAGCGTGAACGCCACGCCGTCCTTGCGCACGCGCTCGGGCTGGATCGTCGTCGCGTACGCCGACACGCGGCGCACCGGCCCGAACATCGCGGTCAGGATCGTCAGCGGGTAGATGCCGACGTCGACGAGCGGGCCTGCGAGGTAGAGGCCTTCCGGCGAGGGATGCCACCGCTCGAGCCGGCCCCAGTTCGCCTCGGCATAGACCGCGCGCACCTTGCCGAGGCTGCCGTCCCGGACGTGCTTCCACGCCGTCTGCTGTGCTTCGCCGAGCAGCGTCGCCGGCGCACACGACAGCCGCAGGCCGCGCTCGTCCGCGAGCGCAGCGAGCGCGTGCGCGTCGTCGTAGCGCAGCGCGACCGGCTTCTCGGTGTGCACGTGCTTGCCCGCCTCGAGCGCCGCCCGCGTCACGTCGGTGTGCGCGCTCGGCAGCGTCAGGTTGACGACCACGTCGACGGCACCGTCCGCGAGCACCTCGTCGAGCGAGGCATACGCCCTGCCGCCGAACGTCGCGGCGAGCGCCTCCGCGCGCCCGGGCTGAACGTCGGTGACGCCCACGAGCTCGAGTCCGTCGGCGGCCGCGATCCGCTCCGCGTACGGCGTCGCGATGTTGCCGGCGCCGACGATCGCCACCCTCATGCGAGCCAGCCTTCGAGCTCGACGCGCATCGCGCGGACGTCGTCCGTCGGATCGGAGGTCTCCGGCTCGTGCTCGACCGCGATCGAGCCCTCGTAGCCGAGGCGCTGCAGCGTGCGCACGCACTCCTCGATCGGGACGATCCCCTCGCCCCAGCGGCAGGTCTCGTGTGGCTCGTCGAGTGCGAGGACGTCCTTCAGGTGGACGTGCAGCAGATGCTCGCGCAGCTCCTCGATCGCCCGAGGGGCGTCGTAGCCCTGCGTACCCCACCAGCCGGTGTCGATCGTCGCTCCGAAGGTCTCGCCGCCGCGCTCGATCTTCGCGAGCACCTCTGCCGGCGTCCGCTCTGGATGGTTCTCGATCCCGAGCCGCACGCCGTACTTCTCGAGGGTCGGCGCGAGCGTCTCGGGATCACCGGAGAAGCCGCCGCCGATGATCGTCGTATCGAGCGCGAGCGTCAGCTCGCACGAGCGCTCGACGTTCGCGGGACCGACCCACGTCGCGTACGTCGTCGCCGTCAAGCCGTGCCGCGCGAGCGCGTCGACGCAGGCTTCCACGTGCGCGTCGGTCGCCCAGTCGGGGCTGAGGTGCGCGCCCCAGATGTCGACCGCGTCGAAACCGAGCGCCCGCACGTCGGCGAAGAGCGCGTCGATCTTCTGCGGATACGTCCCGATCGGCGCGAACGCCTCGTTCGTCGCCCGGTCGCCGTGTCCCCAGCCGTGCATGGCGTAGCCGACCTCGCGGGCGACGTAGTTCGCGGTCATGAAGCTGATCACAGAGCGAGCACCTGTCCTTGTTCTCGGAGGGATTGCTGGAGCAGCGGCACGTCGACGTCCTGCACCGCGACGCCGCGACGGGCCGCCTGCGCCGCCGCCGCCCCCGCGGCGTGACCGAGCATCATCCACGTCGGCTCCATCCGGAGTGACGAGAACGCGACGTGCGACGCCGACAGCGCGACGGGCGCGAGCAGATCGGTCGCGTCCTCGCGTCTCGGCGTCAGGCAACGGTAGGGAACCGGGTACGGCGGCACGGGCACCGACAGGTAGCCCTCGTTGAAGACCGCCGGCGTCGGCGTGTACTCGGGCAGCAGCCGCCAGGTGCGCGCGACCTCGCGGATGTCGATGTTGTACGAGCCGAGCGCGACGACGTCGCGGTGCGGACGCGACTCGACGAGATCGTGCTCGGTCAGCACGTAGTCGCCGAGCATGCGCCGACCCTCGCGCACGTAGAGCTGGTGCGGCCAGCCGCCGGTGTCCTCGAACTCGTCGGCGCACAGGCCCCAGCCCGCCGGGGCGACGTGGAAGAGAAATCGCTTCGTGTACTCGAGATGATGTGCGCGCACCGCTTCGCGGTCGCCGTCGAGGTAGCCGCGGTTCGAGCCGTCGAGGACGTTGAGCGAGAACGGGCCGATCGAGTTGACGTCGCACTTCCCGTTCGGCAGCAGGTCGCGCACGAGACCCATGAGCGGCGCCTCAGGACGCGCGGCGCGGTAGCGGTCGAGCAGCGTGAACTCGGCCGGGTCGTATCCGTCCGGCTCTTCGAACGGGATCGGGTCGCGTTCGGTCAGGCAGACGCGGAACTGGAAGGCCATGAGCGCGCCGTCGCCCTCGCCCAGATCGTCGGGCGTCGCCTCCTGCACGTGCGGCAGCAGCGAGCCCTCGTCGTCGAAGGGCGAGAGCACCGCGTCGAAGTTGTGCTTCGACGGCCGGTACGCCGGCTGCGTCCCCGCCCACCGCTCGCCGTACAGCGATCGAGACTCCCGGCCGACCGCGAACGGAATGCCGCGCCCGGCGAGCAGGTCGCCCTCGTACGACGCGTCGACGTAGACGGCCGCCTCCGGCAGGTCGTCGACGACGTCGACGCCGTCGAGCATTCCCCGCAGGATCGACTCCGCGACGTGCGGCTCGGGAAAGTACGTCGCCGCGTCGTAGAAGCGGCGTGCGAAGCCGCCGAGCGCGCGCTCGTCGCCGACGTCCGTCCACGAAAGGCCGCCGGAGACCATGCCTCCGATGTGCGTGGTGGGCTCCGCGAGCGCGACGCTCGCACCCGCGTCGCGCGCCGCGACGGCTGCGGCGACCCCCGCCGCGGTGGCCCGAAAGACGGCGACGTCCGTCAAGACACGAACTGCCGCAACAGCGCCGCGCCGACCGGCGCGGTGACGCCGAGCTTGAGGATCTCGCACACTGCCTCGAGATCGTCCGGGGCGTGCACGTCGGTCGCGGGCTCGCCGAGCGCCGCGAGCACCTCCTCGCCGTGGTCGCGCAACGCACGCGTGTACGACTCGATCGGGTCGTAAGCGTCCGGATCCTTCGCCCAGTCGGCGACGGTCGCAAGCGCGAGCTTCGACGGCACGCACTGCACCATCGCATTCGCGATGATCCCGCGCAGCTTGCCGCGCGCCAGGTCGGGATCGCGTCCGCGCAGCGGCCCGAGATGGAGGACGCTCGCGTCCCAGTCGTTGACGGGGAAGTTGTCCCAGAGCAGATGCTCGTGGCCGGCGTAGCGGCGGACGCTCATGTCCAGCTCGTCGCGGTGGACGGCGAGCGACACGACCTCCGGCCCGGTCCAGTAGAGGACGATCGACGGGTCGAGCTCCGGCCGGAAGCAGCGCCGGTACGGGCCGTCGCCGGTCTGCGCGTACGCCATTGGGCAGACGATCAGCGGGCCGGGCTGCTCGATCTCGCGCGCGAAGCGGTTGCTGAAGGGCGCCTGCGCGGCGCCGGTCGGCCGCTCCGCGCCGCCGTACAGCGCCTCGTCCTCGGGGCAGTGGAGCTTGTGCTCGACGTCGTCCCACAGCAGCTGGAAATTGACGGCCCCGACGCTTCTGACCTGCTCGATCTTCGCGACGAGCCGCTCCCATTCGGTCTCGTGCGAATAGCAGAGGTCGAGTCCCGGCGCGATCGCGTAATGGAAGTCGACGCCGAGCTTGTGACAATTCGTCACGAGCTCGCCGATGCGCTCGAGGTCGGGCTCTGGGTACGGCTCGCGCCACTTCGCCCGGTGGTACGGGTCGTCCTTCGGCGCGTGCACCCACGTGTTCAAGTCGTGCTCGGCGCAGAAGCGGATCAGGTCGAGCCGCTCCTCGTGCGTCCACGGGGCGCCGTAGAAGCCCTCGATGACGCCGCGCATCTGCAGGCTCATGCCGCGTACCGGTCCACGATCTCGATCAGCTCCTTCAGCCGTGGGACGGACTGCGTGCGCAGCAGCTCGGTGGGGTCGTCGGCCTCGAGCGTGTTCGTCCACAGCGCGCGGCCCGCGAGGAAGCCGCGGGCGCCGCCCTCGCACGCCGCCTGCACGGCCGCGGGGAACTCGTCTCGTGGCACACCCTGCGAGAGCACGACCCACGGCACGGGCAGCGCGTCGGTGATCTCGCGGCAGCGTTCGACGACGTCGCCCTCGCGCGGCGCCTGCGCCTTGTAGAGCGACGGTCGAGTCGCCCCGAGCTCGCGCGCCGCGTCGACGATCTGGCGGTCCTCGCGCACCACCGGCTCGAGCACCGACTGCACGCCGAGTCGCCCCGCGAGCGCGACGAACCGCTCGCACATCTCGACGCGCTCCGCGCGGCGGCCGTCGTCGCGCCAGATGACGAGCAGCTTGATCGCCTCGACGCCGTCCGGTACCGCGTCGATCTCGTGCAGCCGCGTGTCCTCGACGATGCCGCCGCGCTCCTGCTCGAGGAGGTCGACGGCGAGGATCAGTCCGCGCGGGACGAGCGGCGCCACGTCCGCGACGAAGTCGGGCTCGATGAGGAAGCCCGACGCGTGCGGCGCGAGCTCGCGCGCGACCGCCGTCTTGAACATCCGGACACGATCGTCCGAGTCGTCGTGGCCGTGGTCGCGGAACATCGTCCGCAACGACTCGCGCTGATCCATCGCGACCATCGCGTAGGTGCCGTTCTCGCGTGCGATGCTCATCGGACGTACTGCTTCGTCGCGTCGAACGGCGGCGTGTAGTCCCAGCGCACGGGCGTCAGCGCCGTCGCACGGGCGATCAGCTCGCGACGCCTGACGCTCTCGGCGCCGTCCGCGGCGATCGCGTCGGGATCGAACTTCTCGAGGATCAAGTCGCGGTACTCCTTCGTGTCGGTTGTGCCGGCGAGATTCGTCCACTCGCCCGGGTCGTTCGCGAGGTCGAAGAGCTGCTCGCCGTGCTCGTGGACGTAGACGTACTTCCGGTCGCCGCGGCGCACCATGAAGCACGGGGCGCGCACCTTCTCGACGTGGTACTCGGAGTAGACGACACCGCTCGGCTCGAGCAGGCTGCCGCCGTCCATCGGCAGGCGCTCGGGCGCGCCGACGAGGTCGAGGATCGTCGCCGGCAGGTCGAGCAGCGAGACCGGCGTGTCGACGCTCGTCCCCGCAGCGCGGCGGTCGGGGTGGCGCACGATCAGTGGGATCCGCGCCGACCACTCGTAGAAGCAGCGCTTCTGGACCATCGCCCGCTCGGCGAGCATGTCGCCGTGGTCGCTCGTCAGGATGACGAGCGTGTCGTCGGGCGCGGCCGCGACGAGCTCGCCGAGCTTGCGGTCGATGTAGGTCACGAGCCCGTAGTAGGCGCGGCGCAGGGCACGCAGGTTGTCCGGGTCGCGCAGGTCGACCTGGTCCGTCTCGTGCGCCTCGTTCGCCCAGACGTCCATCGCCGAGCACTCGACCTCGGTCGGCGTGTCGGGAAGCGGGATGTCGACGCCGTCGTAGAGGTCCCAGAGCTCCTGCGTCACCTGGAACGGGTCGTGTGGATGGTGGTACGACGCCACGAGGAAGAAGGGCCGGTCGGGCGGTGTGCGCAGGTACTCGAGCGCACGGAAGTGCGTCTCCTCGTCGTATGCGAGGAACTTCGTCCACTCGACGACGCCCACGCGCGGAGGGACGTAGCTGCGCGCGTGCCCGCCGCGAACGAAGCGACCCTCGGCGTCCTGCGTCGGCACCCAGTCCATCGCCGCCGGATAGACGTCGGTCGTCAGCCGTCGCGCGAAGCCGTGCAGCTGGTCGGGCCCGACGAAGTGCATCTTCCCGCTGAGCGCCGTCTCGTAGCCGGCGAGCGTCAGGTAGTGGGCGATCGTCGGCGCGTCCGCCGGCAGAAGCGACGCGTTGTCGTAGCAGCCGTAGCGCGACGCGTAGTTGCCGGTCATGAAGGCCGCGCGTGCGGGCGAGCACAGCGGATACGGCGTGTACGCCGCGTCGTACCGGACGCCGTCGCTCGCCAGCGCGTCCATGTTCGGCGTCTGCGCGACGCGGTCTCCGTACGGCCCGGTCATGAACGGCACGAGCTGGTCGGCCATGACGAGGAGGACGTTCATCGGCGCGACCGGATCAGCTCGGCATACGCGCGGCCGCTGTCCTTGATCGTGCGCGCCTGCGTCTCGTAGTCGACGTGAACGAGCCCGAAGCGCTGTGCGTAGCCGAGCTTCCACTCGAAGTTGTCGAGCAGCGACCAGTGGCAATAGCCGAGCACGGGCACACCCTGTCCGACCGCGTCGTCGAGGGCTGCGACGTGGTCGCGGATGAAGGCGACGCGCCGCTCGTCGTGCAGCGGCTCCGGGAACACGGCGCCGTTCTCGGTGATCATGATCCCGCGCGGCGCGTAGTCGCGGTGCAGGCGAAGGAGCAGGTCGGTGAGCCCGTGGGGCGCGATCGGGGTGCCGGCCTCGGTCGACGCGACGCCGCCGGTGAAGCCCGCGGTCGTCGGCCACTCTCTCGGGACGATCACGCGCCAGGGCCACGGCTTGTCGCCGGGGACGGCCTGGATGACGCGCGGCGCGTAGTAGTTGACGCCGAGATAGGCGGTCGGCGCGGCGATCGTGTCGAGATCGCCTTCGCGGATGAAGTCGAGCGGGCCGACGAGCTCCTCGTAGCGGCCGCGCATGTCGTCGGGGTAGCCGCGGCCGTAGAGCGGGTCGAGGAACCAGCGGTTCGTGTAGCCGTCGCTGCCGCGCGTCGCTTCGACATCGGCCGGATCGTCGCTCGCGGGGTAGTGCGGAAAGAGGTTGAGCGCGATGCCGACGTTGCCGTCGCCGCCGTAGGCCTGAGTCGCGAGCCCGTGGCCGTACAGCATGTGGTGGAACGCCTTCACCTCTCCGAGCAGGTCGCCCTCGATCCCCGGCGCGTGCAGGCCGAGCAGGAAGCCGAGCAGCCCGACGATCCACGGCTCGTTGATCGTCAGCCACCAGTCGACCCGGTCGCCGAAGCGCTCGTAACAAACTGTTGCAAACTCGGCGAACCGCTCGGCCGTGTCGCGTTCGCGCCAGTCGAGGCTCGCGGGCAGGTCCCAGTGGAACAGCGTCACGACCGGCTCGATCCCCCGCTCGAGCAGTGCGTCGATGAGCCGGGAGTAGTGGTCGATGCCACGCTGCTCGATGCGGCCGCCGCCCTCGGGGAGGATGCGAGGCCAGGCGATCGAGAAGCGGTACGCGTCGACGCCGAGCGAGGCGATCAGCTCGATGTCGTCGCGCCAGCGGCGGTAGTGGTCGCACGCGACGGCGCCTGTCTCGCCGGCGTCGCTCGGGAAGTCGTCCCAGATCGACGGGCCGCGTCCGTCCACGTCGAGGCTGCCCTCGATCTGGAACGCCGAGGTCGCTACGCCCCAG
>JAICLU010000105.1 GCA_025925195.1 Thermoleophilia bacterium
GGTCCGACCAGTCCGGCGCGGGGCGCGTTTGTGACACGTTGTCACGAGCGAGGTCCCGCGCGAACGCGAGCGATTCGTCGAGGAACTCGACGGGATCGAGCAGCGCGTCGACGATCCCGAGCTCGAGCGCCTCCACCGCCTTCAGCAGCTTGTTCTGGCGCAGTGGGTTCAGGACAATGACCTTTGCGGCGGTCTCGGGGCCGACGAGCTTCGGCAGCAGCTGCGTCCCGCCCCAGCCCGGGATGATCGAGAGCGCCACCTCGGGGAAGCCGAGGTGCCGGACGTTCGACGCGAGCGTGCGCGCCGTGCAGTGCAGCGCGAGCTCGAGACCGCCGCCGAGCGCGGCACCGTTGATCGCGGCGACCGTCGGGAACGGCAGCGCGCGGATCCGGCCGAACAGCTCGTGACCGGCGCGAATCCCCTCGCGCGGATCCTCGACGTTGCCGAACTCGTCGATGTCCGCCCCGACGCAGAAGACGAACGGCTTGCCGGTGAAGACCGCGGCGGCCCAGTCGCCGCTCTCGAGCTCGTCGAGCACCCCGACCGCCGACTCGAACGCCGAACGGCCGAGCGTCGTCGGCTTGCGGTAGTCCTCGCCGTTGTCGATCGTGACGATCGCAATCTCGCCGGCGCGGTTCAGCTTGAAGGTCGTGCCCGTCAGTGCCTGCTGCTCCGGCGCCGGCAAGCCGCCGCCTCCGCTTGTAGATGCTCCGTCGCGCCTACGCATCAGACGCGCTCCCAGAGGATCGCGCAGCCCATCCCCATACCGACGCAGAGCGCGGTCAGGCCGTAGCGGCCGCCGTGCTCGCGGAGCCCGTATGCGAGCTGGGAGATCAGGCGGACGCCGGTGGCGGCGAGCGGGTGACCGCAGGCGATCGCACCGCCGTACGGGTTGAGACGCGGGTCGTCGGCGGCGATCCCGAGCTCGTCGCACCAGGTCAGCACCTGCACGGCGAAGGGCTCGTTCAGCTCGAACAGGTCGATCTCGTCGAGCGTGACGCCGGCCTGTTCGAGCACACGCTTCGTTGCCGGCACCGGCCCGATGCCCATCAGGTGCGGCGGCACGCCCGAGTAGGCGTACGCGACGAGCCGCAGCTTCGGCTCGACACCGAGCTCCTCGACCGTTCCCTCGGCCGCGAGGAACGCAGCGGTCGCACCGTCGGTCAACCCGGCCGAGTTGCCGGCCGTGACGCGACCGCCGGCGCGGAACGCGGGCTTCAACGCGGCGAGGCCCGCCATCGTCGTGTCGGGGCGCAGGAACTCGTCGCGCTCGGCGAGCTTCCACCCGTCGTCGCCGAACACGGTCAGCGGGACGACCGTCTCACGCATGACGCCGTTCTGCCACGCCGCCGTTGCGCGCTGCTGCGACTGGAGCGCGAACGCGTCCGCGCGCTCCTTCGTGATCGCGGGGAAGAGGTCGTGAAGGTTCTCGGCCGTCTGGCCCATGACGGCGGCGCTCTCGTCGATCAGCCGCTCGCTGAGGTAGCGCGGGTTGAAGTCGACCTCGTCGCCCATCGCGTGGTGCCCCATGTGCTCGACGCCGCCGGCGATCGCGACGTCGACCGCGCCGAAGGCGATCTCGCCCGCCGCCGCGGTCACGGCCGTGAGCGCGCCGGCGCACATCCGGTCGACCGCGAAGCCCGGCACGGTCTCGGGCAGCCCGGCGAGGAGCGCGACGTCCCGGCCCAGCGTCAGGCCCTGGTCACCCACCTGCGCGGTCGCCGCGAACGCGACGTCGCCGATCCGCTCGACCGGGATCTGCGGGTTGCGGCGCAGCAGTTCGCGCACCGCCTTGACGCCGAGGTCGTCGGCCCGCGTCCGCCAGTACTGACCCTTCGGGCCGGCCTTGCCGAACGGGGTGCGGACCCCGTCCACGAAGAAGACCTCGCGCGCCTGACGCATCGAGCCAGCACGATACCGGCTTTGACTGATCAGTCAATCAGGCTTTCGTATGCTCTTCTCGATGGACCAGCGGGAGCTGACCCGGCACGCGAACGGCCTGTGGGCGGACGGGCTCCGCGCGCTGCTGGCGGGCCGCCGCGACGACGCCTCGGCATCGCTTCGCGACGCCGCGCGCACGTACCGGGAATCGTGGGACGCCGGGGCTCCGAGCGATGCGTGGGGCCGTCCGATCGCCGCGATGAAGGCTCTGCTCCTCGCCGGCGACGACGCGTCCGACGCGGCGCGTTGGGCGCTCGACGCGGGCGCCGCCGACGCGGAGTCTCCGATCGGCAGGTATGCGGGCACGCTCGCGCTGCTCGTGCTCGGGCAGGACGTCGAGGCGCGCGTGCTCGGATCGACGCTGCGCGACGACGAGAGCTTTCCCGCCGCCGTCGCCGACGCGCTCGTGACGATCGCGGCTACGGACCGGGCTGGATACCTGCTCGCGGTGGAGGACGTCCTCGAGTCGTTCGAGCAGCGGACGGAGTTCCTCGAGGGCGTCCGCGTTGCCGACACCGTGCTCGTGCTCCAGGGACTCGCCGCCGCGCGCGACTGCGCCGTCGACCTGCCTGCATCGGAGCTTCTTCCCTAGACCTTCGCAGCGGCGGCCGGATCGAGCACGGCGGTCGTGGTGCCGCGAATCGCGCGCACGAGCGAACCCGGCGTCTCGCGCGACGGCTCGCCGTCGAATGCCCGCACGCAGGCGTCCGCCTTCTTCTCGCCCGTCGCGAAGAAGACGATCTCCTTCGCGCCGCGCAGCATCGGCATCGTCAGTGTGATCCGGTCGACGAACGGCTCGAGATGCGCCTCGGCGCCGATCGCCTTCCGCTCGGTGACGTCGAGCGTCGGCTGCAGAGGGAAGAGCGACGCGACGTGGCCGTCTGGCCCGAGGCCGAGCAGGATGAAGTCGAACCGCTCCACCGCTGCGAGCTCCTGCTCGTAGAGCGTCGAGCCCTCCTCGCGACCGAGCTCGCCGCGCATCCGGTGCACGGCGTGTGCGTCCACGCGGTCGAAGAGCGCCTGCTTGACCATCCCGTAGTTCGACCGCTCGTCGTCGACCGGCACGCACCGCTCGTCGGTGAACCACACGTCGACCTTCGACCAGTCGGGCTCGAGCGCCGCCGCGAGCTCGTACACGTGCGCGACGCTGCCGCCCCCGGTGAGCACGATGTTCCCGCCCGCATGGACTGCCGCCGCGAGCTTCTCCGCGACGAGCTGCGCCGGGTCCTCCGGCACGACGATGTCGATGTTCCTAGCCATCAGCCATGACCTTCCGCCAGCTCGCCTGCCCGGGTCATCGCCGCCTGAATCGCATTGAGGAACGCTGCGCG
This sequence comes from Thermoleophilia bacterium, assembly GCA_025925195.1. GTDB lineage: Bacteria > Actinomycetota > Thermoleophilia > Gaiellales > Gaiellaceae > Palsa-739. The sequence continues at coordinate 3,273 of JAICLU010000105.1, forward strand.
GACGCCCGCCTGCTCGAGCTCGCGGATCGCGGCGATCGTCGTGCCGCCGGGCGAGGTCACCGACTCGCGCAGCTCGACGGGGTGCATCTTCTCGTCGCGAAGCTGTTTCGCCGTTCCGAACATCGTCTGCACGACGAGCGTCGTCGAGATCTCGCGTGACACGCCGAGCAAGATCCCCGCCTCGATCATCGCCTCGGCGAGCAGCGCGAAGTACGCGGGCCCGGAGCCCGAGAGCGCGGTCACCGCGTCGAGCTGCGACTCGGGCACGCGAACGACGCGCCCCAGGTGGGTGAGCACGTCCTCTGCTAGTGCGAGGTCGTCCTCGCTCGCGTGCGCGCCTCCGGCAAGCCCGGCCATCCCCTCGTGCACCGTCGAGGGCGCGTTCGGCATCGCGCGCACGACCGGGATCCCGTCCGGAAGCCGAGCCTCGATGTAGGCGGTGGGGATCGCCGCAGCGACCGAGAGCACCGTCTGCTCCGGAGTGACGACGTCGTGGATCTGCTTCAGGAGGGCGTCGATGTCCTGTGGTTTGACCGCCACGACGACGACGGCGGCGCCGGCGACCGCGTCGGCGTTCGAGGCCGTGGCGGTGACGCCGTGCCGCTCGCGCAGCTGTGCGAGATGCTCCTCGTCGCGGCTCGTCGCGACGATGTCGGTCCAGCCGGAGCTGATCAGCCCCGACAGGAGGGCCTCGCCGATGCGGCCGGCGCCGAGGATGGCGATGCGTCTCACGACGCAGAGGTTACGCGGCGCGCGCGGTCGCCACCGGCAGCAGCCCGCGCGCGTAGCCGGCGAGGAGGTACATGCTCGCGAGGCCCTTCCACTCGCCGTACGGCTCGAGCAGCTCCGCCGTCTCCCAGCCTTCCACCTCGCGGCCGCGCAGCTCCCGCAGCAGCTTCACCAGGCCGAGGTCGCCGACGAGCCCGTAGTCGTGCCGGCCGAGGCCCTCGAGACAGACGACGCCGATCGACCACGGGCCGAGCCCGCGCTCGCGGTCGAGTCGGGCCGCGACGACGTCGGTGGGGACGTCGTGCAGTCGTTCGAGCTCGATCGAGCGGCACAGCCGGACGAGCGCGGCTGCCCGCCGCGTGTGCAGCCCGAGTGCGCGCAGCTGCGACGGCGCGAGCGCCGCGAGGTCGCCGGTCGTCGGCGCTGCGTGCAGCCCGTCGGCGACGGGCGAGCAGAACCGGCGGATGATCGTCTGCTCCATGCGGCGGGCGCGCTTCGCCTCGATCAGCTGGCCGCAGAACGCGCGCAGGAGCGCCTGTGCGACCGTCCCGAGCCGCAGCGGACGCAGGCCGCGTAGCGCCCGCGAGGCCGGGCCGAGCATCGCGTCGTGACGCACGGCGCGCAGGAACTCGGAGTGGTCGTCGTCGAGCGCGAGGATCCAGCGCAGGCGCTCGACGCCCTGCTCGGTCGCGGCGCGGACGGTGACGGTGCCGTCCGGCGACTGCCAGGCCCGCGCGATCTCGCCGTCGATCGCAGCCGTCAGGAGCCCGTCGCGGAACGTTCGCGTCGCGTCGCTCGACAGCCGGGCGGAGAAGGCGAGGGAGTACGGGCCGGTCGGCGCGAGCCGCCGCTCGATCAACGGCTGACGCGGGCGTCCGCAGGCGTTGCGCGCGTCGCCAGGTCGGCGGCGCGTTCGAGCACGTCCATCGCCTGTTCCTCTCGACCCATCTGCCTCAGCATACGAGCCCAGGCGCGGCAGCCGTTGGCAGCGTCGCGCCAGCGGCCTTCGTCCTCCAGGTGGCGGACGGCGTGGCGATACGCCTCGTCGGCCCCTTGCCACTCGTTCAGGAGCGCGAGCGCGTCGCCGAGCGCGCTGAAGCCGAGGCCCTGGTCGGCCGGGCTGTGATGCACGAGCTCGAGCGCACTGCGTGCGAGCGCCGCTCCCTCCTCGGCGTCGCCGCGCAGGAGGGCGACCCGCGACCGCCGCAGGAGCAGCTCGAAGTGGTCGCCGGGAGGCGGCGACGAGCCCAGCAGCTGCTCCGCCTGGTCGAGATGATCGGACGCGGCCTCGTGGTCGTCGCGCAGCAGCGAGATGCTCGCGGCGAGCAGGTGCGCGCGGCCGAGGTGCACAGTGTCCTCCGTTGCCTGGAGGAGCGCGATCGCGCGACGGACGTTGGCGAGGGCGACGGTCGCGCGGCCTTCCATCTGAGCGAGCCTCGCCATCGACCAGTACAGGCGGACTCGCATGTACGGATCCTCGATCTGCTGTGCGCGCTCGATCGCGCGCTGGACGACTTCCTCGGCCCGAGCGAGCTCGCCGATGTCGCTGAGCGCGTAGCTGAGCGTCGTTGCGTACCGCGCTTCGAGTGCCGGATCGTCACCGTCGGCGACCTCGTCGAGGCACCGCTGGAAGAGGTCGACCGCAGCGTGCACGTTGCCGGCCGCGGCGTAGGCGCGCGCGAGCTGTGAGTAGATCTCGCCGAGGCCGGCGGGGTCGAAGGGCTCGTCCTCGAGCGCGTGCTCGAGGAGCGTGACCGCGCGCCGTGCTTCGCCGCGGTCCTGGGCGAGCGCCGCGAGTGCAACGTTTGCGCGCAGCAGCGTGCGCCGGTCGCCGGCGGCCGCGGCTTCCTCCGCGACGGCGACGAGCCCGGCTTCGGCGCCGTCGACCTCGCCGAGGCGAACCGCGAGCTCGAGGTCGATCAGCTGCAGCTCGCGCGTCGACTCGGCATCGAGGTCAGATCCGGTCTCGAGGTAGTCGGCGGTGACGCCGAGCTTCGCCGCGAGCCGGCGCAGCGCCTTCACGGAAGGCTGTCGCGACCCGGCCTCAATGCGGGAGATGTAGGCGTAGGAGACTCCCGGTGCAGCGAGCTCGCGCTGGGACAGGCCCCGTTCTAGCCGCAGGCGCTTGAGCCGCTGCCCGATCGTCTCGCCTGCGGCGGGCGTGTCGTCGGGACTCATGCGGCTCGAACTATGACGGACCGATCGGATTACGTCAATGTCCACTTGACATCTGTTGTCGGCCCTGTTTCGGTCGGCGACGACAACCGAGTCCCTCGTTCGAGGGGCTCTCAAACAGAAAGGTGGGCCACGTGTCCCGCTATCGCCAGTACGTCCTGTTCCTGCTCCTCCTCGCGATCCTCGCGACGGCCGCCGTCGCGCTCGGCACCGAGCCGTGGGGCCCCTGGTAGCCCCGGGCGACCGTCCGTTACCCGAAACCGGGCCTCCAAGGCCCATGACAGAAAGGTAGGGAGCGTGTCCCGCTATCGCCAGTACGTCCTGTTCCTGCTGATCCTCGCGATTCTCGCGACCGCCGCCGTCAGCCTCGGTACCGAGCCCTGGGGCCCCTGGTAGCCCGACAGGAGCCCTCGTTCTCGACCACATCGCGCCCCGGATGGGGCGCTCGACAAAGAAAGGTGGGAAACGTGTCCCGCTATCGCCAGTACGTCATGTTCCTGCTCCTCCTCGCCATCCTCGCGACGGCCGCCGTCGCGCTCGGCACGGAGCCCTGGGGGCCCTGGTAGGCCGACCGGCCAGCGGGCGGGGGTTCGCGCCCCCGCCCGCTGTACGCTCGCCCCGTGACGGTCGTCGAGCTCGCGGCGTACGCCCTCGTGCTGGCGGTCGCCGCGGTGGCCGTCTGGCGGCGCCCCGTCGTGGCCGCCTTCCTGTTCGTCACCGGCCTGGCCGTGCACAACGCGGTCATGGTCGCCCTCTATGCCGCCGGCGTTCGGGGCTCGACGCTGACTGCCGTCACGGCCTGGAAGGAGATCCTGCTCGCCGTCGCTCTGCTCCGGGTCGGCTCGGACGCCGCCCGCGCGGGCCGGCTCCCGTTCCGCTGGGGCGTGGTCGACTCGCTCGCACTCGCCTTCGTCGTGCTCTGCGTCGTGTACGCCGCGATCCCGCAGTCGGCGCTCGGCGGCACCGCCGGCAGCCGCGCGGTGGCGCTCGGGCTGCGGCACGACGTCGTCCCGTTCGGCGCGTACTTCCTCGGCCGGTCGCTCTTCCTGACGCGCGAGGACTGGCGCCGGCTGGGCTGGACGCTGCTCTGCACCGCAGCGGCGGTCGCCGGCTGGGGGCTGATCGACGCGTATGCGATCCCGATCTCGTGGTGGCGCACGAACGGCACGGTCTCGTACTTCCGCGATCACCTCGGCTACCGGTACAACGGCACCGGCGGCCTGCCGGAGAACTTCATCTACAACGTCGGCGGCGACCGGCCGTTCCTGCGGCGGCTCGTGTCGACGTTCCTGTCGCCGCTCGCGAGCGGCTACCTGTTCGTCGTCGCGCTGCTCGTCGCGGCGAACCGGCGCCGGCTTGGGATCGCGCTCGCGGTGGTCGCGGCCGCCGGGCTGCTGTGGACGTTCTCGCGCTCGTCGCTCGTGGCGCTCGCGGTCGGGCTGGTCGTGCTGGCCGTGTTGCGCCGCCGGCCGCGCGAGCTCGCGGCGGCGGTCGCAGTGATCGCGGTCGCCGTCGGCTGGGCGCACCTGTTCCCGCACGTCGCCCCCACGGGGAACTGGACGAAGCACGACCTCGCCGTCCAGAAAAAGCTCTCGCAGAACGGCCCGACCGGCTCGTTCTCGGCGACGAGCTCGAACGAGCCGTCGCTGCACGAGCACTGGCAGGCGCTGAAGGATGGAGTTCGGACGATGATCGACCATCCGCAGGGTTACGGGCTCGGCAACGTCGGTCAGGTCGCCTCGCGCACGGACACGCGGATCAAGGCGGGCGAGTCGAACTACACCGAGCTCGGCGTCGAGCTCGGCGTGCTCGGGTCGCTGCTCTGGATCGCCTGGGGGCTCGCCGGCCTCATCGGGCTCGCGCGCAGCGGGTCGTTCAGGGCGGCGGCGGGCTTCGCGGCCATCCTCGCGCTCGCCGTGCAGACCGACGTGATCGGCGACCCGTGGGTCGCGTACTGCGTCTGGGGTCTCGTCGGGGCTGCGCTCGTGAAGACGCGTCCGCAAGAGCGTCTTGCGCAGGGCCCCGTGCTCGCCTAGCGTCGCCAGCCGTGACAACAGGCCGCGTTCTCGTCGCGGCGGCGATCTGCATGGCGGCGCTCGCGCTCGTCCTCTACGTGCGGCGCTCGTCCGTGCCCTCGATCGTCGCCGATCCCGCTCGCACGCCGGGTGTGCTCAACCCTGCCGTGACGCAGGCGACGATCGGCGCGACGATCTGCCGGTCGGGCTGGACGCGGACCGTCCGGCCGCCGACCGACTACACGAATGCCCTGAAGCGGCGACAGATGCGGGCATACGGCGAGCACGGGCCGATGTCGGCGTATCAGGAGGACCATCTCGTCTCGCTCGAGCTCGGCGGCGATCCGACCGATCCGCAGAACCTCTGGCCCGAGCCATATCCGCGGGCGGCGACGGTCGACTCGATCGAGAACGAGTTGAACACGCAGGTCTGCTCGGGGCACCTCTCGCTGGCCGACGCGCAGCGAAAGGAGGCACAGATCAAGCACACGCAGGGATAATCGAATCGTGCACATGGGCCCCGTCGAGCTCGTCGCGTCGGATCTCGAGCGGACGCTCGAGTACTGGCAACGCGTCGTGGGGCTGCGCGTCCTGTCGCGCGACGGCGGTCGGGCGTCGCTCGGCGCGGACCGTGAGCTCGTCCGCTTCGTCGAGGAGCCCGGCGCCGGGTCGGCGCGCGGGTACGCCGGGCTGTACCACGTCGCTCTGCTGCTGCCGTCGCGGCGCGACCTCGCGTGCTGGCTCGCGCACGCCGCCCAGGCGCAGGTCGGCCTCGAGGGGCTGTCCGACCATGCCGTCAGCGAGGCGATCTACCTCCGCGACCCCGACGGCCACGGGATCGAGATCTACGCCGACCGGCCGCGCGAGCAGTGGGACGGACGCGTCCGCGAGCTGATGACGACTCTGCCTCTCGACGTCGAGTCGCTCTTCGCGGAGCTCGGCGATCCGCGTGCCGAGTCCCGCACCGAGCTGCCCGACGGCACGGTCGTCGGCCACACGCATCTCTGCGTCGCGGACGTCGACGCGGCGGTCGTCTTCTACACGGGCGAGCTCGGGATGGACGTGATGGCGCAGTTCGGGAACCAGGCGGCATTCCTGTCGTGGAACGGCTACCACCACCACGTCGGGGTCAACACCTGGGAGAGCCGCGGCGCCGCGGCGGCGCCGTCCGGAACGGCGCGGCTGCTCGGCGCGACGATCGAGGGCGCCGGCCGATCCGTAACAACGCACGATCCGTCAGGGAATTCGCTGTTCCTGACGCCCTGACCGTCCGCTATACCTGTCTGTAAGCCGTGCCGAGCAAGCCCGTCGAGCAGTTGTCCCAGGTGATCGTCCGCTTCGCGGGCGACTCCGGCGACGGCATGCAGCTCACCGGCTCCCAGTTCACCACCGAGACGGCGCTGCTCGGCAACGACCTCTCGACGCTGCCGGACTTCCCGGCCGAGATCCGCGCCCCGGCCGGCTCGCTGCCGGGCGTGTCGGGGTTCCAGCTCCATTTCGCCGACCACGACATCCTGACCCCGGGCGACGCGCCGAACGTGCTCGTGGCGATGAACCCGGCGGCGCTCAAGACGAACCTCAAGGATCTGCCGAAGGGCGGCACGCTGATCGTCGACGCCGACGCGTTCAAGGATCGCAACCTGCAGAAGGCGGGCTACGCGGCGAACCCGCTCGAGGACGGATCGCTCGAGGAGTATCAGGTGCACGCCGTGCCGCTCACGACGATGCCGGGCGGCGCGCACACGGACGTCGTGGGCGTCACGTCGCGCGAGGCCGCGCGCTCGAAGAACATGTTCGCGCTCGGGCTGATGTCGTGGCTGTACGGCCGGCCGATCGAGCCGACGATCGACTTCCTGA